>JBNLFN010000086.1:0-16575 GCA_050305555.1 Desulfobacteraceae bacterium | reverse complement strand
GCGAAAGCCGAAAGTTGAGTTTTAAGTTTTAGGTTTTACGTTAAGGATGAGAGTCGATTTTACAGTTGAGTATAAAGCTTCAGCCCATGGTGCCATTCCACTGCAGACCGGACCAGGCGAACCTCGCCAGTTTTTCTGGACTCCGGCCTCCACCGGAGTGACAAAACCTAGCAGTTCTCAAATCCGTAAAATACCTAAACTTAAAACTTTGTTTTTTAAAATCACACCCCTGTCTATTTTTAACCAAACCACATCTAGTATGGGGTTGATAGTCAAATACCACATGTGGTAATATCGCACATTTATTTAGCCTAATTTTGATTTCAATGGTCCAGGCCTTTGGAATCAGACGATATTTAATCACGCAGCCCTGGCGGAGGTTCCCATGAACAAAATCCCACCCGAAGAGAGCTACTCCTTCGATGATGTGTTGTTGTTACCCAACTACTCAGATATTTTGCCCAAGGATGTGAATACCAGCACCCAACTCACCAAGAAAATCAAGCTCAGTATCCCCATTGTCAGCGCCGCCATGGACAGTGTGACCGAATCCCAGACAGCTATCAGCATGGCGCGCGAGGGGGGTATCGGGTTTATTCATCGCAATATCAGCATCGAGACCCAGGCCATGGAAGTGGACAAGGTTAAAAAATCAGAGAGCGGCATGATCGTCGATCCATTGACCATCCATCCTGATCAAGCCGTCAGCGAAGTTCTGGCGATGATGACCCAATACCGGATTTCGGGTGTGCCGGTTACCAAAGGAGACCAACTGGTCGGCATCGTCACCAACCGTGATTTGCGGTTTGAAACCAGTATGGATAAAAAAGTATCGGAAGTGATGACCAAAGAAAATCTGGTGACCGTACCGGAGGGCATCAGCCTGGAAGAGTCCAAAAGCCTGCTGCATCAGCACCGCATTGAAAAATTATTGGTGGTGGATGGCAAGGGGTTGCTCAAGGGGATGATCACCATCAAAGACATTGAAAAGATCAAAAAATTTCCCAATGCCTGCAAAGATAAGATGGGGCGTTTACGGGCCGGAGCGGCCATTGGTGTGGGTGACGATCGGCTGGAGCGCACGCAAGCGCTTTTGGATGCCGGCGCCGATGTGATTCTGATCGACACCTCCCACGGCCATTCGCTCAATGTCATCGAGACGATCAAGGAACTCAAAAGCACGTTTAACGGCATCCAGGTGATCGCCGGCAACGTGGCCACTGCCAAAGGGACCGAAGATTTGGTCAAGGCCGGAGTGGACGCCGTCAAGATCGGTATCGGTCCGGGATCCATCTGTACCACGCGCATCGTAGCCGGTATCGGTGTGCCCCAGTTAACGGCCATCATGAATTGTAAATCGGTGGGCAGCAAGACCGGGGTGCCCCTGATTGCCGATGGGGGTATCAAGTTCTCCGGTGATGTGACCAAAGCGCTGGCCGCTGGTGCACAAACTGTAATGATCGGCAGTCTTTTTGCCGGCACGGACGAAAGCCCGGGCGAGACCATTTTATTCCAGGGGCGCAGTTATAAGGTTTATCGTGGTATGGGCTCTTTGGAAGCCATGAAAAAGGGCAGCAAGGACCGCTACTACCAAACCGAGCAGGAAGCGGATGATAAGCTGGTGCCGGAAGGCATCGTGGGCCGGGTTCCCTATCGTGGCACCTTGAGTTCCAATGTGCACCAACTGGTGGGCGGGCTCAAAGCTGGCATGGGCTATGTGGGCTGCCGGACCATCGAGGGACTGCGCGAGAAAGCCCGCTTTGTCAAGATTTCGGCTGCGGGTTTGCGGGAAAGCCACGTCCACGATGTGATCATTACCAAGGAAGCGCCCAATTATAGGATAGATCAATAGGGGGTTCGCATAGAAGATAAATTGCCGTTTTATGCATCCCGGCTTCAGGTCATCTTTGGCTGATCCTCAATCGCGCAATCCTTGACGTAGCTTAGCTACGCCTGTGGTTGCGCTCAATCGGATCAGCCAAATCCAATCTAAATCCGGGCGCCTAAAAGGCAATTTATCTTCTTTGCGAACCCTGAATTAGAAAAATAAAAAGCGTAAGTTTAACTTCACGACTCACACCCGTTTGGAAATGCCATGACTGTTGCTGCTGCTGATTTTGTTCACTTGCATGTTCATACCATGTATAGCCTGCTGGATGGGGCTATTCGTTTGGATGCGCTGCTGGAGCGTGTCAAGCAGTTCGGCATGCATTCGGTGGCGATGACCGATCATGGCACCATGTTCAATGTGGTGGAGTTTTACCAAAAGGCAACCAAAGCGGGGATAAAACCCATCATTGGGTGTGAGTGTTATGTGGCGCCCCGCACCCTGGCCGATAAAACGCCTTTGGACGCTAAGGGTGTCGGCCATCTGGTCCTGCTGGCGGAAAATCAACAGGGGTATCGGAACCTGTGCAAGTTGGCCAGCGTGGCTCAAAAAGAGGGCTTCTACTACCGTCCGCGCATCGATAAGGCACTGCTGGCCGCCCATCATGAGGGATTGATCGGTATGTCGGCCTGCCTGCATGGCGAGATTCCACAACTGATCAAGAACAATCAGATCCCTGCCGCGGAAAAGGCGGCCCGCTTCTATCAGGAGCTGTTCGGCCCGGATCATTTTTTTCTGGAGATCCAGAACAACGGCATTCCGGTGCAAGAGACGGTCAATGCCGCCCTGGGCGAGATGAGCGCCAAACTCGATATTCCCCTGGTGGCCAGCAACGACTGTCACTATCTGGACAAAGATGATGTGCGTGCCCACGACGTGCTTTTGTGCGTGCAAACTGGAAAAACCGTCAACGACAGCGGCCGCTTTCGCTTTCGCACCGATCAGCTCTACTTTAAGTCCAAACAGGAGATGACCGATTACTTCCATAGATTTGATGGCGCCATTGAAAATACGGTGGCCATTGCGGATCGCTGTAAAGTAGATTTTGACTTTAATTCCTACCACTTTCCGGTGTTCAAAGATGACTCCGGGCTGGAAGCCGAGGCCTTGTTTGTTCGCAAAACCGAAACGGGGTTCAAGCGCGTCTGGGCCATAATCCAGACCAAAAATCCGGATGCCGATGAATCGGTCTATCGCCAACGCCTGGCGTATGAGATTGAGATCATCAACCGCATGGAGTTTCCCGGTTATTTCTTAATAGTGGCTGACTTTATCAATTACGCCAAAGAGCACGGCGTGCCGGTGGGCCCGGGACGAGGCTCGGCTGCCGGCAGCCTGGTGGCCTATTCGTTGGGCATCACCGATCTGGACCCCATTGAGCATGGTTTGATCTTCGAGCGTTTTTTGAACCCCGATCGTATCAGCATGCCGGATATCGACGTTGATTTTTGCATCAACGGCCGCGACAAAGTGATTGAATATGTGAGCGAGCGATACGGCGGCGGCGACTATGTAGCCCAAATCATCACTTTCGGAAAACTCAAAACGCGGGCCGTCATTCGAGATGTGGGCCGTGCGCTGGACATTCCCCTGGCCGAAGTGGACCATATCGCCAAGTTGGTGCCCGATGTACTCAATATCTCTTTGGACGCGGCCCTTAAGCAGGAGCCCAAATTGCGCGAGTTGGAGGCCTCACGCCCCGATGTGGCCGAGTTGATTGCCATTTGCCGCACATTGGAAGGGCTGCCGCGGCATGCCTCCACCCATGCAGCCGGGGTGGTGATCGGCGATAAACCCCTGGTGGAATACCTGCCGCTGTACAAAGGTAAAAAGGGCGAAGTGGTCACCCAGCTGGACATGAAGCTGGTGGAGCGCATCGGCCTGGTCAAGTTTGACTTTTTGGGCTTGCGCAACCTGACGGTCATCGACAAGACGCTGAAGCTCATCGAGCTGCAGGGCAAGGTACCGCCCGATCTGTCCACCCTTGATTTTTCGGATCCGCCCACCTACGGTTTGCTGGCCGCCGGCGACACCACCGGGGTCTTTCAACTGGAGAGCTCCGGCATGAAGGATCTGCTGGTGCGCTTGAAGCCTGAAAATTTCGATGAGGTCACGGCGCTGGTGGCCCTTTACCGGCCCGGTCCTTTGGACAGCGGCATGGTGGATGATTTTGTCGAGCGCAAGCACGGCCGCAAAGCCGTCGAGTATATGCTGCCGGAACTGGAACCCATACTCAAAGCCACTTACGGGGTCATCGTCTACCAGGAGCAGGTGATGAAAATTGCCAGCGCCCTGGCCAGCTATACCATGGCCGAAGCCGACGGCCTGCGCAAAGCCATGGGTAAAAAGATCGCCGAGATGATGGCCCAGCACCGAGAGCGCTTTGTCAAAGGCGCCGTCCAAAACGGCCACGATGAGGAAAAAGCCAAAGCCCTGTTCGATCTGATGGAAAAGTTCGGCGGCTATGGCTTTAATAAATCCCACAGTGCGGCCTATGCCTTGATCGCCTTTCAAACCGCCTTTTTAAAAGCCCATTTTCCCGTGGAGTTTCTGGCGGCCCTGCTCACCAGTGAAATGCACTCCATCGACGGTGTGGTCAAGTACATCCAGGAGTGTCGTGCTCACCAGATCGAAGTCGCGGCCCCGGATGTCAACTCCGGCGGCACGCTCTTTACGGTCTCCGGGGGCAAGATTCAGTTCAGCCTGGTGGCGGTTAAAAATGTCGGCGAAGGCGCTGTGGAGGCCATTGTGGAGGAGCGCCAGGCCAACGGGCCTTTTGCTTCCCTGTTCGATTTTTGTGAGCGGGTCGATCTGCGCAAGGTCAACAAGCGGGTGGTGGAGAGCTTGATCGCTTCTGGTGCATTTGACAGCACGGGTGCCCGCCGCTCCCAAATGATGGCAGTGCTGGAAGAGTCCCTGGAGTACGGTCAAAAGGTGCAGAAAGAGCGCTGCGACCCCCAGATGGGTCTGTTTGACGACGGCGCGGACTGCACCTTGTCGGTCACCGTACCCAGCCTGCCCAAAATTACCGAGTGGGAAGAAAAAGAGCGCCTGGCCAAAGAGAAGGAATCTTTGGGCTTCTATATGTCGGGCCATCCTTTGCATCGTTATGAAAAAACTTTAGCCAAGTTTGCCACGGTCCATACTTCCGCACTTTTGGAAACAGGAGAGGGCCAGATGGTGCGCATCGGTGGCATGGTCAGCACCAGCAAAGTGATCCGTACCAAACGCGAAGAGCTGATGGCCTTTATCCAATTGGAGGATCTGCACGGTAGTGTGGAAGTGGTTGTCTTCCCGTCAGTCTACGGTACGTGCCAAGACCTTTTGGGCGATGATCGGCCCGTGATGGTCCAAGGCAAAGTGCAGCAGGATGAAAAAGGGGTTAAAATTCTGGCCGATACCATTATTCACGCGGCCAAGGCAGAAGCCATATGGACGGCTAAGGTGCAATTCAATATCGATGTGGGGCGCTGCGACCCAGAGCAGTTGGACCAACTGCACGAATTGCTGCGACGGCATCCGGGCGACTGCCAAGGGATCATCCTGCTAAAGATGCCCCAAAACGTCGAAGCCCATATTGCCATGGCTGAAGAGTGGCGCATCCAGCCCGGCGAATCCCTGAACCGCGAAGTCAATGGTTTGCTGGGCTACCCGGCCGTGGAGACCCTCTGCGGTGATATCATCGAAAGCAATGGAAACGGGAATGGGCGGCGGAACGGGCGGAACGGGTTTCGAAAAAATGGGAAATAATGCCGGATCGACGCGCCCGGATATAGCAGCAGCAAGCCGGCGCCGCCCGAGTTCTATGTTTTAAGTTTTAGGTTTTAAGCGAAGGTATTCTGTCTATATCTTAAAACTTAAAACTGAACTAAATATTACTAACGCCATAGGACCACAGCACTATCAAAACAATGACAAGCAAGCAAATCACCTTAGGCTTTTCTCCATGTCCCAACGATACCTTCATTTTCAATGGGCTCGTCAACGGTGCGGTTTCTGTTCCCGGTTGTGAAGTCGTCGCGCAGTTGCATGATGTGGAGACGTTGAATCGGATGGCCTTTAACGCGGTTCTGGATGTGTCCAAGCTCTCCTTTTTTGCTTGGTTGATGGTCAAAGATGCGTATCGCATGTTGGCCAGTGGTGGGGCGTTGGGATACGGCTGCGGCCCGCTGGTGATCAGTGCCAGGCGGCTCACGATGGACGATATGGCCCATTGCCGCATCGTACTGCCGGGGGAGTGGACCACGGCCCATTTGCTGTTTCGACTATGGGCGCCCCGGGCACGGGAACGCATTTTTCTACCCTACGACCAAATTTTTACGGCCTTGGAGACGGGGCGAGCCGATTGTGGCGTGATTATCCATGAAAGCCGTTTTGTCTTTGAACAGGCCGGCTTTCATGCCCTGGTGGATTTAGGCGCTTGGTGGGAAGATCAGACCGGGTTGCCGATTCCCCTGGGGTGTATTGGTGCGCACAGCCGTTTGCCCGAAGCCCTATTCGGCCATTTGGAAACCGCCATTCGCCAAAGCATTGCCATGGCCCGGAAAGCTCCTGAAGCGGCCATGCCATATATCCTCGCGCACGCCCAGGAGATGCATGCGAATGTCGTACAGGCCCATATCCAAACCTTCGTCAATGACTTCAGCTACGATTTGGGGGATATCGGCCATACAGCGGTCAAGACCCTGGAACAAAAAGCACGGCAGGCAGGCTTACTTCAATGATTGGATTGATTTTTGCGACTTCATTTGAAGCGCGACCGTTTCTATCCGCCCACAGGGCCATTCGACTCGACCAGTGGCCCTTCCCTGTTTACCGTATAGCGGCCAAACCATGTCTGCTTGTGGCGATCAGCGGTATGGGCAAGGTGGCGGCGGCCGCCGCCTGCCAGACCTTGATTCGGGAGCTAAAGGTTAACGAAATCCTCAATGCCGGCGCATGCGGGGCCCTTCAAGACGGAAAAGCCTATCAACCGGGGGCCCTTTTCTGTGTGGCCTCGGCTGTGGAGGGTGACCACCATGTTTTCGACAAACCGCCCCTGCCGCTGATCAGCGACGGCAGCCCGGTATGGGACCTGCCATCGGTTCGCCTGGTCACCTGTGACACCCCGGTTTTTGATACGAATCTGCGCGAGCAATTATCCGCGGGCGCGGATCTGGTGGATATGGAAGGGGCCGCCATAGCCCGTGTGGCGGTGATGTTCGATACTCCCTGGACCCTGCTTAAAGGGGTTACCGATGCAGCCGGTCCCACCGATCGTGACACCTTGGCTAAAAATTTAACCCGGGTCAGCGAAAAAATCGCGGATTTTCTGGATGCGCATTTGAAGGATTTTAGTTAGGCGTATGATCAAAAAACTATTCAATTTTACCAAAATTGAGCATACGGCCTTCAGCCTGCCGTTGCTGTTTACGGGCGCCTGGCTGGGGGGGCAGGGGAGCTGGCCGCCGGCCGGCACATTACTGCTCATTGTGGTTGCGGCCATTGGGGCGCGCCTTTTTGGTATGGCCTTCAACCGTATCTTTGATCGCCAAATCGATGCCCGCAATCCCCGTACGGCCACTCGGGAATTGCCCAGTGGTGCCATGACCACCCGAGCGGCGCTGGGCGTCGCTTTTGCCGGGCTGGGCATCTACCTGTGTGCTTGTGCGCTTCTGGGCCACTGGTGTCTCTACCTTTCACCACTGCCCCTGATTCCCTTGCTGGGTTACTCGCTGCTCAAGCGTTATACGGCGTTGTGTCACTTCGGCATCGGGCTTTGTTTGGCATTGGCCCCTTTGGGGGCATTTGTCGCTTCGGCAGGCCACTTGCATTTTTCAGCGGCCGTGTTTTGGTTTGCCGGTTTTGTTTTCTTCTGGCTCAGTGGGGCTGATATTATTTATGCCATGCTGGACATTGAAAGCGATCGCCGGACGGGTATTCATAGCCTGCCGGCGGCCCTGGGCGCCGCAGGTGCCCAAAGCATCGCTGCGATGGCGCATGTGGCCGCTCTGGCTTGCTTGGGGGTGGTTCTGGTCATCACCCATGCCGGGCCTACGGCAATGGGCGCCTTTCTCGTCACTTTGGGATTGTTTGTCTTGATGTATATACCTTCTATTCCCATCGGGCATCGCTTCTTTCCCATATCGACTCTAGCTGGCGTTGCCGGGGCGATTACACCGTTGCTGGTATAGCATTGACACCTTGAAGCTATTTATCCATATCCCTGTTCTTGGAATTGAAAATTTCCGGATATAATTTACGCGCACAGACAGGGCAGACGCTGTGGGTGAAGTCTGCTTCGGAACGATCCGTGATGTAGTCTTCAATGGGCTGCCAGTTGCCCTGTGGGTCTTTTATTTTTTTGCACGAGGCACAAATGGGCAGCAGGCCACTGAGCCGTTTGACTTCTTTCAAGGCCTCTTGCAGCTCACCGATCAGGCTTTCGCGCTCCCGGGTGGCCTGATGCTTGATCAGGGCCACAGCAATACTGGTGCGCAGCTCACCATTATCATAAGGTTTAATAAGGTAGCCATACGGATTGGTTTCGATGGCACGATCCATAATTTCATCAGAGTCAAGGCAGGTGAGAAAGATGATGGGCACTTCCTGCTCCTGGTTTATCTTTTCGGCTGCTTCTATTCCGTTCATATCGTCCTTGAGCAAAATATCCATAATCACCAGATCGGGGCCGTGTGCCGCAGCGGCCTGAACGGCAGCTCTGCCTGTATCGGCAGTTGCACAAATTTGGTAGCCGTAGGTTTCAAGACGCGCTTGTAACACTGCCGACACATTGGGATCATCTTCAACCACTAAAATTTTGGCCGCATGTTGCTTGTTCATATAACCCATCTTTCCGGTTGGTGTAACCTTTTGGGCGCGCATAAATTTCTTTTTTTGCACGTCGAGAGGGAGCCTAAATGCAACGTTTTCAGCCTGAGGGCATGTCAGTTGCAGGTAAGCTCCTCCCCAATATTATTAAAAAATATTAAAAAACAGTATGTTAACATATTATCAGCGTGCGCGTGAGATAGAGGAAGATAGGGTAAAAAGAACCGGCGAGTTCGCAAGGACAAGATTGTGCCAATTGGATCGGTATAATTGAAGCAACTTCCTTGCCAATCGGTCGATTTAAGCGTCCGGCCATAGAAGAAACAAGTCTCTTCATGTTTGATAAAGCATCGATAAAGGTTTAAAGTATGTTGCATGGCTTTCTTATCCCACAGGGAATTGGCAGCATGATGAAGAGATATACATGTAATGACTACCGGCAGGAGATGATTCTGGTGGGTTTAAAGAAACAGTTGGCTGATCCTGAATTGAGTCCGGCGCAGAAGGCGCGTTTACAAGCCCAAATTAGCAAGCTTGAGACTGAGATGGATTTGGATTAGGTGAACACCCACACCCGCCGAATGGAATGATATTTTACTCTTGTTTGGCGGTCTGCCCTTTATCCCGGCGCCATTATCTGGTATCCAATACCTTTTTGGGATGACAATCTGCCCAAAGGCCGTATACAAGGACTAAACTTTTGCAGGAGGAAGCAATGCGTCCCCATCTCATTGTGGCCATGACCGGCGCTTCGGGGGCCTATGCGGCTCGTCTGCTGCTGGAAAAATCACCCTGGCCCACCGTGCTGATGACCACCCGGTGGGCGCAGCAGATCTATGCCCACGAATGCGGGCCGCTGGAAGCATTGGAAAAGCTGGCGGACAGGGTTTATCAAAACGAAGATATGTTTGCCCCGCCCGCGTCAGGGTCGGTGCCCAGCGTGGGAATGGTCATCTTGCCGTGCTCGGCGAATACCCTGGGCCAGATTGCCGCGGGCCTGGGTGAGGGCCTCGTTACACGGGCGGCCCACTGCCATCTGAAAGAGCACCGACCTCTGCTGTTGTGCCTGCGAGAGACACCTTTGACTCCGATTGTGGTGAACAATTGTGCCACGGTGGCTGCCGCCGGTGCCACGGTGATGCCGCTTTCGCCGCCTTTTTATATGTTTAAAGGACAGACACCACAACAAATCAGTCTGCACGATTTGATGGATGCCTATGTGGACCGTGTACTGGCACTTTTGGGGCATCCTTTGAAAACCACCTGGGAGGATGTGCGCTGATGTACGCCGATTTGCGTGCTTTTATTGAGGATCTGGAACGCCGGGGACAACTGGTGCGGGTTGCGGCTGAAGTCGATCCGAACCAGGAGATTACCGTCATCCAGCATCGTGTCATCGCGGCCAAGGGGCCGGCCCTGCTGTTTGAAAATGTCAAAGGCTCACCCTACCGTGTGGTTTCAAATTTGTTTGGAACACCCCAACGGGTGGCCATGGCCTGCGGTGACACCCCCCATGCTCTGGGCGAACGCCTGGCGCGGGTGGTGCATCGCCTGATGCCCCCTTCACCGGGCAATTTATGGCAGGGGCGCAAAGATTTGCTGCGGTTGTGGCGCGCCCGCATGCGCACGGTGTATCGTGGCCCGGTGATGCAAACCCGGGCAGAACCCCCTGATTTAAATAAGCTGCCGGTGTTGACCTGTTGGCCCAACGATGGCGGCCCTTTTTTTACCTTGCCGCTGGTGCACACCACCGATCCCGAGACCGGCCAGGGCAACCTGGGCATCTATCGGTTGCAGCGCTATGATCAGACATCCACCGGCATGCACTGGCAGATCGAAAGAGGTGGGGGGTTTCATTTTTTCAAAGCCACCCGCCAGGGCAAGCCCATGCCGGTCAGTGTGATTTTAGGCGGGCCGCCGGCCTTGATGATTTCTGCAGTGGCGCCGCTGCCGGAGGGGGTCGATGAACGTGTTATGGCGGCCTACTTAATGCAGAGACCCTTGGCGGTGATCAAAAGGCCATCAAGCGGTCACCGCATACCGGCCAAAGCCGAATTTGTACTGGAGGGTACGGTTACGCCTGGAGATCTGTGCCGGGAGGGACCGTTTGGCGACCATTTTGGCCATTACTCCGAAGCGGCTGACTATCCGGTCTTTCGGGTGCAGCGGGTTTTTGCGCGCAAAGATGCCATCTATCCCGCTACCGTGGTAGGTATGCCGGTGCAGGAGGATTATTACATCGGTGAAGCGCTTCAAGAGCTGAGCATACCCTTGCTGCGCCAAATTAAACCCGGCGTTACCGACATATGGGCCTATCCGGAAACCGGTTTTCATCCCCTGGCGGTATTGGCCGTCACCGAACGCTATCCCCGTGAGGCACTTAAATACACCTTGGGCATGCTGGGAGAAGGTCAGGTCTCGATGACCAAGGTGATGATTACAGTGGATGCCGGTGTGGATGTGCGTAATTTCAGGGAAGTGAGCAGCGCGCTGTGGGCCAATTTGAACGCGGACGGTATTCACTTGCTGACGCCCACGGCCCAAGACACCCTTGATTTTACCGGACCGGCCATGAACACCGGCAGCCGCTTGATCCTGGTGGCCATCTCCGGCGGCAAAGTCCCTGTACGTGCTGCTCCCCCGCAGCTACCGGTTTCGGTGACCGACATCCATCTGCAATTGCGCGAGGCGGTAGCCATCGGCCCGGCCTTTTTAATGCTCAAGGTGGAAGCCGGATTTAACGATCTTCCGTCTTTGGCCAAGTCGTTGTGCAACCACCCGGTGGCCGGCCAATACCTGTTTCATGTGCTGGTTTCTGAAGATGTGCCCTTGCACGATCCCATCATGCGGTTGTGGGGGTGGTTTACCCGCTTTGATCCAGCCGCCGATCTGCATCCCGCCGGGCATCAGGTTAAGGGCAACCGGCTGTTATTTGATTTTCCAATCCTCATTGACGCCCGCTGGAAAAAAGGCTATCCCCAGCCGGTTGCTTTTGATCCGGATGTGGAGCGCAGGGTGGATGAAAGGTGGGCGGATTACCATATTGATTTGGAGTAATTGCCGGGAACGCTAAGTGACATGCTTTCGGCTATCAATTAGTTTTAAGTCTTACATATTAAGATTTTAGTTAAGGTATTCTATAGATAGATAAAAGCGACAATCCAGGTTGTTCCGGCCACAGGCCGGAGGCCGGAATAGAGAAAAATAACGGATCTGCATTTTGATGAACAATAAAATTTTCGATCAGGCTCTGGACAAGGGTGCGCGTGCCGAACGGTTGAGCGAACAAGAGGCATTTGCCTTGGCCGCTGACATCACACCGGATCGACTGCACGCCATGGGCAGGGCGGCCCTGGCCAACCGCCGCAAACGATTTGGCGACAAAGCCACCTTTGTGTTCAACCTCCAAATCAATCCCGCCAATATCTGTGGCACCGGCTGTACGTTTTGCAACTATGCGGCCTCGAAAAATGATCCGCATGCCTATGTGCTCAGCGAGTCGCAAATTATGGATCAAGTGGCCCAATTGCAGCCCACCGAAGCCCATATCGTGGGCGGGCTCAACCAGGTATGGCCATACGAGCGCAACCTGGCACTGGTGCACCAACTCAGGCAAGCCCATCCCCATCTGCACATCAAAGCCTATACGGCGGTTGAAATTGCCTACTTTGCTAGGACTGCCCATAAAAGCGAGACCCGGATTTTAGAAGAGCTCAAGACGGCCGGCGTGAACGCTTTGCCCGGGGGCGGCGCTGAAATTTTCTCCCAACGCTTGTACGCACAGCATTGGAAGAACAAGATCGGGCCGGAGGAGTGGATCCGCATCCACCAGCTGGCACACCGTTTGGAGATTCCCACCAACGCCACCATGCTGTTCGGCTTTGGCGATACGTGGCAAGAACGGGTGGAGCATCTGCTCATCCTGCGCCGTGCCCAGGATGAATCCAAGGGGTTTGCATGCTTTATCCCACTGGCCTTTCAACCCGGCGAGGGCAAATTCGAGACCCACGGTCCAACGCCCCTGGAGACCCTGGCGGTGCTGGCCATTGCGCGCCTGGTATTGGACAATGTGGACCATTTAAAGTCCTACTGGCCCATGACCGGGGTAGAGACCGCCGCCGCCGGATTGAGTTGGGGGGCTGATGACATGGACGGCACCATTTCAGAAGAGAAGATTGCCCATCTGGCCGGCGCCACCACCCCCAAGGGATTGGCCCGCGAGAAGATGACGGAAACCATCAAGATGGCCGGATTTGTGCCAGTGGAACGCGACGGCCTTTTTGGAGAAAGCGACTGTTCATGAGTTATCCCATCGCCATGATTCCATATGCCAATATGGCCCCGTTTCAAGAGCTGGGCCCGCCCGAAGGGGGCGAGTTCGTTCATTGTCTGCCCCGCGAGAGCATTCAGGCCCTCAAGCTGGGTCGCGTATGGGCGGCGGCGGTGCCGGTGGGTGGGTTGCCGGCACTGGGGGATGAGGTGATCCCCTTGGGCCGCTTTGGCATTGCCGTTCGGCAGCGCGCTTTAAGTGTGCTCTTTTTTTCCGACCGACCATTGGATACGTTCTGCGCACCCCTGACCATCGGTCTCACCGGTGAGTCGGCCTCCAGCGTGCGATTACTTTATCTGTTGCTGGGGTACCAGCACGGCTTTGACGCCATGCCATCTCTCGTGCCGCCCGGTGCCGCCTCCAATGGATACCTGGTTATTGGTGACACCGCCTTGCAATGGGCCCGGGCTTATGAAGAAAACGGTGTAACTGCGCAAGGCTATACCCATGTGGCGGATCTGGCGGCGCTGTGGTATGCGCGTTTTCAATTGCCCTTTGTCTTTGCCCGCTGGGTTGTGCGTAAAGACGCACCGGAAAAGATCAAAGGCGCATTGCAGCAGTGGCTGCATATCTTTGCCGACCAAGAGCCGATGCTTATTGAAAAAGCGACGCCCTGGGTGGCCAGGCAACTGGACTTGCCTTTGGAGATGGTCGCACGCTACTTGAAAGTGATTCGCCGCTGCTTAACCCAAGAAGATGATGACGCCCAGCGCCTGTTTACCCAAGAGTTGACTCAACACGTTGTGGAGCCGTTGTTTCCCCTGGCTGCACCAGAGGATCAGAAAACAAATTGATAGAAAGCGTGTGATGAAATCGCTGCAACAAGGTACGCATAGCCCGGAACGCCTGGATCGCCAACAGGCTTTAGAACTGCTGGTCAAGGCCCCTTTAGGAGAATTGATGGCAAGCGCGCATCAAGAACGCATGCGCCGCTATCCGGAACCACGGGTCACCTTTGTCTATGACACCAATCCCAATTATACCAATATATGTGTCACCCAATGTCGCTTCTGTGCCTTTTGTCGTCCACCGCAAGATCCGGGCGCCTTCACTTTGAGCCCGGATGAAGTGGCTGCCAAAGTGAGACATGCAGCGGACTTGGGTGCCACTACAGTGCTGTTGCAAGGCGGTCACAACCCCGAGATCGGGTTGAATGAGTGGCTGGCATATATCCATGCCATTCAATCGGCGGTGCCCGACATTCATATTCACCCCTTCAGTCCGGCTGAATATATCTTTATGGCTCAGCAGGAACAGTGCGAGGTAGCGGATGTCCTGACCGCGGTTTACAACACGGGGGTGCGTACCATCCCCGGCGGTGGTGCCGAAGTGCTGATCGAGTCGGTCAGACAGCGCATTGCCCCGCGCAAAGCCACCACCGAGCAATGGCTGGCCGTATGCGAAGCTGCCCATCGCATGGGGTTTCGAACTACGGCAACGTTGATGTACGGCCATGTGGAGAGCGATGACCATATCGTCGCCCACCTGATGGCGCTAAGAGCGTTGCAGGACCAAACTGGTGGATTTACCAGTTTCATCCCATGGTCGTATAAACCCGGTGACAACCCGTTGGGAAAAGAGGTGTCCCGCAGCGCCCATCCGGTTAAATATATACGCATCCTTGCCGTAGCGCGACTGGTACTGGACAATTTCGACCACATCCAGTCCTCGTGGTTCAGTGAAAACGTGGCTGCCGGTCAGCTGGGCCTGTTAGCCGGAGCCGATGATTTTGGCGGGATTCTGGTGGAAGAAAATGTGCTGCTCGAGGCTGGTCACCAGCGGACCACCACCGAGGAGAAAGTGAAAACCATCATTTGCCGCGCCGGATTTACACCAGCCCAGCGGGACTCCCATTACCGGGTACTGAATATTTTTGACGGGCCTTTGCCTGTGGGGATTAGCGCCCAGGGTCACTGATAGACCCCCTATGGACAGTGGGAACATAACCATTACATGTGCCAAAGTATGACCTGTTTCGTTTTATCTTATTGTTAAAATGCAACATGAAGGTGGGCCAGTATGGATAGACGGCAGCAAATCATCGACGCCCTTATGCAAGGTTTGGATCGCTGTGTGGCATTTTTCAGGTCGCTGCCCACTGAACAATTGGACCGAGAAATTTATCCCGATGGTGCCCGATGGACCACCCGGCAAGTCGTAGCGCACCTGATTACCATTGAACGATCCATGCAGTGGCTTTTTCGTAACATCCTGGCCGGCGGTGAGGGATCACCCAAAAATTTCGATGTCGATAGATTCAATCTCCATCAAACGGTAAAATTGTCGGGTTTTGGCTTTGAGGCGCTGTTAGAGCAGCTCCAACAGGTTCGCCAAAAAACCATGGACATGGTGGCGGCCATGTCGGAGGATGATTTAGACCGCGAAGGATATCATGCGTTTCACGGCCACGGACGCCTGGAACGATTTATCCATTGGGCCCATGAGCATGCGGCGATGCATGTGGCCGATATTGAAAAGGTCTTAAAGACCGGTAAATAAGGGAGTGTGTCTATGGCGCATTATGAAACACTGACCATGACCGCGCAGGATGGGGTGGCCCGTATCAACTTAAACCGACCGGACAAAGCCAATAGCATCAATGGGTCCATGTGGCGGGAGCTGACCAAAGCCTTTGATGAAGTGGACCATACCGACACGGTTCGAGTCGGGGTCTTGGGTGCTGCCGGCAAACATTTTTCCACCGGCATCGATCTGGAATTTCTAACCCACATGCAGCAACAATTGGCGCAATTGGCCCAAGGCCGCAGACAAGAATTTCTCAGACAGTTTATTACGTCACTTCAAGATTCGGCCAATGCCATCGAACGGTGTCGAAAGCCGGTGCTGGCGGCCATTCAAGGGTTTTGCTGGGGCGCAGGCGTGGATATTGCCGCTGCTTGTGACATGCGCTATGCCACCAAATCCACTCGTTTTTCCGTAAAAGAGGTGGATCTGGCGATTGTGGCCGATATCGGATCGCTGCAACGGCTGCCTCCCATCGTGGGGGAGGGGGTGGCCCGGGAGCTCGCTTTTACCGGCCGGGTTTTCTCCGGTCAGGAAGCCCAATCCATGGGTTTTGTCAACCAGGTCTATGCGGACAAAGATGCACTGGACACGGCCGTTATGGCACTGGCAGCCAAGCTGGCGCAAAAATCCCCTCTGGCCCTTCGCGGCATTAAAGAGACCCTCAACTATAGCCGGGACCACAGCGTATCGGACGGCTTGGCCTATGTGGCCCAGAGAAATGCAGGCATGCTGCTGTCCCAAGATCTGGAAGAGGCCATCGCCGCCTTTCTTGAAAAACGTCAAGCCACCTTCGAAGACGGTTAAGCCATACAAAGGTATATTGACGGCAGTTGGTTTATTGCAAATCGCGATTATTCGCAATCAGTTTAAAGATCAAAGATTAAAGTTTAAAGGGAAGGTATTGGGTCTATCGGAAATAGGTTTGGCGGTGGTTCGCAACAGTATGTGCATACCTCCTGTTAGCTTGGGTTGTAACGGTTTGTTTATCGGCCGCCAACCACACCTTTAAACTTCAACCTTT
>JBNLFN010000085.1:0-3569 GCA_050305555.1 Desulfobacteraceae bacterium | reverse complement strand
AGGTCATCTTCGCCATGATCGGCGAAATTATGATTCTCAATGCCCCGCTGCCGAACGGCAGCACTACATTCTTAAAATACATATAAAGCTCTTTGTTCTCCTTTTGCAGTGCATTATCATGAACTTTATTTTCCATGTGCTTGCCATAATAAATAAAGGCAAAGTGGGATTTTCCGGTGATAGACAGATACTTTTCCGCCACCTTTTTCCAGGCATTCATTTTTTTTTGATCTTTATCGTTTAATTGTTTGTAATATTTCATAAATACACCAAGATACCTCTCATAGGCAAGGTGCAGGATCTGTTCTTTTCCAAGAACATCATTTGCAATTTGATCATATTTCTTTGCACTTTTTCTATCAAAGGCCACCATCAGATTCAGTAAGATGGCTCTTTTGTTGCTACAAACGAAATCTTTACCGAATTTCGCAATCAAATCGTCCAACCATTGGGGCGAATATTGAATTTTGTCTTGCTCCAGGTCTTTTCCATACATTTCGTCAAATGCTTTAAAGGTTTTGGCGTAATCAAGGGTTAATTGTTCAATTACCTTTAAATGCTCGGCATTGGAATAGCCCAGAACTTCAGTCAAATAATCGTTCCAGCCATCCAAAAGATACCGATTTTCCTTAGGTGTTGATTCCATGAGATTTAAAAAAGATCGATTAAAGTCAGCGTTGTTTTCCTCTTTTGGGAATGCAACATTCGTTGTCAAACAGATTGATATCAATAGGAGCGACATTGCCAAATAAAAATTGTTTTGTTTTAAATTAAGCAAAAGCATAAGAAATTTCCTTCCACAACTGCTGCAATTTTCGATTCTTATGATGGCTGATTGAATGCTCTGCTGTTCTTTTTCTGATGCGTTCACGACTAAAATGGTTGATGCTTTTAATCGCATCAGCCAATTGTTTCCAGTCTTAGGTTGTAACGCTCATTGCCGCTGACGCCATACTCGCGACTTGTTCAGGATAAGGATAAAAAAAGGCCTTAAAAAAGGGCAAGGCGATTATGATTGATGAAGTAATCGCAGTGGCAGTTATAGTCTTATTTATCCATTGAGCAAGATCAATACAACACTGCTCAAGCTTTACGCTTTTTATACCATGATATTTCCGGATGATAAGGACCCATTCCTCACTAAGGAATTTGTCGCAGAGATAATCCAAATCCTCCTTGTCGCAAATGTCGATCGTTGTTTGGCAAGGGTCGAGGCCGAAATTCCTGGCCACGGTGTTCAGGACGGTCCAGGTGGTGGGATCTTTTTGCAGGTTTAACAGGTATGCCCTTAGTTGTTCTTTATGATCAAAATGCATCACTTCATCGTCGCAGTAATCCGTTTCGGAAAAATGCCTGATGGCGTACTCGTTGCCGCCATGAAAATATTCACCAAAAATTCCGATTTTTTCCAAAATGTTTTCCTGTTCCCCGGATGAAGGTTATGCTCTTGAATTGGTTTGCCGATCCCAGCCCGCCATTATATGGCCCATGGGGCCGCCGTGGGATCGGCTCTGCAGGGTACAGTCCCATATGACTTTGCCGAAATCGACCCACACCAGATCCAGTCCCTGATTCTGGTTTCCCAGGGTTGATACCAGTTGGATAATGCAATTTTGAAACCTGTATTGCATGGAGCTCAGTTTTTCACCGCCGGCCCTGCAGATATCCAGAACCACTTCGTCAATATGGCGTCCCTCGGCACATGCCAGCGCTAATAGGGGCGTTGCGGCATCGATCTCCTTTTTAAAAACCAGATTGAGAAAATCAGCCCTTCCGGCACAGGCCCCGCCGCAACTGCTGGGCGCCTTGGTGATGCGCTGCCTTTTTCCCAATCCGTACTTGAGCACTTCAATCCAGCCTTTATGCCGGTCATCATTGCTTTCCCCTTCAATGGAACTGAATTTGATAAACGCATCGAAGGCCATAAAAGGCTCCTTTCCGTCTGCAAAATCGCTCTAAAGATAATTTTCGATCGACTCAACTATGTAGGAATCAGCAGTCTTCCGGCGATAAAGTCGCAGAATCAACATTGATCTCAGGCCGGGCTGAAATCATACCGGATTATTTAAAGCGCGATATAGTTGGTTGAGCCAATAAAAGTGCGTGGTGGTGCTTGAGTTGAAATGTCAGCCGTCTCTGTATTGCAATGGTTTGTTGATGTCAAACAAAAATTATCTATCGCTTTTTGTTCCTGAATACCTATTAGGGTTGATTTTATCGCATGAAGTGTTTAGGATTCGTCAAAACGCTAGGGGTGCGGTCTCCGCTGAGAGGAATTTACCAACCCTTGGAACCTGATCCGGTTAATACCGGCGAAGGGAAGCGGCTCGTCATATCAGGGCGGAATGCAAAGCAAAGCCTTTTCTCTGCCGAACGTGGTTGCCGTATCCGATTCGCCGGATACGGTTTTTTTATTTTGAGGTGAGGCCATGAATATCAAGGTCAACGGTAAGTCCGAGTGCATTGCGGTGGAGAATCTTGCGGCTTATCTTCAGGACAAGGGACTGGACCCCAAGACCCTGGTGGTGGAGCACAACGGACAGGTGGTTAAAGCCGATCGATGGCCGGACACCCCGCTCCGGGAGGGGGATCAACTGGAACTGCTCAGCTTCGTGGGAGGAGGATGAGATGACGGAAGAACGGCTCGTATTGGGCGGCAAAACATTCACAAGCCGCCTCTTTACCGGCACCGGCAAGTTCGCGGACAAGGCGCTGATCCCCAGGATGCTGGCCGCATCCCGGTCGGAGATGATCACCGTGGCCCTGCGACGGGTGGATGCAGACGCCGGCGGCGACAACATTTTATCCTACATTCCCGAATCGGTCACCCTGCTGCCCAACACCTCGGGCGCCCGCACGGCGGATGAAGCGGTGCGCATCGCCCGGATCGCACGGGCGGCGGGATGCGGGGATTTCATCAAGATCGAGGTGATCACCGACCAGAAATACCTGATGCCGGACAACCTGGAGACGCTGAAGGCCACCGAGATTCTGGCGGCCGAAGGCTTTGTCGTGCTGCCCTATATCATGCCCGATCTGACCCTGGCCAGGCGGTTGGAGGATGCCGGAGCGGCGGCGGTCATGCCCCTGGGGTCCCCCATCGGTTCCAACCAGGGGCTCAAAACCCGCGACATCATCGCCCTGCTCATCGAGTGCTGCACGGTGCCGGTGGTGGTGGACGCCGGTATCGGCCGGCCCTCCCATGCCGCCGATGCCATGGAGATGGGCGCCGACGCCGTATTGGTCAACACCGCCATTGCCACGGCCGAAGACCCGGAAGTCATGGGAAGGGCATTTGCCATGGCCGTCGAAGCCGGCCGCATGGCCTATACCGCCACCATGGCGCCAACCCGCGAGACAGCGGCGGCTTCGTCGCCTTTGACGGGATTCTTGTATGAATAGTCCCCGATGTTGCAAAAGCCGGAGGACTCCAGATTCGGCGTTGCCGAGGGCTTGCAGTAGATGACTACGGCTGCGCCCTCGGCGGGGCCGTACTCTGAAGCCCTCCGACATTTGCAATATTGGGGTCGCTTGAATCGAACAACCGGTCCTGAGGCTTTTTCAGGTCC
>JBNLFN010000084.1:0-43894 GCA_050305555.1 Desulfobacteraceae bacterium | reverse complement strand
GCCCTATGAACTCGCGAACGCGCTCAAACCGTGCGGCCCGCTGATCCTTCGCTGCATCTAACGGTTGCTAAGCCCCCCTTGCTCAACGTGCGCCGGGTCGGCTTGTTCACTGACCTACGGTTACAGATCCAAAAAAGCTGTTTAGATACGCCTTGTTTTGGGTTATAGGTCCGAATTTTTATGCGCACCCTTAGTTAAGGAATGCTGATGGATGGAACCCCTGGTCCGCATTTTACACCTGGAAGATGATCAGGTCGACGCGGAACTGATTCAGGCCAAGATTAGAGAGGTGGACTTGCCCTGTCAGGTCACCCTTGTCCGGGATCAGGATGAATACAGGCGCGCCCTGCAAAAAAACAAGTTTGATATCATCCTGGCGGATTTCAAACTGCCCATGTACGACGGCCTATCTGCACTGCGGCTGGCAAAAGAATTGCGGCCCGATGTTCCGTTTATCTTTGTCTCCGGCACCATGGGCGAGGAGGCGGCCATTGAAGGGTTGACCCAGGGTGCCACCGATTATGTGCTCAAGCATAATTTGCCGCGTCTTCCCTCGGCCGTCCTAAGGGCGTTAAGCGAGGCGCGCAACCGGAGGCGGCGCCGGCAGGCGGAGAGGGCTTTGGTGCAAACCAACGAGATGTTTCGGGCGATCATCGAAGCAGCACCCGTGGCCATCATCAGTTTGGACTTGGACGGGCATGTACATTCGATTTGGAATCCGGCAGCCGCTAAGATGCTCGGCTGGAGCGCACAAGAGGTGATGGGCCGCCCTTTTCCCACTGTGCCCAAAGAAAAACAGGAGGAGTTCGAAGGTATTCAGGAACAGATCCGTAAGGGAAGAACCCTGGACGGCTTGGAAGTGCGCCGGCAGCGGCGAGACGGTACGCCCATCGATTACAGTATCTATGCCTCTCCCTTGCACGATGCAGACGGCCGTATCAGCGGTAATATCTCCGTGCTGGTGGATATCACCGAACGCAAAAGAGCGGACATCCGGTTGAATGAACAACTCTATTTTCTCCAGCAATTGATCGATTCCATACCCGTTCCCGTCTATTATAAAGACCTGGAAGGTTTGTATCTCAGCTGCAATGCTGCTTTCGAGACATTCACCGGCTTGCCGAGAAAAGATATTGTGGGCAAAACCGTGTACCAAGTGGCTTCGAAGAAGCGCGCCGACAAACACCATGAAATGGATTTGGCGTTGCTTCGCCAACCGGGTGTGCAGACCTATGAAGTCAACGGTCGTTACAAAGACGGTAAACACCACGATGTGATTTTCAACAAAGCGACATTTGTTGACGCCAACGGCCGGGTGGCCGGCACTGTTGGCACCCTGTTGGACATCACAGAGCTCAAACGGGCGCAGCATGAGCGGTTGGCCAACCTCAAGTTTTTTGAAAGCATGGACACGGTCAACCAGGCCATACACGGTGCCGATGATCTTGAAGAGATGATGAAGGATCTGCTCGACGTGGTACTGTCCACTTTTGATTGTGATCGGGCCTTTCTGATGTACCCCTGCGACCCTGAATCGCCGACGTGGTCCTGCCCCATGGAACGCAGCAAGCCGGAATATCCCGGTGTCTGGCATTCGAAGCTGGAGATGCCGATGGACTCGCAGGTTGCCGGGACAATGCGCATTCTGCTTGCTGCGGATGGTCCGGTATCCTTCGGACCGGGTACGCCCCATGCGCTGCCCGAGGATATGTCGCAAAAGTTCGGCTCTAAGTGTTTCATGTCGATGGCCATTTACCCCAAAGCCGGCAGGCCGTGGCAATTCGGGATCCATCAATGCGCCTCGGCCCGTGTCTGGACCGTGCAGGAAAAGAGGTTGTTTGAAGCCATTGGCAGGCGTTTGGCCGATGGTCTGAGCAGTCTGTTGAGCTATCGCGATTCGCACAAGAACGAAGAGTTCCTCAATAACGTCGTGGAACACATACCCGACATGATCTTCGTAAAGGACGCGCAAACGTTAAAATTCGTGAGGTTCAACAGGGCCGGCGAACAGCTTGTGGGGTATTCGCGCAAAGAGTTGCTGGGAAAAACCGATCACGATATTTTCCCCCGGGAGGAGGCGGATATCTTTACGGCCAAAGACCGGGTGGTCTTAAATACCAAGGCGCTTGTGAATATCTCCGAGGAGACCATTCGGAACCGGTATGGTGAAGAGCGGGTTCTGAATACCAAAAAATTGCCGATCCTGGACGAATCGGGAAACCCGAAATACCTGCTGGGCATATCCCAGGATATCACCGAGCGTAAGAAAGCCGAAGCGTCCATCCGCAAGCTTTCCCTGGCCATCGAGCAAAGTCCGGTGTCCATCGTGATCACCGATGTTTCAGGCAAGATCGAGTTCGTCAATGCAGAGTTCACAAAGATCACCGGCTATTCTTTCGCCGAAGCCCTGGGCCAAAATCCCAGAATCCTTCAATCCGGTGAAACGCCGGTAGGGGAGTACCGCCGGCTTTGGAAGACCATCAGCACGGGCGGAGTTTGGCAGGGACAATTCAAGAATCGCAAAAAAAATGGAGAGTTGTTCTGGGAGCAGGCCACCATTGCCCCGCTCAGGGATGGGGACGATATTATCTCACATTATG
The DNA here is from genome assembly GCA_050305555.1 of Desulfobacteraceae bacterium. Taxonomy (GTDB): domain Bacteria; phylum Desulfobacterota; class Desulfobacteria; order Desulfobacterales; family Desulfosarcinaceae; genus JARRKU01. The sequence goes on along the minus strand of JBNLFN010000084.1, from coordinate 41,294 downwards.
TGGCCGTCAAAGAGGATATCACCGAGCGAAAAAAGCTCGAAGATCAATTGCGTCAGGTTCAGAAAATGGAAGCGATCGGGCAGTTGGCCGGCGGCATCGCCCATGATTTCAACAATATCCTCTCGGCCATTACCGGTTACACGGAATTATCGCTATCCATTCTTGATCCGCAATCGCCGGTCTCCGGCTATTTGGGTCAGGTCATGGAAGCCGGAAGCCGGGCCAAGGAGCTGATCCATCAGATTCTGATGTTCAGCCGGGAGACAGATCAGGAACTCAGGCCGATCCGGGTCTCTCTGCCGGTCAAAGAAGCACTCAAGCTGATCAGGGCGTCAATACCGGCCTCCGTAGAGATTCGCTCCAAAATTCTGTCAGAGGCATCCGCCCTGGCCGATCCCACCCAGCTACATCAGATCGTGATGAATCTTTGCACCAATGCCGCCCAGGCCATGCGCGAGAAAGGCGGACTTCTCGAGGTGATGTTAACGGATATCACCATTGAATATCCAGGTGATCACCAGAACTATCCGGATATCAATCCGGGTAACTATATCCGGTTGACAGTTTCAGATCAGGGGCATGGCATCGATGCACATTTCATCCACAGGATATTTGATCCATTTTTCACCACCAAGAAAACTGGAGAAGGCACCGGCATGGGGCTTTCGGTGGTCCATGGTATTGTCAAGAGCTACGGCGGCTCCATCTACGCTCACAGTCAAATAGGTGAGGGAAGCACATTTGAAATACTGATTCCGGCCCAGGAGCTGGAAACGACCTACGACGCGATCCTCGACCAGCCGATTCCCACGGGCAGCGAGTCCATTCTGTTTGTCGACGACGAAAGCATGATTGTGGATATCGTGGGGAAAATGCTAAAATCGCTGGGATACCATGTCGTGGCCAGAACCAGCGCCATTGAGGCCCTGGAAGCCTTTCAAAACAACCCGGACAAGTTTGACCTGGTGGTCACCGATATGGTCATGCCCAAAATGTCCGGCCTGGATCTGACTGAAAAGATCTTACAGATAAGGCCGGGCTTTCCCGTTGTGCTGTGTACGGGCTTCGATGAAAACATGAATGAAGTCAAGATCGCCCAGCACGGTGTGAGCGACATTATCCACAAACCCATCTTGAGACGCGATATGGCCGTCGTGGTCCGGAAAACCCTGGACCATCGCTGATCGATGAGGGCGGTTAATTGTTGCCCAATTGACAACCTGGGACAGAGGCTTAAGGTTATTTTATCTGAAATGAAAAATTAATTAAGAGGTGTGGCAAGCCCAAAAGCCATAACTTCAAGTTGTTTAGGATTCTATCAACTAAAAAGCATCCTGGCATAATTTACAGTTTAAAGATTAGTCGATTAAAAAATAGTTCTCCCGAAACCGCCTGAGATGGATGAATGCTGGCAGCAGAGGCGATTAAAATGAAGAAATCACATAATATTCTGATAGTTAGCATATTGCTGATCTGTGCCTGCGCCACCAGCCCGACCGGAAGACGTCAATTCATGATTATTTCGGAAGATTCGGCCATTGCCGCTTCTAAAGAGGCATATGTTGAGATGTTGCGTCCTTATGCCAAGAATGGCAAGATCGACAACGCCCCGGCATTGATGAAACGCGTCAATCGGATTACCGGGCGGTTAATCGCCCAGGCGATCAAGGTTCGCCCGGAGACCCGTAATTGGGAATGGAGCATCAAGATCATTGATGAACCGGAGACAGTGAACGCATGGGCGATGGCGGGCGGTAAGATGGCGCTCTATACGGGGCTTGTAAAGAAAATCAAGCCAAGTGATGACGAGTTGGCCCAGGTACTGGGCCACGAAATCGCCCATGCGTTGGCCAAACATTCGGCTGAGAAGATGTCGGTGGCCCTGGCCAGCTCCATCGGGATAGCGGCGATTGGTGCAGTAGGTGACCGCGAAGGTGTTGCCATGACAGGGGCGGCGCTCGCCGCCACGTTGGCGATTCAAAGACCGAACAGCCGCGCTGCGGAATCGGAAGCGGATCGTATCGGCATTGAACTGGCGGCAAAAGCGGGTTATGATCCACGCGCCGCAGTCACACTATGGCGAAAAATGGCCAATGTGGGCGGCAAAGGCCCCCCTGAATTTCTAAGCACCCATCCCTCACCATCAAATCGCGAAAAAACACTCTCAGGTTATGTGTCTGCCATGATGCCTTATTATAAGCAGAAAGGAAATCGTCCGGAATACAAGCTAAAACCAACAGGGTAACGGCAGGGGCAACCAGCAGAAATCGGCCGCAACAATAGTTTCCATTTTTGATCCCTATCGATCCGAATTATCTGGATCTGGGTTCAACTCACCCATATCAATATTTTTAATTGCCGCTTCTAGTTCTCCCGGGGGAATTTCGGGAACCTCTTTTCGGTCCGGGCGTAAATGTTGGGCACCTTTTAAATAAACGTGCACGATTTCTTTGGCTGACCGAACAGTGTTCCAGTGGACCAGTACCCGAATACACTTTGACAATCCGTCCGGCACTTGCATCTCGTGGCCGCACAACAACGCTGCATCGTACCATCCCAATTGCCGCGCTGCGATAGCAGGGTAGGTGGCATCCAGGTCAGCGGTGGTGGTGAAAAATGCACTGGCCACATCATCCGCGTGTACGTCGTTGGCGCGCACGATGAGATAGAGCATTTCTCGTGTTGCATCAAGAATGGCTTGTTTAGAATTTACGCTGACTGTTGTGGCGCCTCGTATACCGCGGCAAACAATCGGCGCGGTGGTCTGTTTTGTGTCCTGTGCGTGTATGCTCATGCGGGCTCCTGGATCATGTGTGCGATTTCAATTTGACGCGTTGTAAATTGCCGCCGGTCCATCAAGTAACTACGGCAAAATGGGCATGTTTCAAGATTAAATAATAAATCGGCATCAATAGGCAACCCATTTTGTAGGTCACATTTTGATTCTTGCTGAAGGAAATAGAAGAGGGGAATTTAAATATGGATTATTGGCCCGCAAATCCATGCCGTTCCATAATACACCGGGGTGTGCCATTGCGGCGCACCCCGGCAATATGTAGGCGGCTGATGTTCCACTATCTGAGCATGTTCATCAGAACGAGGATTTCATTAGTCATCCAGTAGACTTGTTTTTGGGCCATGCAATCGGCGATCCAGTCGTTGCCATCCGGTTTGTCCCCGAGTATGCAGCCATCGACCCGTCTTAAGATGTGCCATTCCAGAATTTTGCGGGCCGGGCGATGGGCACCCCAGGCTATCAGGTGTTTGGCCAGGCAGAGCCGCCACAGTATAGCTCGGCGGCTGAAGCGATGGGTGAAGCTTTGTGGGTCCATGGTTTGAATATTGATAATCAGGGCATTCATCTTTTCTTCGATGGTGGGCAGCGGATCTATGGCGCCGTAAACCACGATTTTATTTTCATCCACATATTCCCATCCGGCTTCGGCGGTGTCGATGTCTGTGGTACCTTCAGGCAGGGGGTTGACCTTGATGATGGTCGCCGACCGGGTGGCAAAACCGGCATTGTGGTCTGCATTTTCGTCAAAGGGCCACAGGTAACCCTCCCCCTCCAACTTGGAGCTCTGGTCCGGCGGACCCGGCAGTTTCTGTGGCGGTATCACACGGAAGGGTCCTTCACCATCCAGTTTGTTTTCCAAGTTCAGGATCCCATCGGTCAGGTAGCTGCCGTCGCGTGTCAATGCCAGCAACATCTGCAGGCCACCCGCCACTTCGATTTCATCGCCGTGGCTGTAAAGGGTGCAGGACGGGGCGCTGTAATCGCACCAACCGGTACTGCTGATCGCGGCGTCGGCCTCCTCGTCATAGTAGAACGTGGCTTCCGGATAGGGGCCGTAGACATGGTAGAACAGCGGGTCCGCATCCGGATCCAGGGGGTGGTATTGGGACCATCCATCCGGTGCGAACACTTGGATACTTTCAGCATCGGGCCTTATCCCGGCATCTTCCAGCAGGTCAACCATGGCCACGCCGCCATATTGGGCATAAAAATCACCTGACTTGTGCGTATTCATCAGCATAAACTGGGTGTGTTGGGGCATGGCTTCCAGCTCCTGACGGGAATAGACGCGATAGGGGGCCGGCACCTTGCTGGGATCGTCATCCGCATCACCCGGAAAGCGGTTGGCAACGATTTCATCCACATTGCTGTAAAGGTCGTTGTCGGAATCGAAGTTTTCAATGGCTTGCAGGGCCGCCGCATCTTTGCCGTTTTCTCGATAGTCGCGTCCGTAGGGGTTCAAGGTGGCGTCAAAATCAGCATTTTCGTCGTAACCGGTGATGTAATGGCACCATTGACAACTGCCCAGGGTGACCCATTTGCCGGGTTTTTTCTCGTATTCACCACCGGTGTGGCACAGGGTGCAACTGTCGAGTTTGGTTGCCACCTTCTCGGGATAGACGGAGGCGAACAGATCCGAATCCGTATCTCCCCCGTGATGGTAGGCACCCCAAGCTCCCGTGGCAAACAGCAGGATCGTGAGAAACACCGGTAGTATCTTCGACATTTTTGGTATCATCGCCCATCTCCTTTTTGATTTTCGGTCTTTTTTTGGGGATTCCATTGCAGCCTATGCTTTGGCACCCGAAGAAAAGCTTTTCCGGTATGTAGGGGCGGAGCGGGCGAGGTGTCAATGTTATTATTTGTCATTACTAATAATTACCGAAGATTACCATCGGTGACCGGAAAATATGGGGAGGCGGGCGTCAGGTATTGTCGAAATATTGCCCGGGTAATGATAGGCGAATGGCCTGCGCTTTGACAAGTTTTTGTATCGGCGATAAACTATAACCAGTTAGGCTTGTCCGGTCGACCCCAAAACCATGAAATAAGCTTTCGGCGTCGCGCCTGGTGTTGATTTGTGTTGGGCTACAGGGTCATGTACCTCATTGCCGTGCGTACCACCTGCAGTTGTATCCCCTACCGCGTTCTGTGGCTGGGTCGAAGCTGTTCGGGCTCTATTTATTCCTGAATGAACCGGATTTTCCTGTCAAAGCTGGCTCAATAAACTTGGCCCAAGGAGGCACGGCATGAGTCTTCCCAATCCTGACAATCCCTATTCCTTTGACGCCTTGTTACAGACTTCTCAAAGCATCGACGTCTACGCCGACGATCCGTTTCTGCAAAAAACCATCGCCTATTATGCCCAGGAGCCCTTTGAACGACTGGATCGCAGATTACGGGCATTCTCGCCAAAGGTGTCCTACCGATGGCGACCCTTGAGCGATGCCGGCGGTCATCCCAAAAAGTCGCCTTACATCGAGCACTACGATGCTTACAACCGGCAAGTGGATCGTATCGTGCGCGGGGCTGAAACCGTGCAACTGGAGAAGGAGATTTTCGCCGAAGGCTTGTTCTCCTCCAAGGTCACGGCATGGGAAAGCATGCTAAAACGTTACCTGTTGCACCAGTTAGGTGAATACGGCGTGATGTGTCCCATGGCCTGTACAGAAGGGTTGATCGCATTGGTTAAAAGGTTTCCCGAGGACCAGGGTCCGGAGGTGAAAGCCATCTTGCACCATTGCACCGAGGGCATGGACGGCGATTTCGGCATTGGCGCGCAATTTGTCACCGAGATCCAGGGGGGCTCGGACATTCCATCCAATCTGCTCGAAGCCGTGCCGGATGGCGATGGTTATCGACTTTATGGCGCTAAATTTTTTACTTCGGCAATTCACGCCGATTACGCTGTGGTGACGGCCAAGGTGTCCGGCTGCGAGGAGGTGGGTACCTTTGTGGTGCCCTCCTGGATGCCGGGTAACAAGGCCAAGGAAGTCCGAAACGGATTTCGCATCAACCGCATCAAATGGAAAATGGGCACGGTGGAAGTGCCCACGGCCGAGGTCACCTATGAGGGTGCACAGTGTTATGCGGTGGGGCCCACCCATCGCGGCGTCGCCAACGTGGTGGGTATCGTGTTGACCTTGTCGCGGCTTACGGTGGGCATTGCCGCTGTTGCGCATATGATGCGGGCCGCCCGCGAGGCCCAGCTCTATGCAGAGTTCCGGGATGTGTTCGGCATTAAAATCGCAGCGTGGGCTCTGGCCAACCAGCAGGTGCGCGATTTGGTCCACCAGGCGCAACGCAGTTTAGCGGGTGCTTGCAAGGTATTCGCCTTGTTTCAGGACTTGGGCGGCGAACTGCATCCCGGTCTGCCCGCGCAAGCATCCGTGGAGATGCGCCGCAAGCATTTTTTGCTTCGGGAGTTGATCATAATCCAGAAGCTGGTCGCGGCCTATGATGCCGTAGACGCCTTGCGCAAAGCCATCAGTATTTTTGGTGGGCACGGGGTCATTGAGGATTTTTCCTCTTTGCCGCGGATGTATCGTGATGCCGCCGTCAATGAATTGTGGGAAGGGCCCCGCAATGTGCTCTTGATGCAGGTCTATCGGGACTTGGGCCGTGCCGCGCGATTCTACCCTTTCGACCGGTTTGTGGCGGACCTGTTGGCAGGCTCCCCTGAAGCCGAAATAACGGATTTAAGCCGTCGGATGGCCCAATACACTGCTGACCCACCGTTCCAAAAGCTGGATCCGGCGTCACGCCAGCTTGCGGTTGGATGGGAAGCATTTATCGTGGACCTGTTTCGTGCCTACCAGGAGGCGGCCCTGCGCGAGGTGGGGCCCGAACCGATTCTATCACCGGCTAAGCTTTCGCAACCTGAATTATGGAGGTGATTCAAATGCGAATGGTCTCTAAAAATACTTCGAAGGCAAGCACGTGCAAGCCATGGCAAGCATCCCCACGATCATTGAAAGTGGTATTTGTGCGAAAGCAAAAGAGTGCCAAAAGGCTGATTGAAGGTTTTCTTTCACAAGCCGATGTTCGCATTAACGGACCAAGGCCATGGGACATCCAAGTGGTTCATTCCGATTTTTACGAGCGGGTTTCAACGGGAAACTCTCTGGCCATCGGGGAAAGTTACATGGATGGCTGGTGGCACTGTGAAGCCCTGGATCAATTTTTTGAGCGTATTTTACGTGCCGAACTGGACAAAAAGGCCAAAACAAAAGCGCGTGTTATCGGCACGGCCCTTAAAGCACGCTTGATCAACGGTCAGCGCCGGTCAAAGGCATACGATATTGGGAAACGGCATTATGACATCGGCAACCGTCTTTTCGAGTGCATGCTGGACAAAAGACTGAACTATTCCTGTGCGTATTGGAACCAAGCCAAGACTCTCGACGATGCCCAGGAAGAAAAATTGGACCTGATTTGCAGCAAGTTGGCCATCCAACCGGGTATGACGGTCCTGGATATTGGATGCGGCTGGGGCGGTTTTGCCAAATGGGCGGCTGAAAAATACAAGGTTAGCGTTCTTGGGATTACGGTGTCCCGCGAACAGGTCGTGTATGCGACACAATCATGCCGAGGGCTCGATGTGACCATTAAACTCCAGGACTATCGATCGCTCAAAGGCACCTTCGATCGCATCGTATCCATCGGCATGTTCGAGCACGCCGGTTATAGATACTACAGGGAATTCATGCGCGTGCTGCGCCGCTGCCTGAAAAAAGAGGGTCTGGCCCTGCTGCACACCATCGGCAGAAATACCACGGCAAAGACCGCAGATCCATGGATTGTGAAGTATATCTTTCCCAATTCAATGTTGCCGTCGGCGTGTCAGATCGCCGCTGCCAGCGAAGGATTGTTGGTGCTCGAAGATTGGCACAGCTTTGGTCCCCATTACGATACCACTTTGATGGCGTGGCATCATAATTTCACCCAGAACTGGGATGAAATCAAGAACATGTATGATGACCGCTTTTATCGGATGTGGACCTATTATCTGCTGTCCTGTGCGGGCAGTTTCAGATCGAGAAGAAACCAATTGTGGCAAATCGTGTTCTCCAAAAAGGGCATTAAAGGCGGCTACCCATCCAAAAGGTAATCGAATGCGAATACTTTCGGCAATCAGGTTTCCAATGGCTTTAGCTTCTCCGGTTCGAGAGGCATCAATAATCCGGGCATGGGCCATGCCAAAATCCTCATCAAGATGGATTGCAACCAGGCACGCCGGGTTATCGGACGTGCCTTGTGCATTATGCAAGATCGTGTAAACGACCCTGAAGTGACATCCATCGCCACTTTTAAAAATCCATGTTGGCCGGTTCGTAGTATTGTTTGGGGTGTTTGCATGAAGGACATGTTTCCGGCGGCTCGGTGCCTTCGTGGACATACCCGCATACACTGCATTTCCACTTGATGGCCTGTTCGCGTTTGTAGACATTGCCGGATTCGACCAATTCCAATAGTTTCCTATAACGCTCTCTGTGGTGGGCTTCAATTTTGGCAACTTGTTTGAATGCCATGGCCGCTTCGGTCTCTCCTTCTTCTTCGGCGTCTTTGGCAAAGCCCGGGTACATGCTTTCGACTTCATAGTCTTCGCCCCCCATGGCCGCTTTTAAATTGGCCGCGGTATCGCCGATCCCGTTGAGCAACTTGAGATGATCTTTGGCATGTTGTTTTTCATTTTCGGCTGTCTCTTCAAAGATCTTGGCAATGTAATGGTAACCTTCCTTTCTGGCGACTTTGGCAAAAAACGTATACTTGTTTCGGGCCTGGGATTCTCCGGCAAAAGCCGCCTGTAAATTTTCCGTGGTTTTACTCATTGTATCTCCTTTCGTTGGGTTTTGGGTTTGATGGGTTTAAGGGCAAATGGACGCTGTTAAGAGAGACATGCGTTGCATATACCTCTGAGAACAATACGTTTGCTTGTCACTTTGAAATTTTCGCGAATATCTACAGGTACATTTAACTCATCATAGGCCTGGTTCTCGAAATCTGTAACTTCACCACATTGCGTGCAATGTAAATGGTGATGGTTGGATACATTGGGGTCAAAGCGTTTTGCACCACCAAATATTTCGATGATCTCCACGATACCGATTTTGGCCAAGGTCAACAATGTGCGATTTACCGTGTCAAAAGAGATATGAGGATATTGTTTTTTGACCATTTGATATATGGCATCGGCGGTGGGGTGGGTACTGGAAAATCGGAGTGCTTGATAAATTGCAACGCGTTGGGGGGTGACTTTTAGCCGATGCTGCTGAAAAATATGCAAAATCGCTTGTGTTTCGTCTTTTTTGCTATCACATTTCATATTTATCCTAAATAATAATTATTCTTATTTGTCAAACACTTTTATCGATTCGAAAACAATGGGCGGCCATTTTTATTTTGCTCAAGCATCCGTTTTTTAAACCGATGAATGAATTATGAAATTCCGTAGCTTTCACCACTTTGCTTTGAATCATACCGCCACCCGCTGTTCGTGGGTCATGTGGATCATGATGGGACTGATTTGGGCATGCATATTATGCATCAGTATCCGGTCGGTCATGGCGCACCCTTTGTCAACCGAGTCCGGATTGCCCCTTCCCGCCTTCGAAGTGGATCAGACCCGTTGCGATCCCCATCGCGCCGTGCGCAAGTCAAAGCGCGCCTACCGGGGGCCGCTGATCGATGTGCACGCCCACCTCTATCCACCCCTGAAAAGAGACGCCGGTATGGGGGATATTGACAGGCTCCAGTTGGAGCAGATCCTCGACATGCTGCAAGTATTAGAAGTGGAACGTATTTTTTTAATGCCCACGCCCAACGACGGTATACGGCGCAACCAGGAATTGGGCGGGGTGCGCCGCAGCATGATCCGCTCCATGAACCCGCAACGCGTCAGGCTGTTCGGCGGCAGTAACTATATCACCACCTGGCTGCACCGGGCTTCTCACGAGGGTTATACCTCTTCGGCCCTCAGACGCAGGCTCGACATGCTTTCCCGTGAAATCGACAGCGGTGAAATTTCCGGGGTGGGGGAGTTGGCGATCTACCATTTTAACAAAGGGTATGGAAAGCAGCACGTATTGTCGTTCTCCCCGGATTTCAAGCCGTGGTTGGAAATTGTCGACTTGATCGCACGTCGCGGCATGTGGATGGACCTGCATGTTGAGCCGGTGGACCCGCAGGGAAAATCTTATGAACGCCAGGCATTTGGTGGCCTGGAGCTGCTCTACCGCCGCCATCCTGATTTAAAACTGATCTATTCCCATACCGCCATGACCTGTACGGTCAATGTCCGGCGCATGCTGGCATGCTATCCCCAATTGGTAATGAGTATAAAAATTGAACCGAGGCACGACAAATGGCGCAACCTGGCGCCGGTGGTCAACACCCGTGGCGAAGTTTATCAAGACTGGGCCATGTTGTTTGAGGAGCAGCCCGAGAGATTTATGATCGGCACCGATTTCCACTTCGGCCGCAAGGGAGTGGATATACGCAAATACAAGCAGCGAGTCAAAAAGGTGCGCCAAATCCTGGGGGCATTGAAACCGCAGGCGGCAGATCTTATCGCCTCCGGTAATGCCCGGCGCCTGTTTCCATAGAAAGTCCACTGACCGGTTTAAAGACGACAAATGGTGGATCGGGTATATAGGTCAGTTATAAACCGGTCCGGGGTCGTTGCTGCCTGCGCAGGCTTTTCTCAACCCCATGTCAATGCCCATCGCCTATTGTTGCCTTAGCGGCATCTCTGATTAAATAATAGAGATCCACGGGGCCGATTCCCTTATCAGCGGCTATTTCCTTAAGTGTTAGCGCCTCAGCGGCGTTGATATCCTGCTTTTTTAGCGCCCGCACCATGATTTTCATGTTCAGATGGTAGCGCGCACAAAAATCGGCCAGCGTCAGATTCCCAGTGCCCGGAGGGGGCGAATCCGGAATGGCAAAATCGACAGTTTCCGGTTCATTGCTTTTTGAAGAAGCTTGGACTGCATCCTTGATCGCCAAGTATATTTGCTGGGGCGGGACACCGTATTGCTGACCGAGGGCTGCAAGGGTGCTATCCTCACTTATGGCACTAAAGCCGGCACGCTCAAGTTGCTCCATGCTTTTGTTAAGATCCAGATTCATTTTTTGGGCAAAGGTTTTCAGAGAAGATAATTCAGCGTGACCGTAAGGCGGTTCGCCGTATTTTTCTGCACCGCGATCCTTAATGTTGCTTCCCAAATTAAGGACCCAGCTAAAGGGTGGCAGCATGAAATAAGTACCTAAAATAAATGCAAGGGTAATGATCAGGGCGGTATTGAAGTCGGGGGTAAATACCTTTAATTTTTTGGCCTTGTCCTTCAAGTATTGGGTGATGGGTTTCCAGTTGTAGTAGATGTGCAGAAAAAGAGAAATGAGAAATAAAACGCCGAGATTAATATGGATATTTCCCCAATCAGTTTTGCTCAATCCCCACATGCGCCAATCGGCCCAGTAAGCCACCCGCCCCTGGGGTACGATATAAAGGATGATACTGGTGAGGGCCATCATCAAAAAGGACAAACCTGCGGTCAAGGATGTGATTCTGCGGATATTCATGTCTATTCATACCTTTTTTTATGAATCTGTTCTGGTTTTTGGCACGACGGGTTAACGCTTCACCGGTTCCCTTTTCTTTTTATTGAATGTTGTAGAGCACCAACAGCCGTTTTGGTTACGTTTAAATGTTTACACCGCCATTCGGATGACTATTGTTTGGGTACCGTATTTTCAGGTTCGTATGGTATGCTCCTCCAACGGCCGTTTGTTGCTGAGCGGTGGCCTTGAAATTTAATTTGAAAGCAGCTTCTGCCAATTTTATACACACACAATCTCCTCATTTTGTTGACGAAAAAGGAGAAATAAAATGAGAATATTTTCTATTATCATGGGTTTGATTTTAATTGCAGGCACGGCGAATGCAGCTGGAACGGCTGTTCCCTATAATGTTGATGGTTCACCCTATGAAGGTTACTATGTCTCTCCTAAAAAGGGTGCGCCCCTGGTTTTGCTGATTCATGACTGGGATGGGCTCACCGATTATGAAATTAAACGCGCTCATATGCTGGCGGATTTGGGCTATGCTGTATTTGCAGCTGATTTGTTCGGTGCAGGTGTGAGACCCACTAAGGTTGAAGACAAGCGCCAACACACCGGTGAACTTTACAAGGATCGCCGGAAAATGCGCACCTTGATACAAGCGGCCCTGGACGTAGCAAAATCCAAGGGAGCCCATACGGAAAACACAGTGGTGATGGGATATTGCTTTGGTGGCGCAGCCGTGCTCGAGTTTGCCCGCTCAGGAGCAGATATGAAAGGATTCGCTACTTTCCACGGCGGTTTGAGTATTCCTGAAGGGCAAAGCTATTCCCAAACCCGGGGCAGGGTCCTCATTTTGCATGGAACAGCCGACACCTCCGTAACAATGGATCAGTTCGCAAAACTTGCCGATGCATTAGAGAAAAGTGATGTATCCCATGAGATGATTACCTACAGCGGTGCACCGCATGCCTTCACGGTTTTTGGATCCGATCGCTACCGGGCAGACGCCGATAAAAAATCATGGAAACGTTTTACTGAATTTTTGTCCGAGACCCTGGTCAAATAAATTAACAACTGGATAGGTCCGATGCTCATGTTCGTGGCTTTGGGGGTGACTTCCGGTAGTCGATATACAGCACACCGTTCAAATGATCAATCTCATGCGCCAATACTGCGGCAGCGCTTCCGTTGGCGATCAGCGTCGCCTTCGTGTGGTCCAGCCGCTGGTATTTTACTTTCAGTTCATTGGGACGCGCTATGATCCGGGTGGCATATCCGGGTAGCGACAAGCAAAATTCTTCACTGGCATAGGTTCCCTGCCTGCCGATGATTTCCGGGTTAATCAATACATGCATTCGGCCGTAGATGCCGCATACGATCAATCGGACGGCCCGGCCGACCTGAGGCGCAGCCAACCCTTTATATAAAGAGCCTCTTGAAAAAAATTCAAGCAGCGCTTCAAATCTCAGCGTGTCAATCATCAGTTGACTCAGGGTAGCGATCTTGCCATCGATTCGAGGGATGGGCTTTGACACCATACGCAGCAAGGGGCTGGGGTGCTTGACAATCTTCAGGACATGGTTGCGTTTGTAGCGACGCAAACCGGCATAGATCCCCGTACCGGCTAATAAACCTGCGGTGCACCATTTGATAAACGATCGTCGGTTGTTCACATTGTTTCTCATGGTTTTAACCGAATATAGCATGACCGGTGGTTGAATTAAAACGGCAGTTATTCAACCTTCGTATTGCACCTAGCGATACGTTGCGCGATAACCTCCTGGATACGGGTTTCTGCCGGCAGGATGTGCCAAGGGGTGGATGCCGTAGATCCCGTCATTCCGATACGATGTCATGGGATTCCCGCCTGCCCACACCGGGTTATAATGATAGTTCATCTCTGGTTTTTTGTTCCAGCGGCAGTAGGCTGTGGTAAATGAAGCGATTGATCGGTGTGGGGACATCCACACGTTCGCCGAATCTGACCACCGCACCGGATTGTTCGTGAAGTTCAGATGGACGGCCATCCATGATGTCGCGTTGCATGGAAGCTGTCGCTTCGGGTGGCAGATGGTCAATAAAATCAAGGGTATCCGCGATGGCTTTTTCCCCCACCTCGATTCCCATCGTACGGGCCACCGCATAGACCTCACGAATCGCATCTATGAGCATTTGGCGGGTTTGGGGCAAGCTGCGGATGACACCTATGGGTGATCGCGTCAGGGCGCCGATACCGCCCCAGGGAGCGATGAGCATAAATTTTGCCCACAACAGGGGGTAGATGTTTTGCGGGACGTCTACGCGCATGCCTTGGGATGGTTTAAATGCCTGGGCAATGGATTTTGCACGCTGGCTGGCTTGACCGTCCATCTCTCCGAAAGCCAGGTAGGGGGCAGCACCGGTATGGCGAATGCTGCCCGGGGCAACCATCATACTGATCACCTTGCAAAGGCCGGGAAGCACATGTCCGGCACCTAAAACATCGGACAAACGCGTATGGGCTTCGACGCCATTTTGGAGCGATATGACCACCGTTTCTTGTCCGATGAGCGGACGCATCGCTTCAGCGGCTGCAGAAACTTGCCAGGATTTGACACAGCATAAAACGATATCCACTGTGCCCATCTGTTCCGGTCGATCCGTTGCCGTTGCCGGGTGGATGGTAAAATCGCCATCGATGCTCTGAACTTTTAGACCGGTGGCCAAAATGGCGTCCAGGTGTTTGCCGCGCGCGATGAAGGTGACATCATGGCCGGCTTGCGCCAGTCGTCCGCCAAAATAGCCACCCACAGCGCCGGTTCCAAATATGCAAACTTTCATAATGCGCCTCTGCTATGTTTTTGGATTATTAAAATTAATACTCAAGTTATAGCGGGAGGTGAAAGTGTCAATATTCCGGGAATCGGTATTGAAATTTAGTTTGATATTATTATTCCCATGGGCGAAATAGTAATCGGTGTACTGAGTTTATCGTTCGCTCAGCCAAGGAAGATCTGAACCATGCTTGATGATCCTCATCCTCTGCGGTTCGAGTCTCGAACCGTCACGGCAAGCTTTAGAGATGCCCAGGGTAATAAAATGACGCGACCGGTTGAGGTGCGCATCCATCCCCTTACCGGCCGCAAGTGCCGCATCACTTTCAGTCGCAGCATGGAGCGCGAACCGGGTGCTGACGTGTTGCCGCCACCTCCCCCGGACGCCAAAAGCTCGCCGTCGTGCCCTTTTTGCCCGGGCAACATTAAAATTACCACACCGCGGACCCATCAGGATCTGGACCGTGACGGTCGACTCAAGCAGGGCGCGTCCATCTTATTTCCCAACCTATTTCCGTATGGTGCATACTCGGCGGTCAGTTTGTTGGGTGACCGGCATTTTGTAGAGATTGGTACGGCAAAGGCAAATGCCTATGCCGATAGCTTTATCAATTGTGCGCGATATCTGCGCAAAGTCATGCGATGCGATCCCAAGGCGCAATATGTGGCCATTACCCAAAACCATTTGCCGTCGGCCGGCGGCTCTTTGGTGCATCCTCATCTGCAAGTACATGCCGATGGCATAGCTTCCAACCACCATGCGTGTTTCATGGATCGAACAAGGACTTATCATGCCCAAACCGGACGGTTGATGTTGACTGATTATCTGAAGGCCGAGCAAGCAGACGGCCGCCGTATCATCGGCACCACAGGCCCCTGGCACTGGCTGGCAGCCTTTGCGCCGGAGGGTTTTTATGAAATCTGGGCCGTCTATCCGGGCAAGACCTCTGTGTGCCGACTGACCAGCGGCGACTGGCAAGCCCTCGCCAAAGGTGTGATGAATGCCCAGCGTTTCTATCGCAGCCTATGCCGCAACAGTTACAACTTGGGACTGCTGGCGGTCGAACAAGCACAAAGCCGCTTAGAATTGCGAGTCGTGCTGATTGTGCGAACCAATTATGCACCCTGGGTGCGCAACGATATTACCGGCTATGAGGTGATGCTGGGGGACATGGCCACCTTTGATGCGCCGGAGCGGACGGCTGCATTGGCGCGATCCTTCTGGTAGGTACCAGGCAATGGGTGACCCAATGGCCTTCCCTCGGCGTCAATTGTATTTTCGACCCATGATAAAAAATTACCCATTTCCGTAAAGACCTTGGTGTAGACGTTTATTTTTATTATAGTCGATTGACCCACTCACATATGTTAGGAGGTGTTGATGGTCCAAATTCAGGGTTCAGCCAAATATGCCAGCTACCGTTGGGTCGTTTTCTGTCTCCTGGCCGTTGGCTATCTTCTGGTATATTTCCACCGGCTCTGTCCAGCGGTGGTGGCCTTGGAGATGCAGGCCGACCTCCGGACCAGCGGGGCGTTGCTAGGGTTTTTAGCCGCTGCCTATTTTTATCCTTATGCCCTGATGCAGCTTCCTTCAGGGCTGCTTTCCGATTCCTGGGGGGCGCGCAAGACCATCACCGTTTTTTTTGCCCTGGCCGGCGTTGCTTCCATTTTTCTGGGCATGGTTGACTCTCCGGGATTTGCCATCCTGGCCCGGATACTGGTGGGGTTAGGCGTGGCGATGCTTTTTGTCCCTACCATGAAAGTGATGTCCCAGTGGTTCAAGACCGAAGAGTTTGCTAAAATGACCGGCATCCTGATGGCGGTGGGGGGGCTGGGCGCCTATACGGCCTCCCGTCCATTGGCTTGGCTGAGTGACAAAATCGGCTGGCGGGGCAGCTTTGTGACCATTGGTGCCGTCACTCTGGTTGTGGCGGCGGCCATAGGGTTACTGGTGCGTAACACCCCACAAGAGATGGGGTTCGCCGCAATTAACCCGCCGGATCGGAACACGCCTGAAAATGCCAAGGCCATTGGACTGGCCCAGGGTGTGAAGATGGTGCTTTCCTCGATGCCTTTTTGGATCTTGGCGGCATGGTTTTTCTTTTCCTTCAGTATATTTTTCAGCTTCGGCGGGCTGTGGGGTGGCCCTTATCTGATGCATCTTTACGGCCTGAGCAAAGCTGAGGCAGGGAACATACTCGGTATGCTGGCCTTGGCCATGGTGGTGGGGGGGCCTTTTTGCGGTTGGCTGTCGGACAAAGTGTTTCATTCACGAAAAAAGGTCATCGTCCTGGCCTCGATCATTACCTTGTGTCTCACTATCCCCCTGGCCTTCTTCCCCGATGGCATGAACCGGCCCGTGCTCTATCTGCTGTGCTTCTTGCTGGGGATGTTCAACAGCGCCATCGTGGTTGTGGCCTTCACCTCAGCCAAGGAATTGTTTCCCACAGAGATTGCCGGCACCTCGGTGGGGTTGGTAAACTTTTTCCCCTTTTTGGGTGGGGCAGTGACGCCGCCTATAGTGGGGGCTGTTTTAGAAGCCCAGGATAAAACCGCAGCCGGATACTCGGCCGAGGCATATGCCAAGGCGTTTTTGATCTACTTTGTCTTTGCTCTGATCGCTTTGGGTGCGGCCTGTTTGACTACCGAGACTCTGGAAAAAGCCACTGATCAGCAGGGGTGAAAGGGTTCTGAAGAGAATTGGGGACGAGCGCGTGAAGATTACAGCGGTAATTACATAGGAAGATCCCATGGTGACAGCTGAATTCGAGCAAAAGCTAAAACGCAAGGTTGCCGAAAATTTTGATCAAAGTTATTCGATCTATCAGGTCTTCGAAGACAAATATCACCTGTTCGAAACTTTGACGCGGGCACTTGCAGTGTTCATCGAACTTCAGCAGGGTTCGCAGGTTTTGGATGTCGGTTGCGGTAACGGGATATCGGCCCGCACGTTGTGTAACGCTTACGACTGCAACGTGTTGGGTCTGGATCTGTCTGAAAAAATGGTTGCCGCTGGCAGGGCCCAGTGCGTATCTGATAAAATCCTCTTAATGGTGGGTGATGGTGAGCGCCTTGCTGCCAGTGTCGGCCGGCGGATCTTCGACTGTGTAGTATATAATGCGTCGATCTTTATCTTCCCGGATGTGGATCGATCTATCCGTGAAGCAGTGGCATGCCTTAAACCTGGTGGCACGATCGGCTTCTCTTTCTATCCCGACGTTCAGGACAGCAACGGCGACGATCTGCTGCCCCGTCTATTTGACCGGATCGGTGAGCCGCCCCCGAAATCGCGGTTCATTACCGACTATCCCCGGATTTGTCATGCTATAGAGCGATATTGCGGGCCCGTTCGACACCATTGTTGGCGAAGGCCTCTGGATGAAGCGTTTTTGCGAGATTTCTTTTCGATCCCGGCCCAATCGGCTTCGCTTTTCCCGGGCCGTGACCTGCGCGTGCGTCAGTATCTTGTAAATCGACTATTTTCAGATATGAAAGCCATCGCCGAACGGGGGCATATCGTATGGCGCATGGCCGGTGCCAAAAAACCATAGAAGCATATCAGCATGTTGTCTGTGGGTGATGTGAAAATCATTAAGGATATAAAGATAGTTTGCCGGGGATCGATCGGCCGGTCCCGATTTCGATTGGATGTCTTTGTTTTGCAATTGGACCGTTAGATGCCGTTTACCCACACCCTTCAAGCCCCTATTTCATCACTCATATTCTATCGGCCAGTTGGTTCTAACCTTGAATTCGTAGATGAAATTTGATTTAGATCGACATGGTCAACGCCTATCACGATATGGCGTGCAACCGATGAAAAGACTGAATTTTTATGATGGCCCAACCGGGGAGTCGTGGTATGACGCCCGCCCTGCGCTCGCTTTGGCAGGGGCCTGGAAACGACAACAGCCGTGGTTTTGGAAAAATCATGACCCTTGAGAAAACCCAGTTCACTGAAATGCTGATCGGCGCAAATGGCTTTGATCCGAAAGATTTCAAAAACTGGGTTTTTTGCCAGGGGATGCGTTTTAACTCTCCCGACAAGTGGTGGGGCGATAAGGGGAAGCGTGATTTTCCCCACGAAGGTATCGATTTCTGCCTTTACGCGGATCGCGCCGGACAAGTTCGGCGTATCGGCGCCAAAACCTGTCTGCCCGTGATGCACCATGGCGTGGTCCGCGCCTTGTTTGCAGATTTTCTCGGTATGGCCATTATCCTTGAACATGAAAGTGCTCAAGGGGCCGAAAAAACTTTTTTATCGGCCTATGCACACACAGAACCGCTTGAGGGTATACGACCCGGTGTTCGGGTGAAAAAAGGCGATATCATCGCAACCATCGCCGATACCCGTCGTTCCAAGGCGAAAATTCTTCCTCATCTGCACTTTTCCATCGGACAGCCCGCCCCAGACCTTGTCTATGAGCGGTTTGTCTGGAATGATATGCGCAATCCAGGTTTGGTGACCTTGCTGGATCCTCAAAGCATCATCGATTTTCCCTGCCAGGCCTTGGATTTGCAAGATCCTTATTGTTTGTAACTCTATGAATTTATATAGTATTTTTTATTTACAGGCCTTTGGCGCAAAAGTACATAGGTGGCGCCGGCGCCCCCGTCACAGGCCTTGGCGCTGGCCAAGGCCACTACAAGAGCCCTGAGAGAACCTCGGGTGAGCCATTCGAAGACTTTTCCCTTGAGCACGGGTTTATGCGGGGATCTTAATCCGCGTCCATGGATGATCAGCACGGCATGGCGACCCCGTTCGATGCTCTGTTTGATGAACCGGTGCAGGACGGGCTCGGCCTCGTGTACATACAACCCGTGTAAATCGATATGATCCTGGATGGCATAGCGACCCCGGTGCAGCCGCCGGGTGATGCGCGGATCCGCCCCCGGTGCGCACGCTTCCATGTACTCATCGGTTTGGGCCACATCAAAACCTTGTCCGGTTTGAATCAATTGGTGCAAGGCAAACACACTTTCTTGCTCTTCCCGGTTCATGGTCGACAGGATGGTCAGCGGCCTGCGCGGCCATTGCCAGTGCCGGTTGTGTTTCAAAGGGGTGACATCGCCCATGGCCTGGGTGAACAGGTTGTCCTCCTGTTGCTGGGTCAGTCTGGGTTGAGGTCTGATTCTGGATTCAGGCAGGGGCGCCAGATCCAACCGTTTTTGATCAACCAGGGCTTTGAGCCCCCTGAAAGGTCGGTGAAAGGCCTTCTTGCGGCTTGGTTTCATGGCGGCACTCCGCACCTCTTATTATGGGGCTTAAACCTGCGGGCAGGATTTTGAATGGGCGGTGAAATGCCCCGTTGTTTGGTGCTTCAATCTTAAACTAATTATGCCAATATTAACGATTAAGCCTCGCATGTCGAGAAAAAGATGGTTTTTTTAGTCTGGTATGGAGTTTACATTGCATGGTGCCAAGAATCAGTTTACGCTTAACGCAACATGTCAATTCTCTGCTTTCGGCTCAGAGGGGGGCAAGCCCATGGTCATTGATCGAGATATCTCATCCGCCATGCGTATCGCGCTGGATAGTGAACTTCCCGATATGCCGTCTTTTGAAAAGGGAATTCGCCGGGCGCCCGACAGGGGGTTCCGTTTGAGCAAGGCGCAAACGGCCGTGGCCCTGCGCAACGCCTTGCGCTATATTCCACAGCAACAGCACGATGTGCTCATACCGGAATTTTTGCAGGAGTTGCGCTCAAGGGGCCGGATTTACGGCTATCGTTTCCGCCCGCCGGAAGCCATTAAGGCCCGGCCTGTGGAGGCATACGCAGGCAACTGCCTGGCCGGCAAGGCCCTCCAACTCATGATCGACAACAACCTCGATGTGGATGTGGCCCTCTATCCATATGAATTGGTCACCTATGGCGAAACCGGCAGCGTCTGCCAGAACTGGATGCAGTATCGGCTGATCCGAAAATATTTACAAGCGCTGACCGAAGAACAGACCCTGGTCATGCAGTCGGGCCACCCCCTGGGATTGTTTAAATCCAGCTCCGGGGATCCGCGGGTCATTATTACCAACGGTCTGCTGGTGGGTCTGTATGACAATCCGGACGACTGGGAGATCGCCGCCCAGATGGGAGTCTCCTCCTACGGACAGATGACCGCCGGCGGCTGGATGTATATCGGTCCCCAAGGCATTGTCCATGGCACTTACAATACCTTAATCAATGCCGGTCGCAAAATGTGCAACGTGGCGCCCAAAGGTAATCTCGCCGGTCTGCTTTTCGTCTCATCGGGTTTGGGCGGCATGAGTGGCGCTCAGCCCAAGGCGGCCAAAATCGCAGGGGCGGTCTCTATTGTTGCCGAAGTCGATGCATCGCGCATCCAGACCCGGCATGCCCAGGGATGGGTGGACCAGGCTGCCGATAATTTTACCACCATCTTTAAGGCCGTCCACAAGGCGTTGGTTGAACGGCAGCCGCTGTCCATCGCCTATCACGGCAACATCGTAGACCTGCTGGATCACATTGCCGATCAAAAAATCCATGTGGACCTGCTGTCCGATCAGACGTCGTGTCATGTGGCCTATGACGGCGGTTACTGCCCCCAGGGGGTCACCTTTGAAGAACGTACCCGGTTACTGGCCACTGATCGCGAGCGTTTCCGTGCCCTGGTGGATAAAAGCTTGCGGCGCCATTTTGAGTTGATTAAAAGACTATCTGCGCAGGGGGCATTTTTTTTCGATTACGGCAATGCATTTCTTAAGGCGGTGTTCGACGCCGGGGTCATCGAAGTATCCAGAAACGGCGTGGATGTCAAAGACGGGTTTATCTTTCCCTCCTACTTTGAAGACATCATGGGACCGATTTTCGATTACGGATATGGGCCCTTTCGCTGGGTTTGCCTGAGCGGCAAAGCCGAGGATCTGGATAAAACCGACCAAGCCGCCATGGCGTGTATCGATCCCGAGCGCCGGCCGGAAGACTATGATAACTACGTTTGGATTCGCGACGCGAGACAGCATTGCCTGGTGGTGGGCAGCCAGGCCCGTATCCTGTACCAGGACGCTGCCGGACGGGTGGGCATTGCGCTGAAGTTCAATTCAATGGTGCGTGACGGCGAGGTCGGCCCCATTATGCTGGGTCGCGACCACCACGACCCCGGCGGTACGGACTCGCCCTTTCGAGAAACCGCTAATATTACCGATGGCAGCAATGTTTGCGCCGATATGGCCACCCACTGCTTTGCCGGCAATGCCGCCCGGGGCATGTCCTTGGTGGCCTTGCACAACGGCGGCGGCACCGGCATCGGCAAGGCCATCAACGGTGGATACGGTTTGGTGTTGGACGGCAGCCCGCGGGTGGACAACATTATTCGATCCGCCATATTGTGGGATGTCATGGGCGGTGTGGCACGCCGCAACTGGGCCCGCAATCCCAACGCCATGCAGGTGGCCATGGCCTTTAACCAAGAGAATCCCAATGGCGATCAAATCACGGTCCCTTTCCTGGCCGACCCACAGAAGATCGATCAGGCGGTGGACACCTTTTTTGCAGACAAACCGCGGTAAAGGAGCCGGGCCATGACCACCCATCTGTTTCGCGATGCCGCTATCTACACACCTCGTGATTCGGGGCGTCCGGCCGCAGGGCCGGCTCAGGCTGATCTGGAGCACTTTCCCCACGGTGCCTTGTTGGTACGCGACGGCATGATCGAAAAAATCGGCCAGCAGGACAGCCTGCTCAAAGCGCTCGGATCACAGCCCATCGATGGGCAGACCGAGTGCCATGGCCGGTGCCTGATTCCGGGATTTGTCGATCCCCATACCCATATCTGTTTTGCCCAACGGCGTGAGGCGGAGTTTGCCCAGCGCATCCAGGGGACGCCCTACCTGGAGATATTGAAACAGGGCGGCGGCATTCTTTCTTCGGTGCGCGCAGTGGCCCGCACCGAAGAAGCGCAGTTGCTGGAGACGACCCATGCCCATGCTTTGTCGGCGCTGCGCAATGGCACCACCACCATTGAGATCAAAAGCGGGTATGGCCTGGACACGGCCAACGAGCTTAAGATGCTGCGGGTGATCGATGAAATTGCCCGGCAGACCGCCCTGGATGTGGTCGCTACTTTCATGGGTGCCCATGCCGTGCCGCCAGACTATCAGCACGACCCTGACCGTTTTGTCCAACTGGTGGTCAACGAAATGCTGCCGGCCGTCAAAGACCAGGGGATTGCGCGTTATTGCGATGTCTTTTGCGAGGAAGGCGTCTTCACACTCGCGCAAAGCCGGCGTATTTTAGAGGCCGCCAAGGCGCTGGGTCTGGGCATCAAGATTCACGCCGACGAAGTCTATGACATCGGCGGCGGCGGGCTGGCCGCCGATCTGGAGGCGGTTTCCGCCGATCATCTGCTGGCGGTGAGCGATGTCAATATGGCCAAACTGGTCTCCCGCGGTGTGGTGGCCGTCCTGCTGCCGGCCACGGCCTATAGCTTGCGTAAACCCTATGCCCGGGCGCGGGAGATGATCGCCGGCCGGTTGCCGGTGGCCCTGGCGACTGATTGTAATCCCGGCTCCAGCTATACCGAATCCATGCCCTTTGTTTTTGGCCTGGCCGTGATGATGATGGCACTTTCGCCGGCCGAGGCATTAACAGCCGCCACCCTCAACGCAGCCTATGCCGTCGGTATGGCCGGCCAGGTGGGCAGTCTCGATGTGGGCAAGCAGGCCGACTTCCTCCTGTTGGATGGAGAAACCCCGGCCATGATCGCTTACCATGCCGGTGTTTCTCCGGTGGTGGCGGTGTATAAAAAAGGAGAGAGAGTGGCTTGATTGTTTTGATTCAACTTTAAAGAGGATGTGAGATGAAGAAAATCGTTGAGTGTGTACCCAACTTTTCCGAAGGCCGCGACCCGGTGGTGATCGATGCCATTGCCCAGGCTATCGACGACACAGCCGGCTGCATGCTGCTGGATGTCGATCCGGGTGCAGCCACCCATCGGACGGTGTACTCCTTTGTGGGCGATCCCGTGTCGGTGATCGAAGGTGCCCTGGCAGCGGCCCGCGTGGCCAAAGCGCGTATCGACATGCGTAAGCACACAGGCGAACATCCCCGCTTGGGTGCCCTGGATGTTTGTCCGTTTGTTCCGGTGGCCAATGTCACCCTGACGGAGTGTGCTGACATGGCCCGGGCCTTTGGGCGACGAGCGGCCGAAGAGCTCCAGGTCCCTTTCTACCTCTACGAAGCTGCCGCATCCCAGGACCATCGCCGTGCGCTGCCCGATATCCGCCGGGGGGAATATGAGGGGCTGCGGCAAAAATTGAAAGATCCGCAATGGCGGCCCGATTTCGGACCCGCGACCTTTGTGCCCACTTGGGGCGCGACGGTGACGGGAGCTCGTAATTTTTTGATCGCTTACAATGTCAATATTTTGGGTACAGCCAACCAGGCCCACCGCATCGCCTTGAACCTGCGCGAGGCCGGACGCGGAAAAGCGCAACCCGGCAGGCTGAAGGCGGTCAAAGGCATGGGTTGGTATGTGCACGACTACAACCTGGCCCAGGTGACCGTCAACCTCACCGATTACAAGACCACCTCTTTGCATCAGCTGTACGAAGCGGTCAAGCAAGAGGCGGCCGCATTGAATGTGGGGGTGGCCGGTTCCGAGCTCGTCGGACTGGTGCCCCTGGAACCGATGCTGATGGCTGCCGATTTCTACATCGACAAGGAGAATCTTCTCGTCATCGAGGAAGATCAGAAAATTCGATTGGCTGTTGAACGGCTGGGACTCGGTTCTGTGGCGCCTTTTGATCCGCAAAAGAAAATCGTCGATTATCGGGTGGCTGAACCCTTGGACGAACCGCTGGCCGGCATGAGCCTGCGCCGGTTCATCGAAGCGGTGGGCTCCCGGTCGTCTGCCCCGGGCGGCGGGTCGGTCTCTGCCGCTGTTGCGGCCATGGGCGTCGGATTAGGGGCGATGACGGCGAAGTTGACTTATGGTGTGCGCCGATTCGAAAAACTGGACAGCATGATGCGCGATATCATCCCCCCCCTGCATGGGTTGTTTAAGGAGCTGATCCCCATGGTCGATGCCGATACCCAGGCGTTCAACGAATACATGCAAGGGATCGGTATGCCCAAAGAGACCAAATCAGAAAAAGCGACCCGCTTGAAAAAGATGCAGCAGGGACTTAAAATCGCCATTGAAGTTCCATTGAAGACCATGCAACTGGGCGACAAAGCCTGGGACGCCATGTGTCAGGCGGCCCGCCACGGCAATCCGGCCTGCAAATCGGATCTTCAGGTCGGTGCCCGGGCGCTGGAAACCGGCATCTGGGGCGCATACCAAAATGTTCGCATCAACATGGAAGGCATCCAGGACCCGGACTATAAGAAGCGCGTATTGAGCGTTGCGGCGGCCATGGCCAAACGGGCGCAACAAAAGTGTGCCGAAGTGCTGCAAACTATCGAGGGTCGATAGATCGGTAATTGAATTGGGAATCCCCGCACGTTGGCCGGCTGATGCGTGAGACCGGATGGAAACAAGGGGTATGGAGCAAGCCATGAAAAAGATCTTGCTGGACAAAGCCAATCTTCAAATCGATGAGATCGTTGAGATCGCCCGCAACCATCGACCGGTGGAGATCTCCTCAAAGGGTGAAGCACGGGTGGAAAAGGCCCGCCGACTCATTGCCCGCTGGATCAAAGAGAAACGGGTTATCTATGGCATCACCACCGGTTTTGGCGCTCTGTGTGATGTCGCCATCTCGGAAGAAGATACCCAACAGTTGCAGCAAAACATCCTGATGAGCCATGCCGCCGGTGTCGGCGCCCCCTTTCCCGAAGACGTGGTGCGCGCCACCATGGCCCTGCGTGTTCATGACCTGGCCATGGGACATTCCGGGTGCCGCATCAAAACCTTGCGCTATCTGCTTGAATTTCTCAATGGTGGATTGACACCCGTGGTTCCGGAAAAGGGATCGGTGGGCGCCAGCGGTGATCTGGCCCCCACGGCGCACTTGGGGTTGGTGCTGATCGGCAAGGGTGAAGCCTATTATGGTCAGCAACGCTTGTCCGGTATCCAGGCCTTGGCCAAACTCCATCTGCGGCCCTTGGAACTGGAGGCAGGAGAGGGGTTGGCCCTGATCAACGGCACCCAGGTGATGACCGCCATCGGCGCCTTGGTGGTCCATGATGCAGTGCGTTTGTCGAAAATGGCTGATATTGCCTGCGCCATGAGTTTGGAGGTTTTAATGGGCAGCCAGTCCCAATTTGATCCGGACATTCACAAAATCCGGCCGCACCCGGGACAGCTCGTCACGGCCGAGAATATGCTGCGCTTGACCGAGGATTCGGGCATCGTGGCTTCCCATGATGGTTGCTCCCGGATTCAGGATGCCTACACCCTGCGCTGCGCCCCCCAGATCCACGGCGCCAGCAAGGATGCCGTAGCCCACGCCAAGCGGGTCATCGACATTGAACTCAATGCATCTACCACCAACCCCCTGGTGTTTGCGGAAAAAGACGATGTCCTTTTGGGCGGTAACTTTCACGGCCAACCCATCGCCATGGCCGCCGACTATCTCTCCATGGGGCTGGCGGAGTTCGGCAGCGTGTCCGAGCGGCGCATCGAACGCCTGGTCAATCCGCAACTCAGCGGCCTGCCTCCATTCCTGGTCAAAAACGGGGGGCTCAACTCCGGGTATATGATCGGTCAGTATGTTGCTGCAGCCCTGGTCTCTGAGAACAAGACCCTGGCCCATCCCGCCTGTGTGGATTCGATTCCCACTTCGGCCAACAAGGAGGACCACGTCAGCATGGGCACCATTGCCATTCGTCAGACCCGGGAGATTCTGGACAATGTGGAGAAGATCATTGCCATTGAACTGTTGTGCGCCACCCAGGCCTGCGACCTGATCAACGAAGAACGTACGCTTATTGGAGGCAAAGGTACACGGGTGGCTTATGACCTGATCCGCAACCACATCCCGCATCTGGAGAACGACCGTGAGCTGTACAAGGAGATTGAAACCATGGGGCAGGTTATGCGTTCAGGTGAATTGGTAGCGGCGGTGGAGTCCGCTATCGGTAAGATCAAAGGATACGCGGGTTGAAAAGGATACGCTAGCCGCAAGTGAAAACAAGGCAGGGTACCCACGGGTGAACATGTTGCTTAATCCGCGTCACCCTTTTTGCCCCCATAGTAGCGTAAAAACTGAGTCCGCTCGTAAACCGAGGGATCCACACTATTATCCTGGCTTAATTTTCCTTTAAAGTGGTGGATACTTTTAAAGCGATGCTGCGACATCCAATCTTCAAGACGCGCCAGCATGGCACCCAGATGTTTTACACCGTTTTGATAGAGGCATGAGGCCACCTGCACCGCGTCGGCCCCCGCCAACAACTGTTTGATGACCGCTTCACCGTTGTGGATTCCGGTTGATGCTGCGAGATCGCAGTTCACTTTTTCTGCCATAATGGCAATCCAGCGCAGGGAGATGGCGAGATCGGATGGAGTGCTGAAAACAAAAGAATTGGTGATTTTAAATTTATCGATATCAATATCGGGACTGAAATAGCGGTTGAACAAAACCATGCCGCCGATGCCGGTGGTTGACAATTTCTGGATCATCGGCCCAAGATTGGTGAAATAGTGACTGATTTTCAGGGCCGTGGGGATGGTCAATTTGTCTGTTACCGCCTGGGTGACTTTGAAGTAAACATTTTCCTTGTCCGTCCGCTTTTGATTGAAATTGGTAGGTGGGAAAAACATGTTGAGTTCAAGGGCGTCAGCGCCTGCTGATGCCAACTGCTTGGCATAGGCGATCCACTCGATGGACTGTAAAAAGCAGTTGATACTGGCGATCACTGGAATGGAAACTGCTTTTTTACATTCCTCAACCAGGTTGATGTATTTCTTTAATTTTTCTTCTCGAGCAATATAAGGATAGTACTCGATTGGGTTAACGCGCCCATCGTATTCAAAGTACTTGCCGTCACTGGACACGGCTGCGCTTGACTTTTTAAAGTTCTTGAATTCGAGTGCCACCTCTTCTTCGAAGATGGATTTTAATACCACGGCAGCAGCACCGCATTTTTCCGCGTGCTTGACCTTTTCCAGCGAACTGGTCAGACCTGAGCTTCCAACGATGATAGGATTTTTCAACTCCAATCCTAAATATTGTGTGGATAGATCCATGTCCCCTCCTGAACGAATTTTTCGAACTGAGCCTCTAAAACTCAAGGATGCCTCTATCTTTTAAGGAAGTACCCCCGTTTAAGATGGATAAACCTTTTTAATCAATTTGTCTCAGGCATGACAAGAAAAAACGTCGGACACGCCCCCCCCCTATTGCCAAGGGACAAGTAGCATGCTGTTTTCGGCAGAGGGCTATCTTGGCTCATGAAGTTTTTCTAATACGTATCGAATGGTCTCGGCCAAAGTGTTTTTGCTAACGGGTTTGTGGACAAATGCATCCAAACCCAATTCGCCGGCATTGTCTTCATTGATTAAAGCGCTGTGCCCTGTGCAAAGGATAACCGGAATATCCTGGCGCAAGCGCTTAATCTGATGCGATAATTCGACACCTGTCATCTGGGGCATGGCCATATCTGTGATGACCAGGTCAAAATAATTCGGCTCGCTTTCAAATCGTTTCAGCGCTTCAACCGGATTGCAATGCGTCTCGACTGAATAGCCCAGGCGTTCCAAGGTTTTCCGGGTTAATTGGGCGATGGATGCCTCATCATCAATAAAAAGAATGGACTCCTTGCCGCCCACTGTTTGGGCGCTGGATATGGCGCATATCGTCTCTGGCCTACTGCTGTGGACAGGTAGGTATATTTCAAATTTGGTCCCGGTGCCCAATTGACTTTCGACCATAATTGCGCCTTGGTGGATGGATATAATCCCATGCACCACCGCCAAGCCCATGCCTGACCCTTTGCCGATCTCTTTGGTCGTGAAATAGGGATCAAAAATTCGATGGATCATTTCAGGTGCGATACCGGGTCCGGAGTCCTCGATGGATAGGCGCAAATAATCTCCCATTGGCAGACCCATGCGGTCCTCTTCGGTACGATTTTCAATGGCCTTTTTTCCTACTGAGATGGAAAGCAGGCCACCTGTCTCTTCCATTGCTTGGTAGGCATTTGTGCAAATGTTCATCAGGGTCTGATTGATTTGGATTGGATCGGCATGAATAGTGATATCTGTCGCTTTAAAATTTGTTTTGATTTCAATGTTTGCGGGGATGGTGGATCTTAAAAATAGGAGTGCATCTTGAACGACGGCGGCCGCGTCAATGGGTCGAAGATCAGGTTCTGATGTACGGCTAAAGTTAAGCAATTGTTTGACGACACCTGTCGCCCTCAGCGCTGCGGATTGAATGCCTTGAAGAGCGGTAAATACAGGATCTTCTTTCGATATATCATCCAATGCCAGTTCCGTGTTGCCCAAAATCACAGCGAGCAGGTTGTTAAAATCATGGGCCACTCCCCCAGCCAGTGTTCCAATGGATTCCATTTTTTGAGCCTGGTGGAGTTGCCCTTCCAGTATCGCTCGCTCGTTTTCCAGCTGTTTGCGCTCGGAAATGTCACTCAATATGCCCGTTAAACCACAAACCTGGTTATCGGAATAAATTGCACGGCTTGAAGCCCTCACCCATCGGTAGTCATCCCATTTTGACTTGAAACGGTATTCTGTTTCGACGACCTTTCCGTCAAGCACCTTAATGAACCGTTCCAATACCTTTGGAAGATCATCAGGGTGGATATACTTGGAAAAATTGTTGTCGATGATCTCGGAGGGGGTATAGCCGAAAAGCGCCGCGATTACAGGACTGATATAGGAGACGGTGCCTTTCAAATCGACGGTGAAGATGACATCATTAATATTTTCAACCAACTCCTTGTACTTTTGCTGGCTCTCCTTCAGCGCCGTTGTCCGGTCTTGAACGATTTGTTCAATTTCGATTTTTTGTTGCTTCAGTTTCGTTTCCGCTTCCTTGCGAGTTTGAACTTCGGTTTCAAGATCGGATATAAGATCGATATTGGTGTATTTTAATTTAAACGTATTTAAATGATCGTTTTGTATCTTCTTTGTGGTCATCAGCATGAGCAACCAGAATAAGGTGAGCATACATCCCATCGCCAGATGCACTGGATCAGGCATTAAAAAAAACATAACGGTCAACGGCAACAGGGCGGGGACGCTGAAGCATAGAAATGCGATGGGCATGACCGAAAAAACCGCTACTGATCCGGCAACCATGCCCCCGAGAACAAAGGCGATGAAAGATTGGTGGGCCATGGAATGGGAAGGAAAAAGTAAAAATCCTGTTGAGCCCCAGATGATGCCGGAAACGGTTAGCGTTGCGAGGAAATAATATCTCCATTTGTTCAATAAATGGTTGCTGGATGAATATTTTCTAAATGATTTTTGCACGACCATGCGCGAAATACTGATCAACACAATGCCAGCGCACCAGATGATTAATTGTCTTTTGTCTGTAACGTTCCATAAGACCAAAGCAAGAATGGACGCGTTGATCAAAGAGCCCAGCCAGCCAAAAATGGTATGCTCTGAAAGTTTTTTAACTCGATCGGCAAAAAGCTTTTCTTCGACAGTCTGTGCCCCCGTGGGATATAGGTTGTCCGCGGCTTGATTGGATCTGTTATCTTGTTCAAGGCGGTCTTTTAATGGAAGCGCTTCGTTTGATTGGATTGCCGCGATGATTGTTGGGTCCTTGATCTCTATAAGCACAATTTTCCATAAATTTTCCGTATGGGGGAGGTCCTGATTCGTTTCGATGTCCGCCCTAACCCATAGGGGCTGATGTCCGTTGGCTCTTTTAATCGGTAATTCGATGCTTTGTTTTTGACCGGTCTCTTTTGCCTTTTGCAGGGCATTTAAAAAGGGATCTTCCCATCCGGGGGCGATGAACTGGGTGAGTGCCAAACGCGTCAGGAGTTTTCTTTCTGCACCGAACAGCTCAAAACTTTTATGATTAACGCGGGTAATGATACCTTGAGCATCAAGCGTTACATACCCACACGGTGCAAATTCATATAGCTCTTCAAATTCCCGCTGCAATATAGACAGTTCTTGTTGCGTCTGATGGAGTTCTTCATTTTGAATTTCCAACTCCGCTTGATGGGTTTTTAATTCTTGAATTAATGCCAGAATATTGGTGGGGTCTTCTGTGACCTTGGCTGGCCGCGCCTGTATGAGTCGTTTGGCCTGCTCACGCAGTTGATCGAACTTAAACCATGGGTTTTGAGTGCCGGGCATTTTCCAATCCTTTTCCACAGGATGACTAAGTTCTGCACAATTGGCCTTGAATGACGGTCCCTTCATAGAGGATAGGGTTCTTGATGTCTGGACTGTACACTAAATTGTAACTATGTTTACCTATAGCGTGCAATAAAAAAAAGCAGGGGTGAGGTGGGCTGTGATTTTTATATATTTTTACATCCTCAGGTGATAAATCCCTCAGAAAGGCCACTTTCAATGACGGATCGCTCATTGCTTGACCCGTTCCCATCGACGGATAGACATTTACACACCAAAACCCACCGGCAGGCCCACCTCTGGATGGTCCTTTACTCCTTCATTATTGCCGGATCATTTCCAGTGGTTGCCGCCATAACACCCGGACAAGATTCTACAACATTAACCTTTTGGCGGTTTTTATCCGCAACGGCGATTTTTGGACTGATGCTTCCCTTTGTAAAGGGCTTCCGGTTTCCAGGATGGAAAGATTTGAGCCGTTATGGTGTAGTGGGTGGAAGCTATGGCTTCTTTTTTATTCTTATGTTCCAGTCCCTTAAAGAGACCTCAGCGCTGAATACCAGTACCATCTATACCCTCTTACCGCTGATAACCGTGCTGCTGGGCCGGTTGGTAGGTGAACCGCTGCGATTCAGGCAACTATGGGTGTTGGCTCTGTCCATGGTGGCCACACTCTGGGTAATTTTTAGAGGAGATATCGGGCAGTTGATTGAATTCCAGATTTCCCGGGGGGATTGGATTTTCTTTGGGGGTACGTGCTGTTTGGCTGTCTATTTGCTGTCGATGAAAAAATTGCAGCGCGATGAGTCCAGGGTCTGTTTTACATTTTTCAGTCTGCTGATGACC
Source organism: Desulfobacteraceae bacterium (assembly GCA_050305555.1). Classification (GTDB taxonomy): domain Bacteria; phylum Desulfobacterota; class Desulfobacteria; order Desulfobacterales; family Desulfosarcinaceae; genus JARRKU01. The sequence goes on along the minus strand of JBNLFN010000084.1, from coordinate 10,034 downwards.
ACTGCGGCTTTATGGGTAGCTGCCATATGGCGCACAGGTGGGCTCCAGTTCCCCGATGCGGGCGTATGGCTGGGAATTGCCTATTTGGCGGGCCCCTCTACGGCAGTCACTTTCTGGATCCTGCAACTTGTCACACCTCGCATAGGGCCCACCCGTGTGGTCGCTTATACGTTTTTGACCCCATCTGCTGTGGCAGCCATCGACTGGGGGCTGGGGCTTTCAGCTCCACAATGGGTGGTTATACCGGGAATTGGGTTGACGCTGATAGCAGTGTGGCTGCTGCAACTGGACGCTGTGTCCGGTCAATGAAAAAGATTGCTGTTTAATTCTTTGATCTGTTCGATAAGGATCGATTATTTTTTAATTTAGGATCGAAAATAAAAACTGCATTATTTTCGCAATAATACTTGTCATCGTCCAGTCGTTGTCGCCGATAGATTTTACGACCGCTGGGATCATAGTAGTCTATATTGAAATTAGCTGTTATTTTAAGCACCTTTTTTGGATGGAATAATATTTTTAATACTGCTTTTGCCCAATCTTTTTTAGCCATTGCCTGCTGGACTGAAACTGACTATACTCCTTTAATGCACCTTTCTGAAGCGCAGAATGAGCAAATCGTACAACAACTCCAAAGACTGGAACGTCGAACGGGCGTTGAATTGCTGTCCGCCATCGTGGGCAAGTGCGACGCCTATCCGGAAATTCCATGGAAAGCGTTTGCTATGGGCACCGCTTTGAGTGCCTTGATATTAACGGCCAAGGCTTTTTTTTACCCCCAATGGACACTGGCTGGATCCGTTCTGATTCCCTTGGCATGGGTCCTGGGGGCTGGCGCGCTGGCCGCTGTGCTCACCCCGTTTTGGCCAACTTTTGCGCGTCTTTTTCTGGATACTGAGCGAGCTGAGGCTGAAGTTCGTCAGTATGCCCAAGGCCTGTTCCTGGAGCAAGCGCTCTTTAAAACGGATCGGCGAAGGGCGATCCTGCTGGTTATTGGTGTGTTTGAGCGTCAGGTGATTATTTTGCCCGACAAAGGTGTGACCGACCACCTCCCACCTGAGGGCCTTAAAGCCATCATTGACCAGATGGTGCCCCTTTTACGCCGAGGCGATCATTTCCAAGCCGTGGTTCAAGGCATCACTCGCATTGAAGCGGTGCTTGTCCAAGCGGGTTTTTGCGGATCGTCTGATACCCCCAATCGGATACCCGATGGTTTGATACAGGAAATGGGGGACGCATGATGCGCTCTGCCTGTCGTTTGTGGTGGTTGATGGTTGCTGCCAGCTTGTTATTCAGTGGCCTTGTCGCAGGGGCAATCGATATTCCTTATTTTCAGGGCCGGATTACAGATGATGCGGAAATATTGTCTCAGGGAGCTATCCAGCGCATTGGCGGTAAACTTCAAGCCCACGAGGAGAATACTTCCAACCAGGTGGCAGTTCTTACGGTAGCCACATTGGCCGGCGAGAGCATCGAGGGTTTTGCTATCCGTGTATTTGAAGCGTGGCAGCTGGGGCAACAGGGCCGGGACAACGGTATTTTGCTAATTGTCGTGCCTGACGACCGGCGCATGCGTATTGAAGTGGGTTACGGCTTGGAGGGCTTGCTGACGGATTTGGAAGCCGGTCGCATTATTCGTGATATCATGGCGCCACGCTTTAAAGCCAAGGACTATGACGGTGGCATCGAGCAAGGTGTGGACACCATCCTTGCCCAGCTGTCCGGAGATGATTCACTTCCCCCCCAGCAACGTGTCGGCAAAACCAAGGAGCCGTTTATTGAAGGTCCCGATTTGTCCCTGGTGGAGCGTTTTCTGTTTGGGGCATTTATTTTCGGCATAATCGGCTTATTTACCGTGCTGGGGGTGTTGACACCGGGCGTGGGATGGTTTCTTTATTTTTTTTTGATTCCTTTTTGGGCCATGTTCCCCATTATCATTGTGGGCACTACAGGCGCCATGACATTGCTCTGCATCTACTTGGTTGCATATCCGACGGTGAAAATTATAATCGGTCGCAGCGAATGGTATCAAAAGGCCAAGCGCCAACTCAAGTCTAAAGGCACCGCCCGCATCGGTGGCTTTACCATTACTTCAGGCCGGGGCTCATCAGGAGGGTGGCGTTCGTCCAGCAGCTCGGGCGGTTTCTCCGGAGGCGGTGGAAGCTCTGGTGGCGGTGGGGCATCAGGCAGCTGGTAACCTTCATTTGCCTCGGCAGTTGTCTATGCCCACCTTGGCAAAAGCACAGTTTTGTTATGAAGGATTGCCCGGAATGCGGCTTGCCCCCTGGTGAAGAAAAACCGTATTATTAAATTTGCATAAATATATTGCAATTGGCACTTTGGTGCTGTGGCTGAGGCGATCTGGGTTCTACATCAACTACTGATTTTCTTCCCATTTGACATACTTACGCCATACTTTGAACCAAATCCTGGCAATGGAGTCGACGGCATCTGCAAGCGCCGTTATCGACAGATCCCGAAAAGATACATTTCCCAGACTATCCCAATTGGCAGCCGTGACATGGGTGTGATTGAATTGGGGCGGTATAAATTCATAAGAGAGCAGATAGTTGTGCTGGCACAGGGCGGTCATAAAATCCCAGACATTCTTATTGCTGTCACCCCACGAGATGCGAAAGGGTCTGCTGGATACTGTGTTTTCCACGGCGTTTAAAAATGAGTTTTCATAGGCGGCGCCGGATTGTGAATGGCGAAGGGGATATCCTTTGGCATTATAAAAGAAACGCTGATTGGGCTGGTCAAGTTGATAGTGATGGCGTATCTCATCATCCCATTGCTTTTCAATATGGGCATGAATGTGGCTTCCGGCGGAAAATCGGCGGCTGTCACAGTGCATAGGCATATGGGCATCGGCCACATAGTGGCTGAGCATAAAAAGCAGTTGGGCGATATGGTTGTCCGTGCCGGACACCGGCGATCCTTTGTCCTCCCGGTATTGGATTTTCAAATTGTCGATGACGGAGTGGGCCAGGGACTCGCAACGGTCCGGCAGGTTGTCATTGCGATCAATCTCATAGGGTTGGTTGTAGAGTGCAGATGTGGTGCTGTAATTGAGCACCAGGTATGTGTTGGGCAACGCCTTGAAACGGGTATCTCCTGATGCGGCGGGTGTGAATTTGAGCACATGGCTGTTGGCCATGTCCTTGATGACTGAATCCGGATACCAGGAGCCGCGGATAACGCCATCTTTATGATTCATAAACCAGCGGATCAATTTGTCCGCATAAACTCGGTTGTTGCCACTTAAATCGGCGTCTTCAAGTCTTTTGATGGCCATAAAGGCCAACCAAGCGTGGGAATACTGTTTCACTGGATCCCCTTTGTGGTGGGATTAAAATGCGAACATCAACATTTGCGGCCAATGACGCAAAGTTTGATGAACTTTTTCTCTGCCTGCCGGTAATCCTTTTCAGAGTAGAAATCTGTATTTTCTGAAATATTAAAGGCATCCTTGCCTTGTTCAATCAACCGCACCAACCCTTCGTTTCGATGAGCTTCTTTGGTCATAAAAAAACTCCTTTCACTGATCAGTTGTGTTGGTCAACGGATTTCTAACGAGTTGAGGTTCGTTTGGGGATGGGCATATCATCCCTTTATTTAAGATAAGTCTAAGCAAAAACTGTGCAAGCTGTTTGGTATGAATTATTTCAAAAGGTTACACGGATTGAGCATTAAAGAGGGGGAAAAATGAGAACTCTTTTTCATAGGATATGGGTAAACGAGCAGGAATCGTTACGCTGTACCACCTATCAAGTGCTCTAGAAAGTCTGATAGAGCCGCCACCTCATTTTTTGAGGCCAACACCCGTCGGATGTTTGTAATATCTTTAAGCTCATTTTTGGACAACAGCAGATGCTCCTTGCGCGTGCCCGAGTTTTTAATGTTGATGGCGGGCCACAAGCGCTGTTCGGCGCAGTCGCGACTCAGCACCAGATCCATATTGCCGGTGCCCTTGAATTCCTGAAAGATGATGTCGTCCATGCGGCTACCGGTATCAATCAGAATAGTGGCAATGACGGTCAGCGAGCCACCCCCTTCGATGTTACGGGCCGCGCCGAATATCCGACGGGGGATCTGCAGGGCGTCGGCGGCCAACCCGCCACTCATGGTGCGGCCGTGGCTGTTGGTCTCCGAATTGAAAGCGCGCGACATTCGGGTCAAAGAATCGATGAAGACCACTATGTCTCGCCCTATTTCAGCGCAGCGGATGGCGGTGTTCATGGTCAAGCGGGTCATGCGCAGGTGTTGCGCCACGCTCTGATCGGCTGAAGAGTGCAGCACGTGACCGGCATTGATGCCCCGTTTAAAATCAGTCACTTCTTCGGGCCGCTCATCTACCAGCAGCACAAATACATCGGAATCCGGATGATTGGCGATGATGGCGTTGGTCATATGCTTCAAGATGGTGGTTTTGCCCGATTTTGGAGGTGAGATGATCAGTCCGCGTTGTCCTTTGCCGATGGGGGCGATCATGTCCAGCGCACGGCCCATGTGATCGTCGGCGCCGTGGCTGATGGTAAACCTCTCGGTGGGGCTGATACTGGTCTGTTCTTGCAGTGGCACCACCCGGGCATAATCCGCCAAAGGGACCTGGTTGACGGTATCGACCTGGACCAGCTTGAGGTTCTGGTTTTTGTCATTGCCTTTTTTGCCCTGACCTTCAATATAGACGCCTTCGCCCAGATGGCAACGATGCATCAGCGGCGCGGGCACAAAAGTATCTTGGGCGGTGGGTTTAAAGTTATTGGCGAGGTTTCTTAAAAATCCGAACCCCTGGTCCAGTATTTCCAAATGGCCATGTACGGGCTGCAATGTTTGACTCCTTAATAAGGGATAGGGAACCCGCATTGCATACTACAAATAAATGACAATGCCAATGATGCGTTTATTAATGCTGTGCCGGTGCCGGATGATGCGCTGGTGCCATCGTGTTCGGTGTTTGGTATTTCCGGGTCTGAGCAGGAAACAGCACCTTAAATCGCCTGACCGTTGACTCACCCGCTGTGTTTCTATATATACAAGTTGACCAAGGGCGAACCCATTTCTAACAGGTAGCTAAGCCTATCTGGGTATTTAGGGTATTGGATGAGAGAGTAGGGCTATGAAGTTAGATGACATTCGTATCCGAATCGACAAGATCGATCGTGAACTGCTGGTGCTTTTACAAGAACGCATGGGAATGGCCATTCAAGCTAAGAAGTTTAAAAGTAGTGTGGCGGATCCCAAACGTGAAGAGATGGTATTGGCACGTGCGCAACGTATGAACTTGGTTCTGGTGGAAAGCTCCTTTGCCCGGCAACTGCTGCGTACCATAATTGAAGAGAGCAAACGGCTGCAAAATCAGGAGCGTGAGCTAGTGGCGTTCCAGGGCGAGCATGGTGCTTATGGAGAAGTGGCTTCACGGCGACTGGTGCCCGGTGGTGCTTTTATCCCCTGCTTGGAGTTCGTGGATGTGTTTCAAGGGGTTCAGGAAGGTCACTTTGATCTCGGCGTCGTTCCGGTGGAAAATTCATTGGAAGGCGCCGTCACCCAGGTGAACGACTTGCTCACCACTACCGATCTGAAAGTAATCGGCGAAGTTAAAGTTCCGGTTAAGCACTGTCTGCTGGCCCCGCGGGAAACACAACTCAGCGAAGTTCGGGTGGTATATTCTCACCCACAGGCGCTGGCCCAGTGTAATCGTTTTTTACTACAAAACAGGATGGAAGCGCGTCCTTATTACGATACGGCTGGTGCGGCCAAAATGCTGGCCAGGGAGAACCCAAGAGCGGCTGCTGCCATTGCCAGTGCCCTGTGCTCCGAACTTTATGATCTTGAAATTGTCAAGCAGGGGATTGAAGATGGTGCCGCCAACCACACCCGTTTTTTGCTTCTGTCAAGGGAAGCCTTTGTTGGAAAAGGTCAGAAGACTTCCATTATCTTCGCTACTGCCCATGAGGCCGGGCAGCTGTTTAATGTGCTGCGTCTATTTGCTGAAGCCAAGATCAACTTGACCCGCATTGCTTCTATGCCTTTGCGATCAGACCCGGGTAATTATTGTTTCTTTCTAGATTTCGAAGGCGCTATGGATGATGAGCTGATTATCGATGTGCTGGCACAGGTAGAAAAAAGCACCGGCTCGTATCGTTGCTTGGGCAGCTATCCGGTGGATCAGTCGATCAAATAGAAGTGTTTTCCAAACCGCCCCGAGGGGCTCAATCCGCAGATGTTATCAATCGCGTTTCAATGTCTCTGATCAGGAGCCGGATGCCGGGGTGTTTGCGATGATCGTTTCACATGCCGTAATGTACGACAAGGCTTTGTAATGAATACCCATGTCCGGATACTTGGTGATCACGGCTAAAAAACGCTGCAAAGCCGCCTTGTATTGCCTGGATTTGAAATAAAACTTCCCCACATAATAGTCATGGCCTGCTAAGCTTTGCAGGCATTTGATGATTTGCACATTCGCTTGTTGGGCGTAAGGATCGTCAGGAAATTGTTTAACCAGTCTTTTGAATTCGGTCAGCGCCTTTTGGGCGGAGGTTTGATCTCGGTCAACGGTGTCTATTTGTTCATAATAGCATTGGCCGGTTTGGTGGATAACATAGGGTATGGCTTCGTTACGGGGATGCAATTGTTCAAACGACTTGTAAGCGGCGATCGCTTCCGGGTATTGCTCCAAATGGTAATGGGCGTCCGCAATTTTTAATTCGGCCAGAATGGCATAGCGGCTAAAGGGATACCAATCTCTGAGCTGTTCAAAATTTTTGATGGCCGATGTATATTTCCCATCATCATAAGCATCTATGCCATCTTGAATCAGTTCTTGGGCCGGTTTCTCTTTTAACTCCTGGTTGAACCAGGAGCAGCCTGAGAAAATTAACAGTGTGATGCCGATGAGTGCCGTTGATATATATTTCATACCCTATCGCCTGTAAGTGGCGGATCTCGTGCCGTCCGGGGATATCTGTTCAGGGTTGCATGCCTTTAAAGCCAAGTGCCTTAAAGGGAAATCATCACAGGTCAAAGTGAATTGAGCGAGTCTTCCAATTTTGATTTGGCAACCATACCGGTGATTTGGTCGACCACTTTGCCTTCTTTGAAAAAGATTAAAGTGGGGATTGCTTTGATCCCAAATTTTCCCGGCGTTACAGGATTATCATCCACGTTGCACTTGGCAAATTTGACCTTTTCGCCATAGCTCCCGGCCAATTCCTCCATTACGGGCCCAATGGCTTTGCATGGGCCACACCAGGGCGCCCAAAAATCAACCACAGCCGGCTTGTCAGACTGCATAATTTCAGTATCAAAATTGCTGTCATCAATATCAATTATCCCTTGTGCCATAATAGGTGGTTCCTTTCAAAAGAGGCGTTTAAATCGTTTGAACAAAATAATATGAACCCCTGCACTTGTCAACCATGGCAAGTGACGGCAAAATCGGTTTTTACCTAATCGTCTTTAGAAAAGGTGTTACTCCACTGACAGGCTTCACGGTACAATTGAGGCAACTTATCTTCAGGTATCTTCATGACTTGGGTGGTTTTGGCCATTGCGCCCCACATGCCCTGCTCATAAGTTTCAGCCAGAAGCAGGTAGCCGATCAACCGCCCTTTGCGCGATATCAATGCTTGTTTAATATCTTCGGACAGAGGCAACTCTTTCATGATGCGTTCCATAGGTTGATCCAATATGGCATCAAGGAGCGAAAACATCCCCAGTGTGAACAACTCTGGAGCAGATACTTTATCGGGTGCAAGCGGGGCCATCAACTCGCAAAACTTGCCGCGGATGCAGGCAGCGCGAATCAGTTCGCCGGGTTTGCCTTTGCCCAAGTTCGACATGGCGATTAGGGAAACAAAGCGGCGGATTTCTGCCTCTCCCATATAAACCAAAGCTTGCTGAATGGAAGCGATAGGCTGCGCTTTGGCAAAAAATGCAGAATTGATATAGCGTAGCATTTTATAGGATAGGCTGACGTCCGGCGTAATTAGGTTCTCGATTTTTTGAATGTCAAATTCAGGTTGATTGACCTCTGCCATGATTCGAAGCAGGGTCAATTGCGAACCGGGAATTTCTCTGCCGCTGATTATTTCAGGCTTGCAGAAAAAGAAGCCTTGAAAAAATTCGAATCCCATTTGGGTGGCGGCTTTGAATTCATCATATGTTTCTATTTTTTCGGCCAACATTTTGATGTTGTTTTTCTGGGGGATCTGTTTCAGATAGGATTGGATTTGATCCAGGGAGCTGAGTCTAAAATCGAATTTGATTATCTGGGCGAGCTCGATAAGGGGGTCCAACTGTGGCGTATAGGTAAAGTCATCCAGTGCGAGGATGTAGCCCTGACGGGTCATCTCCTGGCAGGCGGCAATCAGATCCGGCACAGGTTCGACATCTTCCAGGATCTCAATGACCGTGGACTCTTTCGGCAAAAGCATGGGCACTTTCTGAACCAGCAAACTCTGGGTAAAATTGATAAACGATTTTTTCCCGCCCAACAATTCATCCATACCGATGTTAAAATAGGAGTTGGCCAGTACGGTTGATGTGGCAATATCGCCTTCGATGGATGGGTTGTATTTTTGGGTTTGGTCACGAAAAAGGAGTTCATAGCCCGATATTTTTTTTCGGCGGGTGAAGATCGGTTGTCGGGCGACATATGCGTTCATTAAAGAATCCGGTGTCTCTATCATTATGTGTACCAAATCATAGTGCGAGGTTCTGAATCCATATCGGTTATATCTGCCATTACTTGAGCTTTGACGCTTATGATCAGCTTTTTTGACAGCACGGCTGATGTCTGATAGCCAAGACAAATATAGTTTTGAGTTTTAAGTTAAGCTATTAAATCGATTAAATAAAAGCCAGTATCCCAAAAAAGGGATGGTACCTTTTCATCCTTTGATGTATACCCAAAGCCTTCTTGGTGGAAAGGTCCATGTCGGCATTATTTTTGTGAAAAAGGAGCAGCTATGGCATCCAAGATCCGTATCGGCGCACTGATTTCAGGAGGTGGCACCAACCTGCAAGCCATAATCGATGCTTGCGAGGCAGGCCAAATAGACGGCGAGGTGGTATTTGTCGGCTCAGACGTAGAAGGCGTGGGGGGTTTAGAGCGGGCACGGCGTCACAAAATTGAGACTTTTGTGGTGGATTATGCCGGTATTATGCGCCAATACAGGGAAATACCAAACCAAATCGTGCCACCGACTGATTTTAATCTGGACGAAATGTGGCTTAAACAATGCTTTTTTAAACCCCATTCAGCTTCAACAAAGGTGGAATTTTTCTTAACCACGCGGGCAGTGGCTGAAGCCCAGCTTCTGGAAAAGATCACTCCCTATTCAGTGGATTTATTGGTTTTGGCGGGATTTATGCGAAATTTAACCCCCTATTTTATCGATCGATTTAATAATGATCCGGCGCGTCCGCGTATCATGAATATTCACCCTGCACTGCTCCCGGCATTCCCGGGTGTGGATGGATATGGTGATACCTATCGATATGGTTGCAAAATCGGGGGATGCACCGTGCACTTTATCGATTACGGTGAGGATTCAGGGCCCATCATTGGCCAGAAAAGTTTCCCCATCAGCGATGAAGACACCTTAGACGATATTAAAAAGAAAGGGTTGGCGTTGGAATGGCAGCTTTATCCAGCCTGCGTTCAACTATTTGCCCAGGGGCGCCTGGAAGTCGTCAAAATGACTCACACTTTAAAAGATAAGCAGACAGTTCAGCGCAATGTAGTGAAGACGCTTAAATAAAACAGTTTTAAGTTTTAGGTGTTAGGTTTTAAGTTGACGCATTCTGCCGATTATACTGAACTCATGAATTCAATCGATTACCATCCTTCACTTAAAACTCAACTTTCGGTTTTCACTAGCCGGCGCCGCCAGCGGGTGGTTTTCGTCATGCGCAGCTTCATTCAAGTGTCACTAAGACGCGCTGCGGGCGCCCCGCAAACTCGCTGTGCTCAAACAGTGCGGGGCACTTTTCCTTCGCTGCGCCTAAGTGACACTAAAACTCGC
>JBNLFN010000083.1:0-8678 GCA_050305555.1 Desulfobacteraceae bacterium | reverse complement strand
AAATTTTCCGATTATTGGATGGACACTAGTTAGCCCATTTGGGTTGGCAAAATGCCAAAGGTTTTGACATTCTTGATTTATTTCGGATATCCTCGACATATATTGAATAAAAATCGCGGATAAGATCAGCTGCATATCATTACAAAAACTGTGATAAACAGAAACCACTTAATCACTCGTTAGCACTCTTAACCTTTTAGCGAGGTGATATTTTGGCAAAGAGCTACGGCGACTGGAAAATATTAAGCAGCCTAAAAGAAGGAGGACAGGCACATATTTTTTTGGTCCCTCTGTGCCAATGTAGGTGAGACACCTTACCCTTGAAAAATTAGTGTAGGGCGGGTAGGAGAATCACCATGGATAAGAACTCATCTGTTAAACTGACCACTATCGATAGCACCACCCCGGCGCCTGGGGCTTCGCAAGGAGCCCGTAGGGCGACTGGAGAAGCCCCAGGCGCCGGGGGCGGCCTTGATGCCCCGGACCCGGAAGTTGCCGAGAAAAAATCAAGGCGCAAGTTCACCGCAAAATACAAACTGCGCATCTTAAAACAAGCCGATAGCTGCACTGAACAGGGCCAGCTCGGCGCCTTACTGCGACGAGAGGGGCTGTATTCATCCAACCTGACCACTTGGCGCCGGCAGCGGGAAAAGGGACTGTTAAACGCTCTGGCGCCTAAAAAGCGGGGCCGTAAAAAAAGCCAGAAAAATCCGCTGGCCGATCAGGTGGCCCGGCTTGAAAAAGAAAACCGCCGATTGCGAGACAAGCTTGCTAAGGCCCAGATCATTATCGACGTTCAAAAAAAAGTATCTCAGATCCTGGCAATGGATCAGGATCAGATCAACGACGACGAAAACGATTAATCGCGGCTGCTGAAAAGCTCAGCAGCCAAGTGGGCAAAAGCGCTGCCTGTGAGGCACTGCAGGTTGCACGCGCAACTTTCTACCGCTGGCAAAAGCCCAACAACGACAACGCATTGGTAAAGCGGCCAAGGCCGCCATTGGCATTAACCGAGCAGGAAAGGCAAATGGTCATCGACACACTTCATTCAGACCGGTTTTGCGACCTATCACCGTATCAGGTGTATGCCCAACTGCTCGATGAGGGCCAGTACATGTGTGGCATCCGCACCATGTACAGGATCCTTCAAAGCGTTCACGGCGATGTTAAAGAGCGCCGACGGCATGTCAGCCACCGTCATTGCCAAAAGCCTGAATTGCTGGCCACCGAGCCGAACCAAGTTTGGTCTTGGGATATTACCAAGCTCAAAGGGCCGGTCAAATGGACCTATTTTTACCTTTACGTGATCATGGACATCTTTAGCCGATACGTTGTCGGCTGGATGATCGCCCAACGTGAACTGGGGGCCTTGGCCAAACGGCTGATCGAAGATACTTGTGAAAAACAACACATTGAACCCGATCAATTGATCGTGCATTCAGACCGCGGCCCGAGCATGAAATCAAAACCTGTAGCCCTTTTGCTTTCTGATCTGGGAGTGACCAAGTCCCACAGCCGACCGCATGTGAGCAATGACAATCCCTACTCGGAGGCTCAGTTCAAAACGCTCAAGTACTGCCCGCAGTTCCCCGGCAGGTTTGGCAGCATTCAAGATGCACGCGTCTTTTGCCAACAGTTTTTTCGCTGGTATAACAAAGAGCACCGTCATTCAGGCATCGGCCTAATGACACCCGAGCAGGTCCATTACGGCCTGGCTCAGAAAGTATATGATGATCGTTGCCAAGTTCTTCTTAACGCTTATGTGAAAAACCCTGAACGTTTTAAAGGCAAGGTGCCAAAGCCCCATGCACTGCCCAAGGCGGCATGGATCAACAAACCCAAAACCGAAGAATTAGAGTCTAATTTGTTGACCGAAGTGTCTCATCTTCATTGACACGTTCCGATTGTTAAATCCAGTCTACGTCCTTTGTTACATTATATCCTCAAAATTTAAATGATCGTTATGCTCCGCTGAACGTAACGGTTTCTTAATCAATCCAATATCAATATCGAGTCTGTGTACAAGGCGTAGGTTGTCGATGGCGGATACGGCAGTCGACTCAATTGATCAATCCCAGATATCGCACAAGGCTCAAATTTAGGCTATCATTACCATTGCCGATTATGCCAGCATGGTAATCGATAACCCGAACAATATCCTTTTTACTATCTCAACTTTCAGTATTCGCTTTTAGCACACCGTGAGGCGCTTTGAGCGGGAGATCTGCGCCACATCAGCATCAAATTTTAGTGGTGTTTAGGCGCAGTGGAGGATAAGCGGTTCGCACTGTTTGAGCGAAGCGAGTTTGCGAACCGCCCGGAGCTGCGCCTTAACACCACTTAAATGAAGTTGCGTGTGGCGCAGATCTCCCGCTCAAAGCGCCGGGTTTGAAATCCGAAAGTTGAGTTAGCGAATAGTCAAAGGGATTACCCATTAGAGAAGCAGTACCACCGGGCACTTTCCGACGTACTATCAAAGGGTTTCCCTGATGAGTCCCTCTGACACAGATAAAAGAACCATTGACATTTATATAGGAATATTATTGATTATTTGCGCCTTTATCGCAAATCTGATTCTCCTTTGATCAATCTGAGTAGACAAAACAAGCGGATCATCCAATCATCTGCACGCATCAGGACGGGTTAAAAGATATCGAAAAAAAACTGCGCCAGCGGCGTAGATCGCCCTGTATGTGACATTCACAAATAAGGGGGGTAAAAATATGCCGGGAGCGGCTCGATTGGGCGACACGGTCGCCTGCCCCAATGACAGTCATGGTTGCACTGCATGCCCGCACGTTGTTGCCGGAAAGATTGTGCAAGCTTCCAAGGACGTTTACATCAACGGAAAACCGGCCGCCTTCACCGGATGCAAAGGAATCCATGCGCCTTGCTGCGGTCCCAATACCTTTGAGATCGCCGAAGGCGCTCCAACGGTATTTATCAACGGCTATCCTGCAGCGCGTATCGGCGACAGGACCTCCCATTGCGGCGGTTCAGGCAAAATCAAAACCGGCAGCAGCGATGTGATCATCGGCAACGGCCAAGGTCAGCTATTTGCAGAGGCCCGGAAAAACCAAGCACCCTTCCTGCAAAATATAGGCTCCGACCGCAAGCGCAGCAACGACGCGTGGCAGCAAAACATGAAATACCTGGAGGAAAAGGGGTGTTCGAGCGCCTACCACAACAGCAAGTTGCCTGAAAATTTTGTCCAGCGCACCAAACGCAGACTAAAGAGCTACCTTGACGAACGCGGCGTTCAAAAATACAGCGAAGGCCACTATGCAGCCGCCTATCTGGATGCCATCGGCTCGACCCTGCTTGATGACGTGCCGGAAACGCCCGGAATGGCCGTGGTGGGTATCGGTACGGATATCGCTTTCGGAAAAGCGCTCAAGGTTATGGGCAAAGGGGGCAAGCTGCTGTGGAAACACCTGGACACGCTCAGTGAGCCGGTAAGAACGAGAGTGCGCGCTATTTTGAAAAAAGCCGAGACCGGCAAAAAACTCACCCATGCGGATAATAAAGTGGTAACCGAGGCGGTTGGGGAGATCGGCGGACAAAAGGCGCTTGCCCGGCAGGGCGTCACGCCCGAAGAAGGCTTTGTCAACCGCTATCACGGCCCGGACCACATGGGACGGGATGCTGATGGTAATCTTGTGGAGACCGAGTTTAAAGGATCGATTAACGATAATACCCAGCTACCGACGAATGCGGCGGGACAAAAACAGTTGTCAAAGAAAAATAATGCTAACCGGGCAAAAAGGATGAAGAACAAGACCAAAAAGATTGGAAACGCATCCAATCGGATTGGCGGGGCTTATACCGAAAACGAAATCACTTTGTGGGAAGAAGTCGCTGAACAACTTGGGGAAAAAAGACTTATTTCCACACACACAAACGTAGATACAGGCGACGTGAAAGTCATTGAAAGAGATCTTAAAGGGAACAAAATTGGTACAATTGATTCATTTAACACATACAAGGACTAAGAAATAAATGGCATCAAATGATAACAATGAATGGAATGAACAGGTTGAATTTTGGGTAGCTAATGCCAAAAAGTGGATCGATAAGTACAACAGACAATTTTCAGAGAAAAGTATTGAGAAATATCAAGCTATCAACATTGCGCTTTCCGGTGAGTATCTTTATCTCGGACTTGCCAAATCCCTTCGAGCTGATGTCATCGGAGAAGTACGGCAGGCTTTCTGTCATTGTGCTGATTGCATCGTAACAAGTTTCCGCATGGCCTACGATGAAAGCCATACAAAATTCCTTGGCGACAAGGCCGATCTGGCTGCTGTCACGATTACAGACGCCATCGACGGTTTCCATGCAACACTTTTAGCAGCAAATTTTGAGGTGGGAAAACACTTGGCAGTTTGGGCACAAATCCCTTCAGACGAAGTCGATGAAGCAGGCAACCCAAGGCATTCTCAAAGCTTGGTGGCCAATTACATGCACGCCCTGAAATACATCTTCCTTGGCGATGATGCCAAGGCCCTTGATTACACGTGGGCCACGGAAAAATGGTTTGAAAAAAAGGGAGAGCCGACCAAGAACCGTTTTCACCGCAACTTTTTCCATCGCTGCCGCATGGTGAGGGCTGTGCTGGAGAAAGATCCCGGATTGTTCGAAGCCAGTATGCAGGTGCAGCTCAAGGCCCACGCATGGGCCGCTGTGCACGATGACATTGCAGACACGCCGGAAGCCTATATTTACGTGGACGGCGTGGCCTTGTGCAACCTGGCCCTTCACAAAGGAATGAAAATCGACTTTGAGGCCGGTGTGATCCCGGAAGGTTTGTTAAAGTGAGAGATCGGTGTGGGGCTGCTCAAAAGCGGTATCCGTACCGAAGTCCGACAGTGTCCATGCCTTGATTGGGAGTGGCAAAATAGGCATTGGAGACGTGGTCGAACATCACCGAAAGGCTGTGGCGTTCTCTCCAGGTGAAACCGGCCTCGATGGGCACCCGGAAGAGGACCCGTGTGCCCAATTGCTTTCGATCCGGCTGGGAGGCGTCGTCCGTGACACCGTTGTGGACGGCCAATCCCAGGCCCAACTCCAAAAAGAACCGCTTGTACCATGCATAGTGCCAGAGCGCGCCGGCATATACCTTACTGGTGAGCCCCCGGTCGTTCACGCTGAAGCCCAGGTTGGGGCGGACGGTCCCGCCCCACAGATTGAGGCTGGGGGTCAGAATCACCTCGGCGTTGATATCGCTCCCCTCTTCACGCTTGGATCGGCTCCACAGGCCGTCCACGTCATGGTCCAGAAGGCCCAGCCGCAATTCGTGCACGCCCACAGCGCTATCCGCGACAACACTGGACGGCGGAAACCCGATGAACAATGCGACCAGGAAGGCCGGCATCAGCAAGGCCTCAAGTTTCATCGGTCCTCCGTTTTCTTTTTTCCTTTTCCTCCACGACGCAATAAATCCCTTTGCCGGCCACGGCGGGCCTGAAGCAGCCGTTATCGGAAATGCAGGCCGCCTTGCGCAAGTCCCCGGCTTTCCAGCGGTTGATGAGATCGGGCTCCCGGATGAGGGGGCGGCTCATGGAAATGTAGTCGACAGTTTCGTCCTCCACCAAACGCTCGGCCACCGCAAAGGAGCGGATGCCGCCGACGAGGATCAGGGGAGCGGTCACCTTTTTCTTGTACTTTGCGGCTTCCTGCCGGTAAAAAACCTCATCATCTTGAGATTCGAGCTTTCCGGGCCGGACCGGCGTTAGCTTTCCCGAAAAAGCCGTCCCGCCGCTCATTTCTATGGCGTCGATTCCGGACTCGGAAAGAACCGCGGCAACCTTCAGCGCTTCATCCGCGCTCAGTCCGCCGTCCACAAAATCCTGGGCGTTCATCTTGATCATTACCGGAAAATCAGCCCCCACACGGCCTTTGATGCGCTGAAGCACTTCGAGAACCATCCTGCGCCTGTTTTCAAGGCTGCCGCCATACGCGTCGATTCTTTTATTGAAAAAAGGGGAAAGGAATTGACTGAGCAGGTAGCCGTGGGCCGCATGAATCTGCACCCCGTCAAATCCCGCCTTTTCGGCCCGAACCGCGCCATCGCCAAAAGCGTCCACCACCCGGCGGATCTCTTCACCGGTCATCTCCCGGCCCACCGGACCTTTGTCCGTCTCCAGTGCGGAGGGTCCCAAGGCTTCCTGCCCGCTCAATTCCCGGTTCGCAACGCACCCGGCGTGGGCCAGTTGCAGGACGATCCTTCCGCCGGCCTTGTGCACAGCGGTGGTCATCTCCGTCAATCCCGCAACCAGATCGTCGCTGTAGACGCCCAACTGCCGCCTGCCCGCCTGTCCTTCGGCGCTCACATAGGCATGACCCGTTATGATGAGTCCAACCCCACCGTTGGCCAGCTGCTCCATGCACTCTATGAGCGGCCGGGTGCAGGCTCCGTCCTCGTTTGCCATTCCTTCCCATGTGGCGGATCGGACGAAGCGGTTCGGGAGGGTCAGGCTTTTGATCCTCGTTTCTTCAAAGAGTCTGGACATGGTTTTCTCCCTGCTAATCCCACGTATATTTCAGATTGCCTAAGATATTTCTCACCTCGCCGGCTTTGTTCGCCAGGAAGATGGTCAGCTCTTCCAGGGCGTACTCATCCATCTCGATCCTGCCCTCTTCTTCGAGCAGGTCCGCAAGATCGGCGGCCGCATCGATCATCCGATCGTATGCGTTGGCTTGCAGTTTGGAAATGGCCGGCATTGAGGTGGCCTAATCTGTTTTTCGTTTTTTCCCGGGTTTCTTGGCCGGCGTTTTCTTCTCCTTGGCCGGTTCCGGTTTTTCGGGCTTTTCAGATGCACCCGCCGGCGGCAGATAAGGTTTTACGCCTTTGAGGATCTTGTTCACTTCCGGCGCATTCTTGGCCAGGCAGATCGCCACTGCATCGATGGTCTTTGCATCGAGATCGATTGGAAGATCGCTTTGCTTGATAAAGGCGGCAAGGTTTTCCGCGGCATCGAGCATCTTGTCATATGCTTCGGCCTCTTTTTTAATCTCGAAAACCTTGTCGAGTTCGACTCCGTTTCGGACGACGATGAATTTTGTGATTACAGCCATTTTCCTTTAATTGCTCCTTTCTCATTTCAATCGCGCTTGCCATCTTAACGGGGATGATCGGGTGCGGATTCAAGCGTTCGATCCGCCGGCTTTCTGCTTTACCCGCATGAGGCCGGGACTGTTGTTGATGTACATCAATGCAGAGCGGCATCCCAAGTCCAGAAAGATCAGTTCGAGTTGATCAAACAGGACGGGCCGGTCCGGCCAGCGAAAAGATTTGGCTTGCATCGTGAATCGACGCCATTGCGCCGACCGCTCGGCATCTGCATCGATAACATCGGCCTGGACGGCATCACAGACAAACATGGCGCAGACCAGAGGCCGGATCTTCCATACACATCCTGTTTCACCCAGATAAATGCATTTTTCGGCCCGCAGCGGTTGCCGGATGGACGACGTCATCAGATCCAACCGTTCCGGGGTGGCGCATACTGCGTTGATCACCACGTCCGCCCAGAAGGTGATGATGCCGTCTCTTGAGCAGCATGCGCTGGTCCGGCTTTGGAAGCAGGATCGGGTGCAGTGGCCGGCCATATGGGTTTGCGTAAATCGCTCCAAACTGCGCCGAAATTCATGGTATGGGCCCATAGACGCGTTGAGATGATCAACCCCGGCAGGATTCATTTGCCGCAGGTGGCTGCGCACCATCGTCAGCGCTTCAAGCTGTTCTTTTTGATAGGAATTCAATCTATGATGCTCCATATCGCTGATTTTTCAGCATTCACGCCAATGCGGCAAAAGTCCGAGGGGGCCGGAACAAATACGCAACAGGCGCAGCCGCTGCCAATCTTTTTTAGGCAACATTGGGGTTCATTGCACGTTTGTGCGCTGACGACAAGGCCTATGTGATACGGGTGAAAAGTGAGATTCATCGATCATCCATCCGACGCGGGCATGCCAAAACCGCCAAATGTGCTTGACAAAGGAGGATGATTTGAAGGAGTTTGAGAAAACGTCGAATCAAGGCCGATTCTCTCAATCGTATGCTGTGCAAGGACGTGGGCTGCCCATGGAGAATTCTACACACCCGCTGCAGATAATGCTAACGAATCAGAAACGCCTTGAATCGGACAGCCGCCAATTTCCCAATGAAACCAGCAATGAAAAGCCGGAGCCGCCTCGCCATATCCGATTGACCGGACAACCGAATCGTGCGGCAGCTTCCATCGACCTCTCCGGTATCAAAAGCCCTGCCCTGCTGATCGATGGTCATCTGGACGTCGTGTGGCAAAACAAAGGCGCCGCCGACCAATTCTGGCAGAATATTGGCGCTGCCGGAAACGGCAACCCAAGGCCCAATTTGCTCGATTTGATCTCAAGCAAAGCGTTCGAACAAAGGATCTCCAATTATTCAGATTATCTGGCGTTTTTTCTGAACCAGGTTAAAGGACGCCTTTCGGAAGATGAATTGCGGCAACGGATTTCAAAATTGCCGGCGGATCGACAGCATGCCCTGGCGTCATTGATTGAACAAATATCAGGGGATTACGAGCAGGGCGAATTGTACAGTGGATATTTTAAGCAGGTATTGACCAGCGGAAAGCAAAAAACATATGCGGTGGTGGCCTTCAACTGCGGCGAGGGCCGCCTGATTATCTTCG
>JBNLFN010000082.1:0-4906 GCA_050305555.1 Desulfobacteraceae bacterium | reverse complement strand
GACGAGCAACTCTATGGGCCCATTCTCGGCCGGAAAATATCAGACCTGGTTGCCTCCTTTGATTCGCCAGTGTAAGCTATTGATTCCCCAACCAATAACCCGCTGAACGAAAAAGGAGGCAATTCATGAGATTCTATAATCAGCGACACAAATTTTATTGCGGCATCGATCTGCATGCAAGGAAAATGTATGTCTGCATCATCGATGCCCAGGGAAAAACCAAATTGCACCAGAACCTTGATACCGATGCTGCGCTGTTGTTCGATGCCGTCTTCCCATACCTTGAAGATGTCGTCATTGGCGTTGAATGCATGTTTGCCTGGTACTGGATTGCCGATTTTTGCAGCGAGCATAAAATCCCGTTCGTTCGTAAGCGTCAAATAAAGTGCACTTCCGGCCAGATTCATGCTGAAAGGTTAATAAAATTGGGATCAATATATTGAGGAAGTAGTTGTCGATATTCTGATTGTTCTTTGACAAATGGCAATTGTTCAAACAAACAACGCAGGTAGGCAAAAGGCTCCAGAGCATTGGCCTTGGCAGTTTCAATTAGAGAAAAGAATGTCGCACCGGCATTGGCACCGTTGGGGTGACCGGCAAAGAGCCAATTTTTACGCCCCACCACAAATGGGCGGATGGCATTTTCAGCAACATTGTTATCGGGCTTGAGCAAGCCATTTTCTGTGTAGATTGTCAGCTTGTCCCAATTCTTTAGGGCATAATTGATGGCCTTGCCTAAAAGCCCCTGGGGTGGTGTCAAGGGCTCGGTGGCGTCCAGCCAAATTTTAAACCCACTCAAAATAGGCCTGGATTGCTCCTTGCGGCGTTGATTAATCTGCTCTGGCGATAGCTGATCCTGGCGGATCTGTTTTTCAATCTGATACAACCGGCCGATATAATCCAGGGCCTGATCCGCCAGTCCCTTTGGGTTTTCGCGCTTGCCGCGGTTCTTTTTCCTAACTTTGACCACGTCAAAAAACTTGCGGCGCGCATGGGCCCAACACCCTAAGTGTACGATGCCATCTTTTTTCGCCAGATAATCATAGCCATTGTAGTCGTCGCTTTGGATGTAGCCTTGATAATCGTCTAAAAAGCCTAAAGCTGCTTCGCCGCTGCGGGTCGGGCGATATTGATATAACACGGTGGGATGTTTTGGATCACCACCGCAAAACACCCACATATACGATTTGCTCGTATTGGCCCGGCCAGGTTCTTTGAGCACCTGCAAGGGGGTCTCATCCATATTGATCAAAGGGCCGCTGCGGATTTCATTTTGCAACAGTTCATATAAAGGTAAACAAATATGGGATGCCTTTACGATCCAGTTGGCCATGCTCGCCCGACCAAGCTCAACTCCCAGGCGGGCAAATATTTTTTCTTGACGGTACAGTGGCAGGCCATCAGTGAACTTGGATACCACTATGTGGGCTAAAAGCCCTTCGGTCACATTGGATTTGGGGATCAGGGCAACCGGAGCCGGTGCGATCTTTACCGTGGGACCGTCATCTTCAACGCCTTCACAGACCTTGCAGGCGTATTTATAGCGGATGTGGCGCTGCACCCGAACCTTGGCCGGGATATAGTCGAGCTTTTCACAGGTGTCTTGACCGATGCGGCTTAAGATTGCCCCGCACTGGCACACTTTTTCTTCTTCGCTAAGGTCGTGGATGATCTCAACGCGAGGCAAATTGTCAGGCAAAGGCTTGCGGCCGCATTTTTTGCGGGTATGCGCGGCAACAATAATGCTGTGGCCAAGATCCTTATCGCTGATTACCTTTTCGGCTGAATCGCTGTTAAAGATAGGAAGCTGGCGATCTGGCTCAGGATAACCTTTTTCACTCTTTCGCCCGAACAGCTCGTTTTGCAAAAGGCGGATGCGCTCTTCCAAATAGTGAATTTTTTCCTGGTATTTTGTCTCCAGGGCAACAACATCGTGCTTGGATATCAGGGCGTCATCGGCAAGGCTTGACAGATCCGCATTCATGGCCTGCCGTATAGCACAACAGCTTGATTTTGCAAATACTTTTATTTGATGAGAAGTAGAAAATCAGGCCAGAACCGAATAATTAAGTCGCTGGTGAGCGCTGGTAAAATCCAGTCCCGCCAGCAGCCAGGTTAACTGCTTTGCTTCGAGGCAAATGACCTCCTGACGTGAATTGGGCCATTTGAACCGGTGCTTTTCAAGGCGTTTATACCATAGACAAAAACCATTGTGATCCCAATATAGGATTTTAATGATCGTGCGCTGGCGATTGCAAAATACGAACAGGTCTCCTGAAAACGGATTTAGATCCATGGCCTGCTCGACCAGGATGGAAAGACCATTGATGGCCTTGCGCATGTCGGTACTGCCGACGGCAAGATAGATGTTGCCGGAGAAGCGCTCGGCCATCATAGGGATTGAACAGTGCAGATCAATTGTTTAAGCGTTGCCGGATCAAATCCGGTTCCCACTTCAATCTTGAATCCGTTTTGGGTGAACAAATTAAAGGTAGAGCCTGTGACAGCAACCGGCAGGTTGCGGGAAAAGTGCAGCGGGACAAATGAAACATCGGTACTGGTCTGGTCAAATCTTTTCTTCCAGTATGTGAACTGATGTGCTTTAAGGCCATGTTGACGACAATAAGCTGTTTGAGTTTGTCCACTGTCTTTCCAGCGTTCAATATGGGCTTTTCAGGTCTGCCGTAATTGTAGATGATCGGGCTCAACTGGATGGTTGGCCTCTTGCATGTATGCACCTCCCATAATTTTTTTGGGTGCATCATGCCATGGCCAAATCAGCTTGTGAAGATGGTGTTAAATTGACGGTTACGGAATTAGTATGAATTAGTTAGTGTCCATCCAGGGCTATAACTACTTGTAACTCATAAAAAAAGCGCATTTTGCGGTAGCAATTCTTTTCGCTTTGTAGTATATTAAAAGTCTCCAAACATTCAACATTACTACAAAAACAGAAAAGGAGCCGGTCACAAAATGCGCGAAAAATGGCAAAAACAAATGCCCCTGATGTCCCACATTCTCGATCATTCCAAAAGCAAGGAGCTGGAAGTGATCAGCGGTATCATCGATGCCAACCCTACCATCTGCGAGCATATTCTGCAAGATCTGAACAGGGGCAAATCCGAAGCCCAGCGCGCCGGCGCCAAAGGTATGAGTGCCGAACAGGTGCTGCGCTGTATCGTTGTCAAAATCCTTTTCGGATTCACATATGAAGATTTGGCCTTTCACATCGTCGACTCGCAAAGCCTGCGCTGGTTCTGCCGCATCGGCATGGCCGAAGAGGGGTTTAGAAAATCCGCCTTGAACCGCAATATCAAAGCCATCAGTGTTCAGACCTGGGAGATGATCAACCGCGACATCCTGGGTTATGCCAAACAAGAAGGCATCGAAAAGGGGCGCAAAGTGCGCACGGACTGCACCTGCGTTGAGTCCAACATCCACGAGCCATGGGATTCCACCCTGTTGGGCGACTGTGTCCGGGTGTTGACGCGGCTTATCATATGCAGTCGGGATGAGTTCGGGCTCAAGGTTCCACAATTCAGCAACCATAACCGACGCGCTAAACGCCGGATGCTGGCTATTATGAACGCCAAGGGTGAAAAGCCACGCAACGCGGCCTATGTCGATTTGCTCAAAATTACCGGCAAGGTGCTCGGCTATGCCCGCGGCACTGTCAAGATGATCAAAAACAGCGTTGTAGCGCCGAGCTGCGTTGCCCTGTTGGCCGATATCGAGCACTATGCCCAGCTTACCGAAAAAGTCATCGACCAGACCCATCGAAGGGTTGTGCTGGGCCAAAAAGTTGCGGCCGCTGACAAGGTGGTATCGATCTTTGAGCCGCACACCGACGTAATCGTCAAGGATCGCCGGGATCCAATTTACGGGCACAAGATCTGCCTGACCGGCGGGGCTTCCAACCTGATCCTGGATTGCCTGATTGTTCAAGGCAATCCGGCCGATGTAGATTTGGCCATCCCGATGCTGGACCGGCAAAAGGAAATCTATGGCCGCTATCCGCTCAAGGTCTGCTTTGATGGCGGCTTTGCGTCTAAAGAGAATCTGAAAAAGGCTAAAGCGGTCCCGCGCAAGATCAAAGATGTCTGCTTTGCCAAAAAGCGCGGTCTTGAACAAACCGATATGTGCCGCAGTGAATATGTGTACCATCGTCTTCGCCGGTTCAGGGCCGGCATCGAGTCGGGCATCTCCTGGCTCAAACGCTCCATGGGACTTTCTCGCTGTATGTGGAAAGGCTGGCATGCGTTTAAGTCCTATGTCTGGTCATCGATTGTTGCGGCCAATTTGCTGACCATTGCCAGGGCCAAGCTGGCGCCAACTTAAAATTGCTGCCTTGGCCTTTTTTGTTTGTAAACGCAGCAGGGGTGCGTCCAAAAAACGAAGAAAACGAGTAAAATTTATGCTATCGGAAAATTTGTAGTAAATAATCATTGAATAAATCTTTCGTTACCATTGGTGTAGCAAATGGATCCCTCAAATTTTCCGATTATTGGATGGACACTAACTAAAAGGTGGATATGATTGCAAGTGACGGTGTAATTGAGCACGGCGAAATTAAACCTTTTTCTTGCCTGGTAACGCCACCACAACCAACGCCGCCGGTCTCTTCCTAACTTTAAAAGAAATTCCTTCTTGTGGCAGCGGTGGGTAACATGCCAGATATAGCCGGGTATAAAGTGCCTGTTGGCTCTGGGCATGGCTTTTTTCCTTAAAACCGTATTTTTAGGGTTAAAAATGTCACGCTGAGCGCTTAATGTCCCTGCAGTTGTGCTTATTTAACTATTAAGACAGTCCGTTACTGTGGTCCGACCCCAAAATTAGGTTACATTAGTATTTAATTCTGGATAAAGTTGTTTTAGGCAGTCTGGGCATATGCTGTGACTGAAATCTG
>JBNLFN010000081.1:0-26216 GCA_050305555.1 Desulfobacteraceae bacterium | reverse complement strand
TCAGCACACCATTGCGGGTGCACGAACTGGTGGTCGGCAAGGTGATTCCCTATTTTGCCGTGGGCCTGGCCGATGTGGCAGTAGCGGTGGTTATGGGGCACTTTATCTTTGATGTGCCCATTCGGGGCAATGCCGCCCTTCTGTTTGCCATCGCGTCTGTTTTTCTGGGCGGGGTACTTTTCTTCGGTCTGATGCTCAGCATTGTCCTCAAATCACAGGTATTGGCCAACCAGCTGGCCCTGTTTGCCACTTACCTGCCCACCCTTTTGTTGAGCGGTTTTGTGTTCAGTATCCATAATATGCCGCCACCCATTCAGGCGATTACTTATATTGTGCCGGGCCGCTATTTCATCGCCGCTATGCGCGGTATTTTTCTCAAGGGCATCGGACTGGAAATTCTGTGGCTCAATGTCTTTTTGCTGATGCTCTATACTGCCCTGATGGTGTTGCTAGCCCATCACAAGATGCGCTTTAAACTGGAGGCCTGAGCATGTGGCTACGACTGCGGTGTATGCTGATCAAGGAATTCCACCAGATGCTGCGGGATGTTCGTATGCGTCTGGTAGTATTTGCCTTTCCGGTAGTGCAAATGACGGTGCTGGCCTTTGCTTTAACTACCGACGTCCAGGATATCCGCACGGCCATCCTGGACGAGGACCTAACCCCCGCCAGTCGAGCCGTGACAGCAGCTTTCGAGAGCGGCGGCTGGTTTGAAGTCAGAATGTCACTGGCGTCGGTCGGGGACATTCACCGGGTGCTGGACAGCGCTCGGGTCCAGGCAGTGATCCACATCCCCAGGGGCTTTCAAAGTGACCTAAAAGCCGGCCGCACTCCCGCATTGCAGATCCTGGCCGACGGTACTTACAACAACGATACAGCCATTATCTTCAACTACGCCCAACAGGTGCTGAGTACCTTTAACCGGCAGTACAGATCCAGCGCGTTGTCGCAGTCTGTGGCTTTCGATGTGCGCGCCTGGTACAATCCCAATCTGCTGAGCAAGTTTTACTATGTACCGGGTTTGATAGCCGTCATGTTGATGGTCATCAGCCTTCTGCTGACCAGCATCGCCATCGTGCGGGAAAAGGAGATCGGCACCATCGAACAGGTAATGGTCACCCCCATCCGGCGGACCGAGTTCATCATCGGCAAGACCCTGCCGTTTCTGATCACTGGATTGATCACCATGACCAATATGCTGATTGTGGCCATGCCTGTATTCGGCTTGAGGGTCCATGGCAGCCTGTCCCTGTTATACGTCTTGGCAGTGCTTTTCCTGACCGGCAATCTTGGCATCGCCCTGTTGATCAGTGTCACGGCCCACACCCAACAGCAGGCCCTGCTAACCGCTTTTCTGGTTTTAATGCCAGCGGTCCTGCTGAGCGGGTTTATATTTCCCATTCACAACATGCCGCCCGCCATTCAGGTATTGACCTATATGAATCCCATGCGCTGGTTTTTACAGATTTTGCACGGCATCGCCATCCGCGGAGTCGGGATACAGGCCCTCTGGCCCGCCATCTGTGCACAAGCGGCCCTGGCCACAGGGGCGGTCGCGCTGGCCATCCTGCGTTTCAAGAAGACTTTGGAATAATCATATTCAGCTCTTCAACCGGCAATATAATTGGGCAAACAAGCGTCCAATCACATCTACGAGCACGTACATGGATTGGACGCTTTCCCTGGATAATCTGCAGCACGTTTTTTACCACCGGCAATAGCCGCGGCCAGGGCCGCGCCCGAAATTGCGCTGGGCACCCTCTCCTTGAAATCCTTCCGGGGCCAATTTATTCATCTCCAGGCGATGTTGTACGGCTTTTTGATCAAATTCGGCTTCTAAAGCTGATAGCTCTTTTTGAAGTTTCATTACCTTGCTGGCATCGGGATTGTCTTTGATCATTTCGTTGCGCAGAACGACAGATTTCTCCTCAATTTTGCCGCGCAGCTCTTGGGTTGCTTTGTAAAATCGACTGCGGGCTTCTTCGAGCTTCGCCGCATCTTCGTCGGATAAGTTTCCCCATGAGCCATATCCGCGCATGTGGGGTCCGTATCCTGGGTTATCCATCATATGGCCGCCGTACGACCTCCCCATGCGGCCATAACCGCCATATCCTCCCCCACCATGTGCAAAAGCAAGTCCTGCGCCAATCAGCAGTACAACCGAGGCAATTGTTAAGGTTGTGGTTAATTTTGAAGTCTTCATTGAGATACTCCCTCCTTGTTGTTTCATTATTTTCAATTTTCTAAAAACCCATACAGTCATCACTTACCAATACAAAGGGTGTGCCAAAAACATTGATAGAATCTAATATATATTTAAGTGTCTGTATTTTTGAATAATTGATCGTATTTGAATGTTGCGACTTATAATCAGGCAAAGCGGATAGCCAGCGGGGTTGTGTAAAAAGAAACCAGATCCCTGGGCCAAAATGCAGGAGGTGTGTAAATATAACCCGCTCCAGCGGGTTGCCTGGATTATTTAAATAATGCGACTTAAATAAGATTGAACATGGGTCAACCCCACAGTTGCACAAAAAAAAATGCCAAAGCTTCCCTTAGGTGGTGTAGATTTGCCTCCTTAATTGAAGCACGGGTTATTCATGGTTGTACTTCCGCTGCTTACCGAATATACTACCTTTTATTCACATCAATTCAGATAGAAGCCGTATGTCAAACACCAAAAACGCGATAAGTCAGAACACTGACAACCCTTCAGAGGCAGCCCAGCAGCGGCTGCGTATGCGAATGATTCAGATCTCGTTTCTGGTGAGCGTGGCACTGATGGGATTGAAATTTCTCACCTATAAACTGACCCACTCGTCTGCGGTGCTCTCTGACGCCTTGGAGTCCATCATTAACGTTGCGGCCGGCGCTTTTGCCATGCTCAGCATCTGGATGGCGGCCAAACCCCCTGATCCTGAACATCCTTATGGCCACGGCAAGATCGAATATTTTTCCGCTGGATTTGAAGGCGCTTTGATTGTCTGTGCGGCTGTGGGAATATTTTACAGCGGCATTCGGCACCTGGTCAGTCCACAAACGTTACCCCATCTGGAAGAGGGCTTGGTGATCCTATGCGGGGCTACGGCAGTCAACCTGTTTCTGGGTATCGGCCTTTTACGTGTGGGCAGACGCACAGCGTCCATCACGCTCATTGCCGATGGCAAACACATCCTTACGGATGTCTATACCTCGGGTGGCGTGCTCGTCGGTTTGGGGTTGGTCTATGTTACCCACTGGCTCTGGCTGGACGGTCTGGTGGCCTGTTTGGTGGGAATCAACATTTTGGTCACCGGTGGCCGGCTGGTCAGGCAATCCTTTGCCCGGCTGATGGATGCGTCCGATCCACAGTTGCTCGAGCGTATCGCTGAAACGCTGGAACGGCACCGTCACGATGAATGGATCGACATCCACCAATTACGGGCGTGGCGCGCCGGCAACCTGGTTCATATCGATCTGCACTTGGTGCTGCCCCGTGACTTGGCCGTGGACAACGCCCACCATGAAGCCAAAGCTGTGGAAACCTTGTTGATGAACCTATTTAAGGGCAAGGCCGGTGTTCTGGTTCATATGGACCCATGCGATCCATGCCATTGCCCCATCTGTAGGCGCAATCAGTGCCAATGGCGCGCGCAAAGGCCCGGTCCCAAAACCCAATGGAAACAAACCCACCTGACGCGTACCCCGCCCAACTTGATCCATCACGAATGCGATCACGCTGGCGATTGATCATCCCTTAACCGGTGATCGACCGATGCATAGGCACCCTGCATCTCTATCTGTTTCTTGACAAGGCTCGGTCCTGCCCATAGAATTCAGTTATATGACGGGGACCAACGATAGCACCCTATGGCGAGCATAAGCACATCCCCTTGTTCATTGCACAATTCACTTAGCTTTTTTGTCGACCCTTGACAATCCTTCAGAAACTGCCACGTCGATCTTAACCTCAACAGATGAATACGAACCGGACTGCCCCGGCATTACTGATGGCATATGGTATATATGCCGACATTTGAAAGGGGGATACCATGATCACGCGCAGACGTTCGATAGAGCAAATCATTAACGATCAGGTTAAAAAATGGGGTTTTGATCACCGAGACCAAGCCACCAATACACCGGCTGTAACAACGGTGACCGTTTCACGTGATCCAGGCAGCGGGGGCAAACTCATTGCCCAAGGCATCGCTGAAGTACTTCATTTTGATATGTTTCATCAAAATGTGATTCACGAAATGGCAAAAAGTGCAGATGTCAGCACCCGCATGCTGGAAAGCCTGGATGAAAAGGCCCTGAGCATGCTGGAAGACTGGATCGGTGCTGTGGTTCACCAGCGCCATTTGTGGCCTGATGAGTATCTGCAGCACTTGCTCAAAGTCATCGGCACCATTGGCAAACATGGCCATGCAGTGATTGTTGGCCGGGGTGCCAATTTTGTATTGCCAGCGGAACAAACGTTGCGTTTACGGATCATCGCGCCGCGCGAATTCAGGGCCCAAAAGGTGTCGGAAGCATATGATATGCCGATTAAAGAGGCCCAGCGCCGCATCCTGAAAACCGAGTCAGACCGCCGGGCCTTTATTCGTAAATACTTTCATCAGGATATTGCCAATCCAGACAATTATGATCTGGTCCTCAATAGCGGCACGTTCTCTTTCCAGACGTGCATCGAAACAGTGGAACATTTATTGAAAGAGAAGACATAGCCCCTTTGCAATAACTTGGTTCAGGGGGGGTGGGATCCTGGGTAAGCAATTGCAAATCATCACAATTTATGATCAGTATAGGGAATCATTGTGCACGCACTCGATATAACCCGCCCCATAGAAGGAGGAAACCGATGACCACCATCTTTTCCAAAATCATTCAAGGTGACATTCCTGCCGATATCGTCTACCAGGATGAACAGGTTACTGCATTTCGTGACATTGAACCCCAGGCCCCTATTCATATTCTGATTGTGCCGGCCAAAGAGATCCCCACTGTAAACGACATTAAAATTGACGATGAACAACTGGTCGGCCACATGTTTACCGTTGCCCAACAAATAGCCTTAAGGGAAGGATTTGCCGAAGAAGGTTACCGCCTGCTGGTTAACTGCAATAAAAACGCTGGACAAGAGGTTTTTCATTTGCATATGCACCTGTTCGCCGGCAAACGCTTGGGGCCCATGCTGGCACGAAAGCAGGTGTAATTGCCTATGTTTTGTCCTTGAACTCCGTGCAGTTGTCTTTCTGATTGGGGTTGCAGCCGTCACATCCACAACTGCAGGTGGATTGACTTCCTTTTTTAATACTATTGTAAAACCGTCGGACCATAAAAAAAGCTGCAGCGGCGACGATAAGAATAACAATGGCTGATTGCATTCACCCTCCCTTAGAAACCCAGCAGGCTGCCGATCTGATAAACGGCCATTGCCATACAAAATGCCAGAACCGTATTAAAGGCCATCGAGAACGCTCCCCATTTCCAGGAGCCGGCCTCACGGGCGATACACACCACTGAGACGAAACAGGGGGCATAGAACATCACAAAGACAATCAGGCTCAAAGCCACCAGTGGCCGCCATTGGGCAGAACCCGCCAGTGTTTCAGAAAGCGATTGACTCGATTTCGGATCAACTTCACCCAAGGAGTAGGCTGTGCCCAAGGTGGACACAATCACCTCTTTGGCGGCAAACCCGCCCACCAAGGCAATATTGGTGCGCCAGTCAAATCCAACCCACCTGCTGAATGTCTCCAGGGTGACTCCTATCCTCCCCGCCACCGAGTGCTTCAAGGCGGCTTCGGCTTCAAGGGTGTCAATGGCCATCAGTTGCGCTCGAATCATTGGATCTATTTCAGCCAGATCAGAGCTTTCACCTGCTTGTTGATTGGGTTGAGATGCAAATACCGTCGATGTCGCTAAAACAACTTGTCGCTGGGATTCAAACTGCTGTTGGCGCTCCATGGAGAGACCGGGAAAGGTCATCATCGCCCAAAGCACAATAGAGATACCTAAAATGACGGTACCGGCCTTTTTAATATATTGCCAGGTGCGCTCCCAGGTATGTATGTCCAGCCCTTTAAAAGTAGGGATCCGGTAGGGCGGCAGTGCCATGACAAAGGGTGTGGACTCGCCTTTAATTACCGTTACCCGCAGCAGCTTGGCCACCAGCAAAGCGCCGGCCCAGGCCGCCATGGTAATTCCGAACATCATCAGAGACTCTCTGTGGGTGAAAAAGGCAGCTACCAAAAGGGCGAACACGGGCAGTTTGGCCCCGCAATTCATAAACGGTACGGTAAGCAGGGTCGCCAAGCGCTCACGGCGCGACTTCAGGGTTCGGGTGGCCATTACACCAGGAACAGCGCACCCGCCGGCGATACCGCCGGAAACAATGAAGGCCATCACCGATGAGCCGTGAAGACCAAAAATACGAAAGATACGATCCAACATAAAAGCCACCCGTGCAAGGTATCCTGAATCTTCCAAAAAAGCGATGCCGAAGAACATGAACATGATCAAGGGCACGAATCCCAGCACACCCCCCACTCCGTCAATGATACCGGCAATAAGCATGGATTTGATCAGCCCGTCAGGTAGATAGGTATGGGCCAACCCGCCCAGCCAACCAAAAAACGTTTCCATCCAGGCTACCGGCCATACGCTATAGGTAAAGGTAAAATGATAAAGCCCCAGCAGTACAGCCAACATGATCAAAGGACCAGCGAACTGGTGCACCAGTACTTTGTCAATTTTATCGGATATAAATAGCCGGTTTTGATCACCTGAGTGCGTGATCACGCCCTGTTTGAGAATCGATTTGATATAACCATAGCGATGATCTGCGATCAGTGCTTCAGGATAACTGTTTAGGGTTTTTTTGATATGGCGTTGCAGTTTTTCGACGATGGTTATCAATTGGTCGGCAACCGGCGCTGCCGCTTGCCTGCCCAATACCGTAATCTGCTCATCGCTCTCCATATATTTCAGGGCCACCCAGCGGGAAGGATAGGTATCGGTTAAAAAATCCTCTTTAACGATGATCTGCTCCATCTCATCCAGCGCCGTATCAATATCTTCACCAAAGGAGATTTGAATCGGTTTATGCGGTTCAGTACTTTTTAGCAGTTGGACGGTAGCACTGATCAATGCTTCTTTGCCCTTGCCGCTGCGAGCAATGGTGGGCACCACCGGTACGCCCAGCAACTCAGAAAGCTTGTCGACATCAATTTGCATGCCACGGCTTTGGGCCATGTCCATCATGTTTAGTGATATGCAGACCGGTACACCCAATTCAAGAAATTGAAGGGTCAGGTAAAGGTTGCGCTCCAGGCTGGAGGCATCCACGATATTAATCACTGCGCTGGGTTGTTCATTGATCAAAAAATCTCGCGCCACCACTTCTTCCAGAGAGTAGGCGGTCAGAGAGTACGTGCCGGGAAGATCGACGATCTTAAAACGATGCCCATTTTGACTATAAATGCCTTCTTTTTTTTCTACCGTTACTCCGGGATAGTTGCCTACATGTTGGCGGGCGCCAGTTAGCATATTAAACAACGTCGTTTTGCCGGCATTGGGGTTTCCGGCCAAAGCAATCATGGTTTCCATGCTATTCCTCAACCTCCACATCAATAAAGTCCGCCTCATTGTTGCGAAGGGTCAATGTAAATCCCATCAAGCGTAGCGCCACCGGATCTTTTAAGGGTGCCCGGCCCTGAACGGTTATGCGGGTTCCGGGAACCAACCCCATATCTCTGATACGACGTCCCAATTCGCCTTGGGCAGCGATAGCTGCAATGGTACCGGATTGTTTGGGCTTCATCTGGCGCAGGTTCAATTTGAGCATAAACAATCTCCAGAAATTTCCAACTTAAAGTTAGGTATGCCTTACTTTATTGTTTGTCAATAATTTTATGTGGTAATATCAATATTTTTATTTTTGACTAATAATGATGGCCATGTTAAACCTTCCGGCATAAATGGAGGCGATATGTCGACCCGAGAGGATCTATCCGACAACTTGGAAAACTATCTTGAGGTCATCTTAGATCTGGAAGAGACCCGCAAGGTGGCCCGCGCCAAAGAGATAGCCGACCGGCTTGAGATTCAGCGCGGATCGGTCACCGGCGGTCTAAAAGCCTTGGCTGATAAAGGTTACATCAATTATCAACCGTACAGTTATATTACCCTCACCACCAAAGGCATGAAGGTCGCCAAGGATATCACGTACCGCCATGGGGTCATCAAAGAATTCCTTTTAAAAGTTCTTAACATTGATTCCGATACTGCCGAAGATACCGCCTGCAAAATGGAACATGCCATTGACGCTGCTACCATTGAACGTTTGGTCTGTTTTATCGAATATATCTTCACCTGCCCCCGCGCTGGAGAGACATGGGTCCAGTCCTTTCTCAACTATTGTGCCAGCAATAAACTCAACAAAGCCAAATGTGACGAGTGCATTGACAAGCTAAAGCCAAATATTCAATCGTAAAGGCCAATGCGTGCAAAAACTTTTAAATTTACTCAAACCTGAATGGTGGCGATTTGAGTGGCGCTACTGGTCCAACCGAGCCCCTTGGGACACGCAGATCACGCCCCAGGAAGTGATGGCGTTCTTAGATCAGGCGCACCCAGGTCGGGCCCTGGATTTGGGCTGCGGCACAGGCACCAACGCCATCACTTTGGCCAAACACCACTGGAAGGTTACCGCCATCGACTTCGCACCCAAGGCTATCCGCACTGCGCGCTGTAAGGCAGGTGTTGCCGGGGTTTCCATCGATTTTCATGTAGGAGACGTGGCCGATCTAAGCTTTTTAAAAGGTCCTTATGATTATGCACTGGATATCGGTTGCTTGTTTGGCCTCAAGCCCCAAAATCAACAACAGTATGCACAAGGCCTCGCTCGGTTGCTGGCCCCCGGGGGTCGCTATATGCTTTATGCTTGGCTGCCGCGCCAATGGCACGGTTCGATGCGGGGTATGTGGCCGAAAGAAGTGAAGGCTTTGTTGACACCCGCCTTTTCTATGCAGGACATGGTGCTCGGTCAAGACAGTGGCGCACCTTCAGCGTGGTATTGGTATAGGCGCAATTAGCCTTCCGACGTCCATTTTTTTAACTTATTGATCTAGGTCAAGGCATCTATCG
Organism: Desulfobacteraceae bacterium; assembly: GCA_050305555.1. Classification (GTDB taxonomy): domain Bacteria; phylum Desulfobacterota; class Desulfobacteria; order Desulfobacterales; family Desulfosarcinaceae; genus JARRKU01. The sequence continues at coordinate 17,084 of JBNLFN010000081.1, read as the reverse complement.
TTCCCATTGTATTAGGGTTCAGTTGTATTTGAAGGGCTTACATTTCCGTAGGAGATGCTTAGCTTGGACTCAGGAGCAAGTCATGGAAGCGATCAACCTGAACTCAAACCCATCTGAAAACGACAGCCACCCCAGCCTGGGAAGCGATTACCATCGCTGTTTTCACTGCCGTTGTTGCGGTGGTGGGTGTCCGTTTATCAAAGCCATGGACCTTGCGCCAAACGCGATCATCCGATTGCTGCAATTCGATGAAATCGATGAAGCTCTGGCCAGCAGCACCATTTGGGTTTGCGTGGCATGCAACACTTGTGCGATGGAGTGCCCCATGGCCATTGACATTCCGGCCCTCATGGACCGTTTGCGCCACTTGGCCATCCAGCGCGGCAGCGAAGTGGCTGAACCCGATGTGCTTAAATTTCATCAAACCGTGCTCGATTCCATTGCTCATTACGGGCGAACCCACAAATTGGAAATCATGATGCGCTTTAAACTGACTACCCGTCGATGGCTGCAGGATTGGCAAGTGGGTTTAAAAATGCTGGCCAAACGCAAACTCGATCTGCTGCCCTCCCGGGTCAAAAAAATCCAGGATATCCAATTGCTTTTCAATTCCAAATCAAAGGAAAACACCGATGACTGAGACGTGCTATTCCTATTTTCCAGGTTGCTCTCTGGCCACCACAGCTAAAGAGAACAATGCCTCCTTGATGGACATCTCAAAAGATCTGAATATCCGGCTGATCGAACTGGAGGACTGGAATTGCTGCGGCAGTTCGTCGGCGCACAGCATTGACACCCAATTGGCCGAGCAGCTGGCCATGCGCAACCTCTCCCTGGCCCCTCCGGATCGCACCTTGTTAGTGGCTTGTCCCAGCTGCAATCTACGACTCCAGCGTGCCAATATCAGCTTGCAAACAGATGCCGCTGCCCGGAAACGCTATTTAGCGCATTTCGGTCGGCCGGCTAACGAAAAACTTCAGATCATTCATTTTTTCGAAGTGTTGGAGCGGGTGGACTGGATGGCCATCAACCATCAGCGGAACAATTGCCTCAAAGGATTACGGATTGCACCCTATTATGGCTGTATGTTGGCAAGGCCGCCATCGATGCGCCACCTTAAAAATTACTACGGCCTAATGGAACGAATTCTCACCGGATTGAGCGCCACACCGATCACATGGGGATATGGTTCGCGCTGCTGCGGCACCTTTTTGTCAGTGGTGCGCCCCGATGTGGTCAGCAATATGGTCCAAGAGATTGTAGCCAACGCCAAAGACTGCGGCGCCGATTGCATTGTCACCGCGTGTGCCATGTGCCACATGAATCTTGAAATTCGAAGCCAGCCCGAAGAGACATTGCCAATCTTCCATTTCTCAGAATTGTTGTCCCTGGCATTTGAACATGGCAACACAGATTCGTATTTCGATCGCCATTTAATCGATCCGCGCCCCGTGCTCAAACACTGCCAACTGGTTTGAAAACGCACCCAGTCCGGAAAAAACTGCGGATCACCTTGGAAGGTAAGGATGACGGCATCTATGGGATTGAAGTAAACCAAGATCAGACAATGAGCAGCTGAACCCTCCAGACCAACGGGACTTCAATTGAGGCGCTAATTTATAAAGTGTTTTCCTCCGCAACCTGCTTTTGCCAAGATTACCAATTGATAATCTTGTGGTCATCTTTAGGTAATCCGGAAATGGTACGCTACGCTCAGGCTTGAAATACTGCTTCCCATAGAAAACCAATCTATTTACCCGCAAAACGCAAAAGGAGGTCAGATGACATCTTCTCCTTGTAAAACATGCCACAAACGCAATCAGCCCAAGAAACTTTGCATTAGCACCTGCAAAAAACTCCAGAACCTGCAGAATGCCCAACACTTTATGACCCTGCCACCCCACACATCGGCGGGCGCAGACAGCGGGCAGTTCAGATTAGCGGTTCCCGCTTCCAGGGGAAGTTCGGCATAGCCCGGCGCCTGATTTTAATTGCCATCCTCTGAACCAGAAAAAGGAATATGCGTGGTTTTATGCCAATCCTCTAATTGGGCTGACGGCCGGAACGCCAAAAACTTTCACCGGTAAGCGATCCGAAAAAGATTGCAAAATAGCGCTGTGTATGCAACTTAGTTGCATACACAGCGCATGTAATGGCTTTCTAACACGCTTACAGGTGACCGATGACTCGTATATCCTTTTCCTTAATTATATCGTTTGTATTCATTTTGTTGCACATCGCACCCCCCGCATCGTGCGCCGCACCGCTACGGCTGTTTGTCAGTATCGCCCCCCAAAAATACTTTGTGCAACAAATTGGCAAAGCATTGGTGGATGTCCATGTCATGGTGCCCCCTGGGGCAAGCCCGGCCACTTATGAGCCGAGACCCCGACAAATGGCCCTATTGGCCAATACCCGCGCCTATTTTGCCATTGGGGTGCCCTTTGAAAATGCATGGCTCAACAAAATCGCAGCAGCCAATTCACATATGCAGGTCATCCATACCGACCATGGTATCCAAAAATTGGCCATGACCCCCCACCATCATGAAATCCATCATCAAGACCCGTCCGGCCTCGATCCCCACATCTGGACTTCACCGCGACTGGTGATGATTCAAGCCCGAACCATATTAACGGCGCTTCAGGAACTGGACCCCTCCCATGCCCAAATTTATGCAAAAAACAACCATGTTTTCATGCAAGCCCTGCAACAATTGGACGACGAATTGAAGACCATTTTTGCAGCGTATCAGGGACGACCCTTTATGGTCTTTCACCCTTCATGGGGCTACTTTGCACATACTTACGGCCTGGTTCAGGTGCCTGTTGAAATCCAAGGCAAAGCCCCCAAGTCGGCCCAATTGAAAACGGCCATCGAACGCGCCCGATCACAAAACATCAAAGTGGTTTTTGTTCAACCGCAGTTCTCCAAAAAAAGTGCTGAATTGATCGCAAAATCCATCAATGGAAAAATCATCGTAGCCGATCCATTGGCACTGGACTGGGCGGCCAATTTACGCCGCCAGGCAATTAAATTCAAAGCGGCATTGAGGTGATCGCAAATGGCTGCGCCGGTAATTGAAATCGAAAACTTATCCTTTGCCTACAATGGCCAATCCATTTTAGACCAGATCCATCTGATCGTCCAACCCGGTGATTTCATGGCCATGACCGGTCCCAATGGGGGCGGCAAAACCACTTTAATCAAACTCATGCTGGGGCTGCTCAAACCCCATACCGGCACTATCCGTATGATGGGACAGCCACCTGCACAGGCCTCTCATCATATTGGTTACGTACCCCAAAACACCCATATCAATCCCGACTTTCCCATCTCCGCACTGGACGTAGTGTTGATGGGGCAGCTACAGCCGGGCAGCCGTCAAATGCGTCACTTCCGCAAAGACCGAACTGTCGCCCATGAAGCACTGGCAAAAATGGAAATGGGCGATCATGCTCACGAACGTATGGGCGAGTTGTCAGGAGGCCAGCGCCAACGGGTATTCATTGCCCGCGCCCTGGTGTGCGAACCTGAGATTCTGCTGCTCGATGAGCCCACGGCTCACATTGATACCAAAGGAGAGACCGATCTTTACCATTGGCTGAAAAACATCAAACGCGACATCACCATCATAGTGGTCAGCCACAACCTGCTGGTACTCTCGAGCCATGTCAAATCCATCGCATGTGTAAACCACCGGTTGCACTATCATCCCATTGAACAACTCACCGGCGAATCGCCTGAGTCCATGTGCCCGTGTACAGCCGAAGAGGTCTGCCCAGTGGAATTGGTCGCCCACGGGCTCACCCATCACTTGCTACACGGCCATAAGGAGTCCCCATGATCGAAGCCCTGCAATTTGAATTCATGCGCAACGCCCTGATGGCCGGATTATTGACCAGCCTGATTTGCGGTATCATGGGGACACTGGTGGTGGTGCAACGGGTGGTTTTTCTATCCGGCGGCATCGCCCATGCTGCCTATGGCGGCATCGGCCTCGCCTTTTTCATGGGATGGCCGCTGCTGATAGGTACCATTGGCTTTGCCCTGATCGCGGCCATCATCATGGCGACCGTCACCTTAAAAGCCAAGCACAGGGCAGACACCATCATCGGCGTCACCTGGGCTGTGGGCATGGCCTTGGGTATTATATTGCTGGATTTAACCCCTGGTTATCATGTGGATCTCATGAGCTACCTTTTCGGCAGCATCCTGACCGTGCCCAACACGGATTTATGGATTATGCTGTGCGTGGGTGCGGTTCTTGTGGGGATGACCGCCTATTTTTACCATGACTTACTGGCCATGGGCTATGATGAAGAGTTTGCTAGTGTGCGCGGCGTACCGGTACGGCAATTGTATCTCGGTATGATGGCTATGCTGGCCGTTGCCATTGTGATGATCATTCAGGTGGTGGGATTGATATTGGTCATTGCCCTGCTGACCATCGCGCCTTATATCGTGGAAAAGTATGCCAAGTCCCTGGCCACCATGATGCTGTGGGCCAGCCTGCTCAACACGCTTTTTACCGTGTGCGGATTATGGCTGGCCTATCGCTTTGATCTGACTTCCGGGGCAGCCATCATTTTGGTGGCCGCACTTTTCTTTCTGATTGAAAGAGGGGGCCATGCCCTTGTCAGGCGCAGGACGCGCCTGGCTGTAAGGCATCATGCATAGGAGATAGCGCGACAACCATGTGCCATCAATGCAACTACAACGACATGCTCGCCCACGCGGGCTTGCGCCCCACGCCCCATCGCATGCGCGTAATGGAAATTATCGGTAACAACACAGCCCCTTTGAGTGCCAAGGAGGTCTTTACGACCCTGCAACGCCACCATCCCATCGACCGGGTAACCGTCTATCGCATTCTGGACAATCTGCTAGAAAAAGGGTTGGTCGAACGCATCAGCGGTGGTCGCGCAAATTTTTTCGGATTGGCGCCCAATGATCACCACCAGCGACACCCTCACTTTTACTGCCGTCACTGCGGCCGGATAAACTGCCTGACCCCGGAAAGCATCACCACGGATGTAAATGCTTTACAACGGATTTTCCCCGGCCAGATCGATAGTGTGGAAGTGCGTGTGGATGGTATTTGCAAGCAGTGCCTGTTGTCGACCGGCTAACCGCTGTGTTCATTATTTACTATCCAATATTTGTCTTACTTTTTTAGACAGCTTAAAGATGTTGAACGGTTTTTGAAGAAAACCGTTACAGCCTCTGTTGATGATGTCGGAAGCTTGTCCATCCAAAGAGTACCCACTTGATAAAAGCACGGGCATATTGGGCTGAAGGTCCCTAATGCAGTCGAAAGTTTTACCACCGTCCATACCCGGCATGATGAGATCCAGTATGACCAGATCGATGGTGTTTCCCTTCTGGGTCATGATCTCTATCGCTCCCCGCCCATCGGTGGACACCAAAACATGATACCCCAATTTCTCCAGCATAGCCTGGGCCACGCTGATCAGCATGACTTCGTCATCCACAAGAAGAATAGTTTCCGATCCTTTGATCAATTCTTCTTTGGATACCACCTTTTTAATGACTTCTTTTGATGATACGGGCAAGTAGATGTTGAACGTGGTGCCACCATTAACCTCGCTAAGCACGTCGACCATCCCACCATGATTCTTCACGATGCCATAGACCGAGGCCAATCCAAGCCCTGTGCCGCACTCTTTCTCTTTTGTCGTAAAAAACGGATCGAATGCGCATTGGCGCGTCTCCTCGTCCATACCGATCCCCGTATCGGTAACCGATACCTTACAATAGCGCCCTGGATCGATTTGATACGATTGGCAATACACATCATCCAAAGTGGTAATGGAGGTCTCCAGGTAGAGATCGCCGCCATCAGGCATCGCCTGCCAGGCGTTCACGAACAGATTCAACAACACCTGTTCGATCTGGTTCTTATCGGCGTTTACCACCACCCGCCCGTGATGCACCTTGGTGTGAATTTGTATCTCTTTGCGGGTGCGTCCGAAGATGTTGGCGCTGTTAACCAACAACGCGTTCATATCGATGGCTTTGATTTCATACTTTCCACCACGGGCTAACCCGAGCAGTTGTTTGGTCAAATCCGCAGCACTTTGAACGCATTGCTCAATACCTTTAACGCGTTCAGACAGATTGTGGCCGGCAACCAGATCGCTCTCAATCAAAGATGCATGTCCTGCGATACCCATTAACAAATTGTTAAAATTGTGGGCAATGCCGCCCGCAAGTGTCCCAAGCGCTTGAAGCTTATTGGCCTGGTAAAGCTGCTGCTCTAATTTTTTATGCTCGGTAATATTGCGTGTAATTGAAAGAATGATATCTTCTTCATCGATTTTCATGATCCGGGCAGACATCAAACCGATGATGGTAGTGCCATTTTTAGCAATAAATTCTGCCTCCAAGTTCTCCACATAACCCTTTTTTGCCAATTTATCGATAAGGTATCTGCGGTCTTCCGGGTTTTTCCAAATGTTCAAGGCAAGCGAGCTCTTTCCAATGACATCCTTGCGCGCATAACCCATATTTTTAGTAAAACCTTCGTTAATATCGATATAAATACCATCAGCCGCTCGGGTTAAACCAATGGCGTCCGGGCTGGTGTGAAAAGCCAGACGAAACCGCTCCTCACTTTTTCGCAGCGCCGCTTCTGCCGTCTTTAGCTCGGTGATATCGCGCGTAATTCCTTCAACGCCGATAATGTTGCCTGACTCATCTTTCAAAAAATGGGCATTGGTCGATGCCCACCACAGCGAGCCATCCTTGCGCTTTAGCTGAGCTTGAAAATTGGTGACCTGCCCGGTCTCCTGCAACTTTTTTAGGAAAATCTCGCGCTCTTCCGGATGGACATACACCGTATCCGCCATATTATTGCCTATGGCATCCTCTTTGGTATGACCCGACAATTTAAGGAGGGAGGGTGAAACATAGGTAACATTGCCTTGAAGATCTGTTCGATAGAGCAGGTCCGGGATGTTGTGCACCAGGGCACGGTAAATTTCCATGCGCTCATTAAGATCTTTAACTTTCTTGGACAATTGGTCGTAGGTGGGTTGTGGCGGCATATTTCATCCCATTATCAATTTGAAATCGAATTTGACTTTCCGTGACGGACTACCCTACTAACGTATAAACAATCATTTTAATGGGGTTTTACTGCTCATAGTATTATTTTTAACAGGCATCGCTGTCAATATCAAAATGGGTGCATGGGAAGACATATCAGATAGCCGCGCTATCTTATATTTCCAGAATCAATCCCACCGGGCAGTGGTCTGATCCATAAATTTCATTGTCGATCCATGCATCCTTCACCCAGCCGTTGTCCATCACATCCTGGGTGACAAAAAAGTAATCGATACGCCAGCCGGCATTTCTTTCGCGGGCTTTGAAACGGTAACTCCACCAGGAGTACTTCACGGTTTCGGGATAGAGACACCGGAAAGTGTCCACATAACCGTCGGCCACGATGCGATCCAGCCAGTCACGTTCGATGCGCAAAAAGCCCGAACGTTTTTCATTGGCCTTGGGATTTTTCAAGTCGATCTCAGTGTGAGCCGTATTAAAATCGCCACTGATCACCAGGCTGCGCCCCTTATCACGCAACGCATTGGCATAAGCAAAAAAAGAGTCGTAAAAGTCCAGTTTATATTGCAAGCGCGCATCACTCATCTGGCCGTTGGGAAAGTAAATGTTAAAATAAATAAAATCACCCATGTCCATTTCGAGAATACGCCCTTCGGCATCAAAGCGCTCCAGCCCCATGCCGTGGCCGACATTTTTGGGGGCGGTGCGCGTATAGCCGGCCACCCCGCTGTATCCCTTTTTAACGGTAGAAAAAGAAAAGTACGATGCGTAGCCGTCAATGGTGCGCATGGCCTCGGTGAGTTGCGCATCTTGAAGCTTGGTCTCCTGAAGCGCCAACACATCGGCGTCCAGGACCTGCACCGTTTTCAGAAAATCTTTTCGCCAAACCGCGCGTAATCCATTGACATTCCAGGAGATGAGCTTGATCCGGTTTTTGGCCATGATCTGTCCTTTTCTGTTTTTAGCTAGCGACGGGTTTTGACGCCCAGGCGCGGGCACATGGCGGACACGGGGCACTTGCTGCAAAATGGCGATACCGGCCGACAGATCACCTGCCCAAAAGCCACCAGCAATTCATTATACCCGATCCAGTGCCTGCGCGGCAGTTGGTCCCTTAGGGCGAATTCGGTTTGATCCGGTGTTCTGGTATTAACGTAGCCGATGCGGTTACTGATACGGTGCACATGCGTATCCACGCAGATGGCATCTTTTTTAAAACCTTCGACCATCACAAGATTAGCGGTTTTGCGCCCCACCCCCGGCAGCTCCAGCAATGCCTCGAGGGTATCCGGCACCTTGCCCTGATACTGGTCCAACAGGATGCGGCTGATCGCCATCAGCCGCTTGGCTTTGGTGGGATAAAACCCCACGGGATAAATCAACCGGGCCGTCGCTTGTTCGCCCAAAGCCAGCATCTGTTCAGGGGTGCGGGCGTGGTCAAAAAGACGGGCCGCGGCCGCAGCCGTCACCTCATCTTTGGTCCGCAACGATAATAGTGTGGAAACCAAGATCTCAAATGGCGTGGCCCCCCGATTGGCGATAAAGGTGATGATCGGTGCCTGCCAATCCCCGGAGGCCGCTGTGAGGGTCGCTACAAATTTGTCGATATCAAATGCCTTGCATCGCCGGGCCATGCGTCTATCCTGCTGCATCACAGATTCATTTAAAATTCGACGGGATCATAGCTTCTCACTCTTTTTCTGTAAAGGGGTGATCCCGCGCTGTGATGTATATCTATTTTTTCTGTTAAACTTTACATTGACATTTACATTTTGTCGATTATAATGAACTGTAAAGTAAAAAAAGGAGATCCCATGCGAACCGATCCAACCCCCAAACAGCAGCAGCTTCTGGACTACCTGCAACAAACCATCGACCGCAAGGGGCAAGCGCCCAGCCTGCGTGAAGCCGCCGCTGATCTTGGAATCAGCCACGCAGCCGTGGCCCAGGGCCTGCGGGCATTAGAAGCCAAAGGGTATCTCAAGCGCGAGGGGCGCTACAGCCGCACCATCTACCTGCTCAACCGCGTTCAGGAGGCCGCCGCCCCCCACCGCTGGCGTGAAATACCCATCATCGGACAGATCACGGCAGGGCTGCCCATGTACGCCCAGCAGGAGTGGGACGGCAGCATCGTTGTGGACGGTGCTGTATTTACCGGCGACAACCTGTTTGTCCTCCAGGTCCGCGGCGACTCCATGCGCGATTCAGGCATCCTGGACGGCGACCTGGCCATCTGCCAACCGCGCCAGTATGCCCAGAACGGTGAAATCGTGGTGGTCCTGGTGCACAACGAAGAGGCCACGGTCAAGCGCTTTTTTAGACGCACCGACCACATTGAACTGCGGCCCGAGAACCCGGACTACCCGGTAATGCGCTACGGGTTTGATGAAGTGCTGGTGCAAGGCAAGGTGGTGGGGCTGCAACGCGGTCCCAACAGCGCCCTCTGGGAAAAGGCTTCGTGAAGCCCCATAAGCGGTTTACCGTCGACGCTTTTTGAAACAGTTCTCAAGTCGAATGCGATCGCATTTGCTTTCTCCGGCTTCACAATGCCAAAGCTCAAAATCCAAATGTCAAATGGTGGATAGGATCTAGTTTTTTATAAAATGGATAAAATACATTCATTTGACATTTTGATTTTGACATTGGGGTTTGGCGGTCAACCCCGGCAGTGCCGGGCGTTTAGGAGCGAATAGCATGACAAAAAAAAAGGAAAGTCCATCATCACCCCCTTGCCGGTTGCGAGTGGGCACCAGCGGCTATTCCTATCCGGAGTGGATCGACGCCGGGTTTTACCCGCCCAACACACCGGCACGGGAGATGCTGACCCAGTACTGCCGACACTTTTCCGTCACCGAGCTCAACTACACCTGGTACCAGATGCCCAAAGCCGCCACCCTGGAGCGCATGGTACCCAAAGTGCCTGCTGATTTTGCTTTTGCCGCCAAACTGACCCGCACCTTGACCCACGAAATCGACCCGCACGGCTGGCGAGGCCAGGCTGCTCAATTTCGCGAAGGCATCGCGCCGTTGACCCAAAACCGCCGGCTGTCGGCCGTCTTGATCCAGTTGCCGCCTTCTTTTGACCGGCAGCGTGTGCACCGCCTCTACCTGTCTCAATTGTTGGACAAACTCACAGGGCTCCCGTTGGCCGTGGAGTTTCGTCACCGCTCCTGGGCCGCCGACAAGGTCTTTTCCGACCTGCAAAGCCGTGGCGTCACCCTGGTAACGGTGGACGTGCCGAATCTGCCCCATCTGTTTCCCTGTCTGGATGTGGTCACCAACCCCGACCTGTTCTACCTGCGCTTCCACGGCCGCAACACCGGCGGCTGGCGTTCAGGCAACATGCAAAAACAGTTCGATTACGATTACAGCCCCGACGAATTGCAACCCTGGAGCAGCGCCACCATCCCCAAAATGGCCGCCCAAGCGCACACCGGCATCGTCTTTTTCAACAATCATGTCCGTGCCCAAGCGCCGCACAATGCTCAGACACTGAAGGAACAACTGATAAATCAGGGTTTTGAATTTTAGGTCTTAATCATGGAGCGTTTCATCATCCATATCAACGTCGCCGATTTTGCCGTGGCCGTGGAGCGCTTGACCGATGGGCGACTGAAAAACCGGCCAGTGATCATCGCACCGGAAGGTGCCGCCCGGGCCACCGTATATGATATGAGTGAAGAGGCTTACCGCGCCGGCATCCGCAAAGGCATGGCGCTGCACCGGGCGCGCCGCCTGTGCCGGGACGCGTACATTCGACCACCCCATAAGGCCCGCTACGAACAAGCCATGACCGACCTGGTGCGCCAGGCCCTGCCCTTTTCGCCCCGCATCGAACGGGGCGAAGACGACGGCCACCTGTTTGTGGATGTCACCGGCACCAGCCGTCTGTTCGGGCCGGCTGTAGACGTGGCCTGGCGCTTGCGCCGTCAGGCCCGCAAGGCGCTGGGGCTGGATCCCATCTGGTCCCTGGCCGCCAACAAACTGGTGGCCAAGGTGGCCTCGCGCCTGGTCAAACCCCTGGGCGAGTATATTGTGGCCCCGGGTGACGAAACAGCCTTTCTGGCACCGCTGCCCGTCTGGCTGATTCCCGGTCTGGAAACCGGGGACCTGATCCGCCTGCGCGAATTCAACCTGACCCGCGTCCACCAAGTGACAGCGCTGCATGCCGCCCACCTGGAAACGGCACTGGGCCACCGGGCTGAATTTCTGGCCAAGGCCCTGCGCGGTGTTGATACGACACCGGTTTTGCCGCTGGACCAGCGCCCACCCCAGGTGACCTTGGATCACGCCTTTGGCACCGACACCAACTTGCCGGCTGCGGTGGAAGGCGTTTTGTACACCTTGGTGGAAATGGCCGGCCGCCGCCTGCGCCGCCAGGGCCGTGCGGCCCGCCGCGTCTGCATCACCATCGATTACAGTGATGGACGTCGGTGCACCCGTCAGATGCGTATCCAGCCGGCCACGGCCAATGACCTGGCCCTTTTTCCTTTTGCCCGCCGCGCCCTGACATCGGCATGGCAACGACGCACGCGGTTGCGCCATTTGCGTCTGATAGTGGACCGATTGGTCTATCCGCCGGCCCAATTGCCCCTGTTTGACGATGACCGTCAAGCCGCCGTCCGCCAGCAGAACCTGGTCGCCGTGATGGATAAAGTCCGAAAACGGTATGGGGTTGCCTGCGTGCAAATGGGGCGCAGTTTGGGGCTTCATCCATGATTCCCTTAACCACTCGATCCCACTACTCCCTCATGTGGGGCACCGCCTCCATCAAAGCGTTGTGCCGTCACGCCCGCCAATTGGGCTATGACCACCTGGCGCTGACCGACACCGACAACCTGTACGGTTTGTGGCCTTTTTTAGCGGCTTGCCAACGGGAAGGACTCACCCCTATTGTGGGGGCTGAACTCACCGATCCCCACAGCAGCCGCCGGGCGGTCTGTCTGGTGGCCGATAATACAGGCTACCGCCATCTGTGCCAACTGATCACCCAGCGCCACATGCACGCGCAATTTGACCTGCGCCGGGACCTGCCACCACTGGCGCAGGGTCTGGTGGTCCTCACCGCCAATGTAAAGCTGCTGACCCACTGGCACCGGGCCGGTGTCCATCTGGCCGCCGCCATGCCCCGCACGCCGGTGGCGGCAATCCATCCATTGCGCCAATGGGCCCAAGCGCACGATGTTCCCCTGGTGGCCACACCGGGCAGCTTTTTTTTGCACCCCGGCGACCACCCGCTGCACTGTTTGTTGCGCGCCATTGAAGGCAACACCACCATCGAGCGGTTAGCACCCACCCAGATGGCACCGGCCAATGCCTGGCTGGCGCCGCCCCATGAATATGTCCGACGCTTTGCCCCCTGCCCCCAAGCGCTGGACAATACCGCCAAGATCGCCGCCCGGCTCGCCTTTCGAGGCCCGCAATTCGGCCTGGTGATGCCGCCGTGGTCGGATGATCAAAACCGGCCCGCCCCCGAGGTGCTGCGCCGGGCCGCCTATGCCGGTGCACGACAACGCTACGGGGCAGGCTTGCCCGAACCGGTGGTGGAACGGTTGGAACACGAACTGGCCATCATCGCGCGAATGAAATTCAGTGCCTACTTTTTACTGGTGCGCGAGATTGTACAGCGCAGCCCGCGCACCTGTGGCCGCGGCTCAGGGGCGGCGTCCCTGGTCGCCTACTGCCTGGGCATCACCAATGTCTGTCCGGTCAAGCACAATCTCTATTTCGGGCGCTTTTTAAATCCCGGGCGCAAGGACGCGCCCGACATCGATGTGGATTTTGCCTGGGATGAACGCGACAACGTCATCCAGACCGTTCTGGATCAACACGGCCGACATGCCGCCATGGTCTCCAGTCATATCCTGTTCCAACCCCGTATGGCAGTGCGCGAAACCGCCAAAGTATTCGGGCTCACCGAATCTGAAATCAGCAGGGTCACCAAGCGCCTGCCTTGGTTTTGGCGCCTGACCGCCGGGCGCACCGATCTGCAGTCCGATCTGCGGCAACGCCCCGAAGCCAAAGCTTTGGAATTTATCCACCCCTGGCCGGAAATCCTCGCCCTGGCCCAGCAGCTCATCGGCACGCCGCGCTACTTGTCCGTGCACCCCGGCGGGGTGGTGATCACGCCCCAACCTGTCTGCCACTATGTGCCGGTGCAGCGCGCCGCCAAGGGGGTGCCCATTATCCAATGGGAAAAAGAGAGCACGGAAGATGCGGGTCTGGTAAAAATCGACCTGCTGGGCAACCGCAGCCTCGGTGTCATTCGCGACGCCATTGATAACGTTCGTTCAAACGGCGTGACCTTTAACGAAAACCGCTGGGAACCCGAAGATGACCCGGAAACCCAAGCCTTGATCGCCCAGGGCCGCACCATGGGCTGTTTTTATATCGAAAGTCCGGCCATGCGGCTGCTCCACCAAAAAGCCGGGGTGGGCGATTTCGATCACCTGGTCATCCATTCCAGCATCATCCGGCCGGCGGCCAACGACTGCATCCAGGAGTATATCCGCAGGCTCCATGGCGGCCCCTGGGAACCGATCCATCCCTTGCTGACCGATGTGTTGGCCGAAACCTTCGGTATCATGGTCTACCAGGAAGATGTCTCCCGGGCAGCCATGGCCCTGGCCGATTTTGACGATGCCGAGGCCGACGGCCTGCGCAAAGTGATGTCCAAAAAAGACCGTGATCATCAACTCCGCGATTTTTACCAACGCTTTGTTTGCGGGGCCCGTAAAAACGGGGTCGGCATCCGCCAAATCGAAGCCGTTTGGTCCATGATGATGAGCTTTTCGGGCTACTCCTTTTGCAAGCCCCACAGCGCCTCCTACGCCAAGGTATCCTTCCAGGCCGCTTATCTGAAAAACCATTTCCCCGCCGAGTTCATGGCGGCGGTGATCAGTAACCAAGGCGGTTTTTACAGCACCTTTGCCTATGTATCCGAAGCACGCCGCCTGGGCGTAACCCTTCTGGGCCCGGATCTGTGTGAAAGCGAAATTCGCTGGACGGGTCATCAGGGGCGCATGCGCGTAGGGTTAATGGCCGTCAAGGGGCTAAGCACCGATACCCGGCAACGCATTGTCTTGCAGCGCAGCCAAAAGCCTTTCAAAAATCCGGAGGACTTTTTCAAGCGGGTACACCCCCATAACGATGAGGCACGCGCTTTGATCCATTGCGGCGCCCTGGACAGCCTGGCCGGCGCTTATTCCCGTACCCAGCTAATGTGGCAACTGGCCCAGTGGCAAAGCCGGCGCACAGACCCAAATCAAGCGCCATCGCTGTTCGACACCCCAACCGGGCAGCCGGCACCACCGCCACTGCCGCCCCTTGACCCCCAGGACCGTCTGCGCCGGGAGTTCAAGGTGTTGGGCTTTTTATGCCGCCAACACCCCATGACCCTTTTTAAAAAAACCGTGCGCCAGTCACGCGCTGTCACGGCGGCAGCGCTGCCCGCCCGGTTGGGCCGGCGGATCTGCTTTGCCGGCTGGCTGATCACCGGCAAGGTGGTGCACACCAAAGGCGGCGATCCCATGGAGTTTCTCACCTTCGAAGATGAAACCGGCATTGTGGAAACCACCTTTTTCCCAAAGGCCTACGACCGTTTTTGCCATCTGCTCAACCGGGGCCGCCCCTATCTCCTCGAAGGTGTGGTGGAACAAAACTGGGGCGCCGCCACCTTGACCGTCAGCCGCGTCAGCAACCTGCAACCGGACGGTTAGATCTGGGAATGCACATCATGCGGTAATAAAAAACAATTTATCAAATTGCGCAAGCTGGCCCGTCAGGCCAATATAGCGTCGGAAGACATCCGCCAGAAAATCGCCGCCATCCAATCCTCGAGCGAATCCACCATCAACGAGATACAAATCGTCGCGAAAGTCATTCAGGAAGTGAACGAAATTGTGGGCACCATCGCTGCCGCGTTGGAAGAGCAGGCGGTGACGACCCAACAGATCCCTGAAAATGTCAACTATATGACCCACGGCGGCTGGGGAAGGGCGGAATTGGATGAAGGGTTTATTGAAACCTGGTTCACCCTGCCCTTTAATCCACAGCGCAGCGATTCCATACTTCGACATTCGACATTCTTTGGTTGATAAACTGCAGTTCCCGAAAGGTTGGTTCTGCAGTTCTATCGGGGATACTTTACATAATCTTTACACAACCTTTAAGATATTCTTAAATTGCGGTCTTAGTATGATTACGAAACAAATGTGCAATCTGTTGTAAGTGTTCTATGAGAACCACAATAATCATTATGTTGGCCCTGGCTGTTTTGTGCGTATGAATTCAGCAGGTCTTGAGCAAAGATGCGATGGTGAAAAAATCCATAGATACCGCCATGCCGGAGGGAACGCGCACAGCCGAATTCGCCGGAGGATGTTTCTGGTGTACTGAATCGGATAATGAGAAAATGGACGGCGTGATAAAAACGACTTCCGGCTATGCCGGCGAGCAGTTTGTGGACCGAGGTAATCAATACCGCAACGCCATTTTCGACAGACCCGTCGTTACGGATATCCTTCTTCTATGGTGGTTCTATCCCGCTAAAGACTATCACCAGGATTACTTAAAAAAAAATCCCTTCCGGCATAAATGGTATCCTTCAGGTTTCAGACGTGATCAATTTCTGGAAAAACAAGGTGACGGCCAGTATGCTAAACTGTTTAAATAGTATTCTGCGGAGAAGAAGGCTGGGTTTAAGACAAAAAAGAGAGGATGGGCATGATGAAAAAGATTCTGCTGTTGCTTTCCACCGGGCTGTTTGTTATCGGCCTCTGGACGTCCGCCACCACCGTCCAGTCGGCCGATACAGCCCAAGTCGTCTTTTATGTAGCCTGATATGATGTGGGTAAAGCAGCCCTGGACGGGCTGCCCGGTGTTTACAAAGTGACCCGCGGATGGCACAAATCCCGCGAAATCAATACGGTCGATTACGATCCTGCGGTGATCACGGTGAACAAGATGATTTCGGCGCTTAAACAGGCCGGCACCTACAACGGCGTCGCCGATTGACCGTCCCCAGAGTGTATTGCGGCCGGAAAAAAAATTGATGTTGATCGCAGCTACCGCGGTAAATGTCAAAAGTTCGATTTAAAGGCGGACTGCCCGAGATAAACTGAAATGGGTGCTTAATTGACTTTTTTTACCGCATGGTCCTATAGTGCGTTTCCAAAGACTCCCAGGTCGGGCAACGATAAAATCTGAGAGGAAATGAACATGAAGGCCTTGAGCAAATATATCCCGTGGCCTTTGGCCCTGTTTATATCCCTTGTGGTATTTATACCTTCCCTGTTTTTTAAATTCAGCGGCGCAGCCGAGTCGCGCCATATCTTTATCACCGTGGGCGAATTCCTCGGTATCGGTATTTTCGAACCCTATGGTCGATTTCTCATTGGAACGGCGGAACTGATCGCAGCCGTATTGCTACTGATCCCCCGGTTCCAAATTTACGGCGCCATCATCACCATCGGCGTCTTGAGCGGTGCGCTATTTTTTCATTTGTTCACACCTTTGGGGATCGTGGTGCAATGGACCGAAAACGGCATGCTAAAGCAGGATGCGACGCTTTTTATGCTGGCTCTGGCCAGCGTCATTGCTGCTTTGACGATCATCTGGTTTCGGCGTCAAACACTGTACCGACTTTTGGGCACGCAATAGAAACAACATCTATCTACTGGAGCAGGTTTTGAATAACGAGAAGCAGCTGATCCTGGAAAAAGTATTCGAATTGGTGAAACAGCAGGTTCTGTCCGATACTGGAAATGCAGACCAGCCCGTCGTCCGATATTTGTCGGCCGATGCCTTGAAAGAGGAGATCGATCTGACCCTGCCGGGCGAAGGCGTTTCCGGTGATGCATTGATCAAAGATATTGAAACCTACCTCAAATACAGTGTCGATACCGACAACCGCCAGTTTGTCAACCAGCTATACGGAGGGATCAATTTTCCAGCTTTCGTGGGTGAGATCATCACTGCACTGACCAACACCA
>JBNLFN010000080.1:0-39788 GCA_050305555.1 Desulfobacteraceae bacterium | reverse complement strand
GGTGATACGCCCAATTTTTGCAACACAGCGCGCGCCACACCCTCTTTTTCGGCCAACATGGCGGACAACAAGTGGATGATTTCTATCTGTTGATTCTGGTTTTGAGCGGCTATTGATTTCGCGTTTTGAATGAGCTCTTGTGATTTAACTGTGAACTTATCGAATCGCATCCTGCCTCCATCATAAGAAGAATCAAATCGGTCCAAAATTTGCACTGAATTTAAGCATGGTCCAAATGATGTCAAACTCATATGCCCCCAAGGTAAAAAAGACCGCCTGTGGCGCATCCAAACCCATTTGAGTTCTCAGTCGTCGGTTGGGCCATGGACAATTTTTGCCATACGTGGCCGTTCTGTGACAGGCTATACTTGACACAAAGGGCGTTTGATGATTTTTATTGGATTAACAAGCAATTGTGGAACATGACACGCAGGAGGCTTCATGGGCCGACTTATTTTAATGTTCAAAGACACGATCTTGAGCACCTATCCCCTCACCGAAGAACAATGCATTACCATCGGGCGTCATCAGAGCAATGATATAATTATAGATAATTTGGCAGTCTCGGGTTACCATGCCCGCATTGATGCAGAGGACGGGGTGTTTATGGTCAACGATCTGCAGAGTAAAAACGGCACCTATATTAACAATGAACGCGTTGTCAAAACCGCATTGAAACAAAAAGACCGCATCTGTATCGGCAAACACAATCTGATGGTGGACCTGCTCGACGAGATCGATGTGTCCACGGCGATGGCTGATGGTCGGTCGCAGGGTGCGGGTACCGGCATCTTCAGCGATGAGCAGACCATGGTCCTGGATACCTCCTTGGGGCGCCATTTAAGGGGCGAGGCACCCGCAGCCGAGGCCGAGTCGGAAGATACCATTGCAGAGTCCTATGTTCGCGATCATGACAGTCTTGTATTTCAGGACAGTCTTGTATTTATAGAAGGCGGTGCCGGTGACCTGGATCTAACCCAGCAACAGCGAACCATTGGCAATAGCCCCGACTGCGACATTGTGGTGAGTGGATTTTGGGCCTTTTTGGTGGGCAGTCCGGCAGCCACTATCACCAAACAAGCTGGAGACTATCTTCTGCGGTATGTCAGCGGTTTTATTAAGCCCAAGCGTAATGGGGGCAGCGTCAAAGGAACCATTAAATTGCGCCATGATGATATCATCGAACTTGGCCCGATCAAACTGCAGGTTAAGCTCTCTCAGGGTACAAGCAGATGATTTTCCATTTATATCCCATAACCATTGCAGGTTAACCCTTTGTGCAGATAACGGTGTAACTATTTGTTTTTACTTTAATAATGTAAAAACATGGATTGTGCAACGCCAAACCCCACAGCTTGCGCGTTGTCGCCAATGGCAAGACACCACGGCCCTTACCCCTTAGCGAGCATCCTTTCTGCCATGAACAAACCGGCCCCATTGTTGGTGATCGCGACACTCATCGCATTGATGATGGGCGGACTTTGCCTGGAATCGCCACATTTTCCGGTGTGGGCCGCGACCGATGGGGTTCATCTGTTGCCCGGGCAGGGGAGCGACAGTGATTTTTCGACGGGTCCCCGGATTTCTCAAAACGGTGATTCGAAGGGCCTGGCTGTCAGGATATTGTCGGCTCTCGGGTTCGAAGATGAAGCCGCCGAGTCCTATGCCACCTGGTTCTGGGGGGCGCCCCTGCTGGCCATTTTAATCATCTTGGCCATGATCTTTTGGCCTTGGCAAAAGCGAACCTATTCAGACACGCCGCCACCAATTCGTGCAACACCTCCGCAGAAAAAAACCAAGGGCACCGCCCCCTCTGCTTTGTCAGACAAACCTTTACCTGAGCCGAGCACCGACAAAGAACGCGTGCTTCGATTTTTTTTCAATCTGTATAAGCAGCAGATCGGGGCTGATGCAAATGCACCCAGCCAGATGTATGTTGTGGAGAATCGGCCGACGTGTCCCAATGAAACCTATGAAATGCGGGTGATGCAGGACAGTGATTGGTCTACGCGGCGTATGTCCATTGGCTTGCTCGGCCAAGGCGGTGGAAGCCGAAGCAAGTGTTTTTATGTGATCTTTGACAGCCACCTGGTGCTTAAGATTCCATCGGTGCCGATTACTGATTTTTCAGCTTACCATAAACAGGTGGAAGCCGAAGGGCGCATTGTGGCGCGGCTTGTACCGCGCGAGTGCATTGTACCGCGCATTGGCGTTATCCTCAAAGCGATTTACACCTTTCCGCGCAGCGGGCATTTGGGTGAAGATGCCTTAGAGAAAAAATATGTCCAGTTGGCCAAGAGCGACCCGTCTTACCAAAAATATTTAAAAATAGGTGAGTCTTTTGCCTTTTTTATGGATCTGTCCAAGCACTTTTTTTTAAGCACCACTTTAGATGAAATGCATCGTAGCGACCAACCGCTGGTCAGTGAAGCCCTCAAAAATCCGGAATTGCTATGGGATCAGCATGGATTTGTTTGTCGCTATGGCGAAGATTCCGGCGTTATCTGCCAGGAGCTCCAGGAGGCCTACTATAAAAGTGAAGCCAGAATGCGTCAATTGGTCGAACAGGTCGGTCTCAACCAAGAGGTGACTTCTTTTGATTTCAAAGAGTGGTATCTCACCCATCTGGCCGGTGAAAAGGTCGATCAGGATTCACAGGATTTGCCCCATGAACTGATAGAACGCATTAATCGCCACCTGTTCACCGTGGTCAAAAACAACCACCCATCTGTGGAGCGGTATCGTCGGCAGGTGCGCGAATATATTCAGGAGACACGCTTTTCTCAAAATCGTTTGCGCCTGGAAAATCTGGCGACCAACACGCTATCTCTTTTGGACTGGATTGGCGCCAAAGGTCTCGCACTGCGGGATCTCAAACCGGAGAATCTCTTTGTGGCCGGTGACCCCAACAATTATCCCACCTTCCTTAACGATACGAAGCGATTTTCGATCGGGTTGATCGACGTCGAGACGGCTGTTGTGGTCGATACCGATTCGCCGGACGATATACCCCAGCCCCAACTGGCAGGCACTCCGCTGTACGCGACCCCCTCCCACTTGCTGCCCAATACCATCTTGAAGGAAGTATATGGCGATGTGCGTAAAATTCTTCTGATGCAAGATTGGTATGCCACCATTGCCATTATCTATAAATCCGTTATCGGGGAGAATTTATTTAGCGCGACGGCCAGGGTTTTTCCAGAGATATTGAAAAAACTCAAACTCATCGACCCGGCGGGGCCGGACCTGGAATCGGATGTGGCCCGTATCAGCCAGCTTTTTTGGAATAGCGCCAAAGCTGAGTTCCAAGAGGCCCTTGCCGGGCACTGGAACATCCTTCGACGGGTTGAAGTGGTCGTGCCCGGCAATTTGGTGCATGATATCGTAAAATCGATGCACCATGAAAGCCGTGAGCTAACGCACAACCTGTCCCAAATGCTTGATAACCAGCAGCTATTTGTCGGTGAAGAGAAATGTCAATTCCTGGCTGATGCACCGGCCAAAAAGATCGCAATGATGAAGCAAAAGCTTCTGGGCAATGGGCGGGATGGAGGCGGGCGCTCCACACAGCGCAAAAAAGCATTTGATTTGCTGGAGCAGATCGAACACCTTAAAATCCGCATGGAGCGAAAATTTGAAGCAGCCGCTGCATTGAAGGCCACCAGTGCTGCGATTTCTGTGGATCAACTGCTCGAAGCCATGTTCCAAAAAGTTTTTTCCGAAATGCACCTGGCCAATTGGCCGGGTCTGTCACTTTCCAAGTGGCAGGGTGGCGCAAGTTCAGCAGAAGATATGACGACTTATCAGGCAACGATGTAGGAAAATAGATAGTTTTAAGTGTTAAGTGTTTGGTTTTAAGTGAATGTTGTTGCGGTGTCCCATCGCGATATCGATGAAATTGCTGCTTAGCTGCTTTGATGCTTTAACAATGGGGACCACCTATTCATTACAGTAACTTTGCCTTAACATCGCAAGAGCAGGCCGGGACAGAGCCCGGCCCTACGAAGATCATCTACCTGGCCGCCATCGTTTCAGCGTAGGGCCGACCTCAGCGCCGGCCTGTTGGAGCGCAAAAGGTCGGCAAAATGCATAGGATATAATCGGCAATGCGTTAAAAAGAGTCCCTTTCAAGGGGTAGACCCAATGCCTCGCTCTCTGAGCCAGGTAATATTCTTTAAGGCCAAAGAATAATAGACACCATTCGTCAGGTGCTGTTGGCGGATTGGGAGCTATCATCAAAACCGTTCTGAAATTTGAAAATTAACCAGGTCGTCCGGATGAACGTGTTCTTCTGAGATGGCGCGCCGGCGGACCGACATCCCGGCCTTGTGCACCGAATCGGAATTGCCGGTGAGCAAAGGGTGCCATGGGGGCAGCGCCTTTCCCTCGGCGATGAGGCGGTAGGCGCAGGTTTTGGGAAGCCAGCGCAGCTTGGCGATGTTATCCGGCTTGAGTTTGAGACAGTCGGGGACCAGGATATGGCGCAGATCATAATCGCTGCAGCGGCAGGTTTGAACATCGAGCAGATAACACGCGACCCAGGTGTAGCTGACTTTTCCGGTGGTCGGATTCTTGAGCTTCTGCAGACAGCAACGCCCGCAGCCATCGCATAGCGCCTCCCACTCTTTTGTTGTGAGCGCCTGCAGTGATTTTCCCTTCCAAAACGGCTTTGCCATATCCAGTGGTATCCCCATCCATGGTTTATGGGTTCAATCCCATTGATCGCATCGATCTGCGCAGCGGTTGCCCTTGACCCGGATTATCTATCAAAAGCGCATACGCTTATCAACATCTTGATGCCGGTGCGTGACGCTGGGTTTTGACATTGATGGGGGAGGCACTAAATTATCCCCACGACGGCATCAACAAGATTGGATCCTTTTTTATGAGAAGACGTTTGCGTTTAATAACAGCTTTGGTTTTCGCAATCCTCATGGGCGGGTCGGGGTGGTTTTTTTCCAGTGCCTTGGCTGCCGGTCCTGCGGTCCGGCGTCACAGCCTGCTCATCCGTCTATACCCCAAGGCACATCAACTCAGCGCCATCGATCGCTTATCGCTTCCTCGAAATCCCAAAAGTCCTGTTGTGTTTGAGTTGGCATCCCACTTGGCAATTCAAACGGTTACCTTGGGCAATCGCCCGGTGGATTACCGGTTTCGTCAGGGGCGCCTTACGATTCTCCTGTCGGATGGCGAAGCCGATCGCAACCTGGAGATTTCCTATGGGGGGGTCTTTAATGATGCGGTGTCTGCCAGACCCCTCAATACGGATAACCCGGGTTATGGGGTGACCGGCACCATACAGCCCCGGGGAGCCTTGTTGCTGGCGGGCGCCAATTGGTATCCTCGGAGCCTGAAAACCAAAGATACTTACACGCTCACCGTGGATGCGCCCCAGGGGGTGCTGGCCGTCGCGGCCGGTCACAGTTTGGGGCATACCTCATCCCAAGGTCGCACCCTATCCCGCTGGGAGGTGGATCATCCGTTAAGGGGTTTGAGTCTGGTCGCCGGGCCGTTGCGGTTGGCCACCCGAAAATTCGGCCGGATCACAGCAGCCACCTATTTTTCGGATGCCATCCAATCCTTAAGCCCGGATTATCTGGCGGCTGTTGGGCGATACATCAAGTTTTACGAACAACGTTTCGGCCCCTATCCGTTCAGTCAGTTTGCGGTGGTAGAAAATTTTTTCCCTACCGGATACGGCTTTCCCTCATTTACCTTGATGGGACGCCAGGTTCTCCAACTCCCGTTTATCATCCATACTAGTTTAGGACATGAAATAGCGCATTGCTGGTGGGGCAATGGTGTCCTGGTCGATCCCTCGTCGGGCAATTGGAGTGAGGGGCTCACAACCTATGTGGCCGATTATCTCTATAAGGAACAGCAGGGAAAAGGGATCGCTTACCGGCGTCAATGGCTGCGCAATTACGCCAATCTGGTCAAACCGCCAAACGAGATGTCGATATCTGAATTTTCGAGTCGCACCGACCCGCTATCCAAAACAGTCGGGTACGATAAAGCAGCCATGGTGTTTCATATGCTGCGTCGAACGGTGGGTGACGGCATCTTCTGGCAAACCCTGAGAGATGTCTATGCCCGCTACCGTTTTCAAGCGATCTCATGGCGCCATTGGCAGCGAGCATTCGAACAGGCAAGTGGTCGCTCGCTCGAAGGATACTTCAACCAATGGCTTTACCGGCCCGGGGCACCCTATCTGCAGTTATCCCAAGTAGCGGCGGTGCCGGATAAGGGAGGGTATCGCATCTCGGGTCAGATCATGCAGACGAAGCCATACTATTCTTTAAATGTAGATTTAGTGTTGCAAACCGACAATCAAACCGAGCAAAGTGCTTGGACGTTATCCGGTCCAGCCACAACTTTTTCAATCCGCGCATCTTCAGCGCCACGGATGCTGACGGTCGATCCTGAAGTGCACATCTTCAGGCGTCTGGCCCAACAAGAGCTGCCCCTGACGGTCAATAGCGTCAAGGGGTCGGATTCGCTCACCGTGGTCGTGGCCCAAGAAATGGATGCAGAGGGGTTGAGCATTGCTCAGCGTCTGACGACGGCTTTGGGCGTGAATGCGGCGGCCATCGTCAAAGAGGAGCGATTTGCCCAGAGCCATCTGTCCAACAATCTTGTCTTTGTGGGACAGCCGCGCGACCCGCAGTGGTGGACCATGGCAGATCCGGAATTTCAAATAAGCGATCAAATGGTTACCCTGTCGGGACAAGCCTATCCCCGCCGCACCTCAAGTTTTTTCGGTGTGTTTCAACACCCCGGGAATAAAGCCAAATTCGTTGCACTCTTTTTGCCTGCTTCGGATGACCTGGCGCGGGCGGTCTCCACCAAAATTCCCCATTACGGCAAATACAGTTATTTGTTGTTTGACAAACAGCGCAACCAAGTCAAAGGAACCTGGCCGGTGAATGACTCTCCGCTTATTTATAAATGGTCCCCTCCGGGTTCAGCCTCATCTCAACAAGGTGCCTTATGAAGATCAATCAAGTTTGGGCGTTTGGCTTATTGATGATCATCATGACCAGTTGTCAAGGCAGAACTGAATCTGAATCGATGCAACTCTATGATCTGTCCCGACAGCAGCTCCTTTCAGAGGGACAGGCGGTCGAACGATTGGCGCGTGTACGCATTGTTCTGGTGGGTGAACTTCACGATAATGCACGTCACCATCTGGCCCAGCTTCAGGTGATCCAAGCCCTGCATCGCACTGGACACAAAGTGGCCATCGGCCTGGAGATGTTTCGGTACGACAGTCAGAAGGAGCTGGATCTTTGGGTGACCGGTGAATTGGATGAGAAACAGTTTAAGCCCATCTATCTGGACAATTGGAATTTTGACTGGCACCTTTACCGTCCCATCTTTGAATATGCGCGCCAAAACCGGATTCCCATGACAGGCTTGAATGTTTCCCGTAAAGTCACCGCCCAAGTGGCCTATCATGGATTTACCTCCTTAAGTCCGGATCAGAAAGGTTCTCTCGAAGGCATTACCTGCAATGTCACACCGACTTACCGTGATTTTGTTAAGGAGGCTTACGGCGCCCATGGTCACGGAAACATGTCGTTTGAGCGTTTTTGCGAAGCCCAGCTGGTTTGGGATACCGCCATGGCCATGCATGCCGTTGATTATTTAAAGCGTGGTCCCGATTACATAATGGTGATCCTGGCCGGCAGCGGTCATGCGCGCAAACTGGGTATCCCCACCCAACTGGAGAAACTTAACAACTGGCCCTATACCGTGGTGCTGCCTGAAACCGAGGGCCTATTTGATGCAAAGCATGTGTCGACACAAGACGCCGATTATATATTGATATTAAAATAGAGCAAAGGAGAAGTATATGTTGTCTTTTCGGAAAGCCCTTGTCGTCCTGGCGATAGCCGGTCTTGGTGCTGGTTTGGGTCTATTCGCATTCCAGGGGGCTGCGGCGGACGTCTCTTCCAGATATCCCGCCAAAGGTGTTTACATCGAACTGGACAAGGAATTTTATCAGGCCCTTAAATCCGAAACCGGCAGAAGCTACACCACCGACAAATCTAATGAGTACCTG
The DNA here is from genome assembly GCA_050305555.1 of Desulfobacteraceae bacterium. GTDB lineage: Bacteria > Desulfobacterota > Desulfobacteria > Desulfobacterales > Desulfosarcinaceae > JARRKU01. The sequence goes on along the minus strand of JBNLFN010000080.1, from coordinate 31,723 downwards.
CGCCAAATTGCCGTATCAACACGTTATATGGTTGAGAGCAATCTGCAAATCCTAAAACAGCAAGAACAAATCATCACACTATTGGAAAAGATGCAGACGCCCGCAGGTCACAAACCCTAGTCGAGCAACATTCAGCGTTGATTTATGGATTGCCGGTCTTGCGGGGGGTAATCGGCTTAATCCACCGCCCCGTCTCCCCCTGATATAGCCATTTGTCCGGAAAGCCGGCCTGGCGGAAAAAGGTTGGGCGTCGGGCCCAACCCAGCAACACTTCATAGGCTTCGCGGATCTTGATAAAGGTATTGGAGTTGCCCCCTTGGTCGGGGTGGTGCTTTTTGGCTTGGCGCCAATACGCGTGCCGGATGCGCTGCTCCAAATTGGAAGGGGTCAGATCAGCGGCTTCCATCTTTAACGTTATCAGGCTGGCTTTGCGAACCGATGGTACGCTCAAGGTTTTGGGCATGACTGTCTCTTTGGGCGCTTTGGCCCTGCGGGCCTGCTCCAACACATGCTGACTGGCTGCGTAGCGTTTCTTGGTGCGCTCTTTTTCGCGCCACCAGGCTGCGCCTAAAATATTGGAAAGATCGCAAAAATCTTCTACCGGTTTTTTGCCGTGGGTTCGGGGCAACATGTAGCTATAGATTTGTTCGAGACCATATATCATCACATCCATGACAATAACAAAATCAGTAAAATAGAAGGTTGCATAACGGGTACTCAAAGCTTGCAGCAACCCTGTACGGCGGTTCAAAGAGGCCAGCAGGTATTGTTGGCACGCCATGGCACAATAGCGTCGATTCCGGGGTGGCAGCGGATCACCGCATGCCAGACAGCGCCGTATGGCTTTAGCGTTCACGGATGGAACATGTCGATGTGAAGCCTCTTGCATGATCTAACCTTATCAAGGATTTGCTTAAAACTAAATCGGTGTTTTTACGGCTAACTTGAGTTCCGCCAGTTTCGCCTTTATCCTATACACGCAATTGAGACACTTGAACAGGACTTGCATTTTTAATGCAGACTTGAAATAGTCCGATTAATATTGATTCAAAAAGCTTATCCAGTGGGAGAACATCCAAAAACATGAGCGATTTTAGCACGCTATTTAGCCAGGATAAATTAGATGCCCTTTTGCCCATAGAGCGGTCCGACCAGTTTTTTGATGCGCTCTATGGCGATGCCGGAGAAGGGGCTTATGATATCCGGCTGGGTTTCAAGGCGGCCGGAGAAAATCAGCTTTTGTTCAATCTAGAGCTGCATCAACGTCCCGGCAAGTGTTTGGCTTGCAACCTCACTTACGGGCTGCCCCAAGTCTTTGCTCATCATCCGATTGTGAACATCAAAGGCCTTGTGGCCCAAATCGATAAATTACTGGATGGTAAAGCCCAATGCCAAGGGTGGGAAATCGGCGATACCCGCGAAATTAACCGCGAGCTGCATATTGTGCCATTGACCATCGATATCCTGTAGCACGAAAGAAAGGGCCAATAACCAAGATTAAGGCGGTCCTGCGATATATTTATTTTCTGACGCGGTTTGCCAACACCAACAGATTAAAGTTTCAAGTGTAAAGGTTAAAGTTAATGTATTCTATCTATTATTAAATAGTTGGACCAGTGCACAATGCCCTGCTGAAACTCAAAACTTTCTACTTTAAACTCACCTTTCATATACCTATCCTTAAAAGAATTCTGAACCTTTTTGAGTCATAGGTCCGTAAAATGATGATTTCCAAATGGTTTTGTCCATATCAACAATTGCGGCAACAGGGTCAATGAGGCGATCAGGGCAATGCACATGGCCATGCCGGTAAATACACCGAAATAGATGGTCGGCCAGAAGTTGGAAAACACCAGAATTGAAAAGCCGATGATGATGGTGATCGAGGTGTAGTACATGGCGTGACCAATGCTGCTGTGGCAGCGATGCATGGTTTGATAGTAGTCGCCATCTTTGGCGATCTCATTTTTAAAGCGATGAATATAGTGGATGGTATCATCCACAGCAATACCGATGCTAATCGCAGCGATGGTAATGGTCATCATGTCCAGGGGGATGTTCAGCCAGCCCATCACCCCTAAAACGAATCCCGCGGATAAAATATTTGGGAATATGGCCACCAGGGCCACTATTAAAGAGCGAAAGAGAATCCAGAACATCAACAGCAGCGCCAGTACCACGACACCCAATGTTTTAATCTGAGATGAGAATAGACTTTGCAGCATGTTATTATACAGCACCATGGTTCCGGCCAGATGCACATTCTGTTTTGCTATGCCCACCTTTGTGACCAGCTCATTTCGGATCTGTTGCAGCAAGGCGTTGCGTTTGAGGCCTTCTAAGGAGTCTTTAATGCGAACGGAAAATCGTGCTTCGTTGTTGTCAATGGACAGATAGGGTTTGATCACCAGGTCTTTGTAATCTTCGGGTAGCTTGTCATACACCACGGTGATCTCAATGCTGTCCAGCGCTTTGCCATTGTTCAAACTGCGGCCCAGTTTAAGCAACGTACCCACGGAGATGACCTTGCCGATGGCCGGTTGGGCTTCGAGGTAGTCGTGCACTTTTTCTATCCGCTCGATGCGCTCATCGGTAAACCAATATTTGTCGCTGCTGTCTTTGGTCTGTGCACCCAATTCCTCGGCAAACGGGTCCTGTTCATCTTCGAAATCATTCAAATCCACTGCTTCAAACTGGACCAGCACATCCAATGGCGTTGTACCGCCCAATTTTTGGTCGACCTTTTTCATGCCCTGGTAGATTTCGGTACTTTTTTTGAAGTAGTCAATAAAACTGTTTTCCACCTTTAAACGCAAAGCGCCTAACACGCTAAAGACCGACAATGCAGCGGCCAGCACCAAAACCAGCGCGCCGTGGTTTTGCGTAAAGCGGGCCAGAGAATCCGTCAGTGAAAATGGTGCAGTGCCATCCGCTTTGGCCGTTTTGGGTTTTTTCAGGAAAACGATGCCGGCCGGAAAGAGGATAAAGGTTAAAAACAGAGAGAGGATAATACCCGCGCTCATCATCAATCCAAAATGGATCACCGGTTTGATATCGCACAACAGCAGAGAACCAAAACCGGCGATGGTGGTCAGGGCCGCATAGAGACAAGGGACAAATTTAGATCGAATGGTGTTGCGCACAAGGGTGCGTTGGTCGCTGAGAGGTTCGCTTTTTTCATATTCACGGTAGCGTACGATAAGGTGAACGGCTATGGCCAAGGTGATAATCAATTGTAAAGAGATAAAATTGGAGGAGATCACCGTCACCTCCCAGCTGAACAGCGCCAGTACCCCCATCATGGCGATTACGGAAAGAAAACAGCATAACATGGGCAGCACGATCCAGCGCAGTCGTCGAAAAATGATGCCCAGCATCACCACAAGCAGCACAAATACCCCCCAGCCAAATACTTTGAGATCGTTTTTAATAAAGGTGATCATGTCATCGGCAATCATGCTAATCCCGCCCAACAACAACTCACCTTGGGAACGATACTTTTTCAAAATGGAGCGCACCGCCGAGATATTGTCATGTTGAACCTTATTCAAATATGCCAGTCGCTGATCGATCTTTTGGGCCAATGTATTGAGTTGGGCTTTTTCAGCGCGGGTCAATGGTCTGTCGGCCTTTTTTCCCAGAAGCCCGTTGCGCTGTTGAATCATTTCCCGATAGGCGCCATCAATTTTAAGGTTGATCACCACAGCGGTGGTCTGCATGTCACGGCTAACTACCAGGTCTCGGTACAAGTCACTCTCTTTGAATTCCTTGGCGGCTAAAGCGCGATCCACGCCAACGGATTGCAAGGTAACCAATTCACCTGAAGATGCGGCTTGTGTATCCGGTCGGCTTTTGAACAACGGTACATCTAATATCGTAATCACTGAGTCGATCTGTTTTAAGGCAGCCAGTTCATCCCGCAATTGGGCCAACGTCGCAAGGTTTTTGTCCTCAAACAAATCCCCTGATTTAGGGGTAAAGGCCACCATTAAAATGTCATTTATACCATAGCGATGGTAAACCTGGCGGGTCAGGCGCAAATCCGCATCGTTTTCCAGCATTAATGTTTCAGCAGATGCATCAATCTTAAAATCCTTAGCCTTGTAAGCCAGCAGGCCCACCACCAGGGCCAACGTCACGATGACGGCAATGGGATAATCCAACACGCTGCGGGCGTACCAACGATTCACAGTATCGGCAATTTTTTTAATGGCATTCATTTTCGATCAGGAATCCTAACATATCAGATGATTAACGTCGCAGGCCTTGAGATAAAGAAGGCAAAGACTATTTGCATCAAAATTGTGGGAGCGGCGTCGCGCCGCGACGTGGCTGTTCATGTTTAAAATATCGCGGAGGGAAGCCGCCCACAGGTCGCTAATACTTAAAGGTTTATAATCGCCCGGAAGGCCAAATGGCAAGAATTTTTGGAGTCGTGAGCTAGAATCGCATTGCAGATCATTCCGTCTTTTTTGTTTTTGGCCCACATACCCTAGCGCCAACATCTTTTTCCATCAGAACTTCCAGATCACTTTCTTTTGGGTCCACTGTGACCTTGCCATGGCATGGGTATAGCGCGTCCATAATTTCATTATACATATATATCATAGAAATAATTGAATATTTATCCATTTTGCCAAAATGATGGAATGCGGCTTAAGTCCTTTGACCATAAAGATTTCATCTAACAGACCGATAGCATCTCCAGAGGAGATTTTATGATGCGACGCCGTCTGATTTCCATCGTGCTGGTTGGGGCTGCGGTTTCAATGTTGACTACATCGAGCCGGGCAAACGATGCGGTCCACGATGTTCCTTCGAAAGTGATCTTCCGTTGGGTGGCCGGCCAAATGCAGGTCACTGACAGCGATCCGCTTCCTCCTATCCATTATGTCACCCGATCGGAACTGCGTCGGGTGTTTCAATCCCGCAGTAAACAATCCTTTAACAATTGGCAGGCCGCCTACGGGTTAAACCGTGCCCGGCAGATCATGGATGACTACCTAAAAGGTGTGGTGGGTATGTTCAACCCAAACACAGGCCATATTTATGTGGGCCGTTTTCTATCCCCTTGCCGTCAAAAGGCTGTTTTGGTTCATGAATTGACCCACTATTTTCAAAACAAGGCACACCAGGACAATGTTGCGGCGTCCATTGATCCTACCCTGGCAGCCATGATTCTGGAGATGGAGGCCTATCGCCTGGAAAACCGGTTTATGGATCAATATTGCCCGGAACAATACATTGAATAGCCGGTCTATCCCACACCGGGTTCGCTGTCCATTCGTTTAAGCATACAAGTGTGCTTTGGGCTTGAAAGAAGTCGTCGGCTTGATTAAATTGCAGCCATAGGGGAACCTTTGGCAACGCATCAAAACTCATTCACAGGTCATGGCCGGTGATATCATGTTCAGGTCGACCACCCAGTTTGAGGCCGCATGTCTCTAATGAATTCAAATCATTGGCAAAGGTTACTTTTTAATGAACTGCCGTCAAGATACCTTGGTTTGGTGTATGAGCCCATTTTTCGATGCTAACGATGGAGTCGTGCCAAGATCGCATCTCGTTCCTCCTCCAGCTCGAAGAGCCTTTGCATGAGTACCGGTTTGACGGAATGTGCACCCAACCGGGCCTCTGCCTCTTCAACCAAGGCGTTGATACGGCGAAGTTCATCCTCCAATTTTCTACGGTCGATCATTGGGCGTCTCCTTTTTCTCTTGCATAGTAATATGCATGACCTTCAAGGCAATTGATCTAGGTCAAAATCACAAAACGGCCGCTGGTTTTGATTTAACAGTTGCGTGGGATTTTCTGATATTTTAGCATATTTTATATTACGAAAGGACGCGATCGCCATGACTCTATCAGAGATTATCGTATACGGTGCCCATTGGTGTCCGGATTGTCGCCGCAGCAAGCAGTTTTTGGGTGAACACCAGATTCCCTACCAATGGATCGACATTGAGGAGGATAAAGCCGCCGAGCAATATGTCATCGAAAAGAACCATGGCAAGCGTATCATTCCCACAGTGATGTTTGCCGACGGTGACTTTTTGGTGGAACCGTCCAATGCCCAGTTGGCGCAAAAACTGGGCCTCAAAACCACTGCCAATCGTAGGCATTATGATTTAATCATTCTGGGCGGCGGACCTGCCGGGTTGACCACCGCCGTTTATGCTGCTCGTGAGGCCATCGATACGTTGGTCATTGAGCGAGCCGCTTTTGGCGGCCAGGCGGCCGGCACTGAAAAGCTTGACAACATGCCCGGGTTCCCCGACGGGGTTGCAGGTATTGAGTTTTCTAAACGCCTGCGTCAGCAAGCCGAACGTTTCGGTGTCGAGCTGCTCCAGGCCCAGGAAGTGACCGCAATCGAGCACCATGACAATTACCGGTGTATCAAAACCGCCGACGGTAGTGCTTACAGTGCCAAGGTCTTGCTCATCTCCACGGGAAGCCGCTACAAACGACTTCATGTGCCGGGTGAAACCGCTTATCTGGGTGCCGGCGTCCATTTCTGCGCCACGTGTGACGGCCCTTTTTACAAGGGCAAACATGTGGTTGTGGTCGGCGGGGGCAATAGTGCGGCTGAAGAGAGTTTGTTGCTAACCAAGTTTGCCCAAAGGGTCACGATTCTGGTCCGCGGCGGTGAATTTAAAGCCAGCCGGTTTATTCAAGACAAAGTGGCGGCTCACCCCCGGATCGCTGTCAAGTGGCACACCGAGGTTAAAACCTTTGAAGGAGTAGCCGGTAAACTTAAAAGAATGAATTTGTTAAACAACCAGACCCATCAAGAGGATGAACTGGATGTGGATGGGGCCTTTATATTCATCGGATTGGTTCCCAATACAGCGTTTTTAACACAGAGCGGAGTACAATTGAACCCGTGGGGTTTTGTGGTCACCGGGCACGCTTTGGTGCATGCTGGTCGGCGGCCACCCGGTTTTGACCAGCGCGACCCCTTTATGCTCGAAACCAGTATCCCCGGGGTGTTTGCAGCCGGCGACGTGCGGGATACCAGCACCAAGCAGGTGGTCAGTGCTGCGGGTGAGGGCGGAACGGCCGCGTTGGAAATCAGAGAGTATTTAAAGCTTGTCTAATTTTATTGAGCTCCAAACTTATTAACAAGATTAGGTAACCCACCAAGATGCACACCAACGTTACACCAAGACGCCCATTTCTACGGTGGCTCTTTCTTATCGGCATATTCATCGCCATACCGATCTCATTCTACGTTTCCCGATGGTCGCGTAATGCCTATCTCGAACAATTGCATAATCTGGCAGCGGACGACCTCAAGGTCAATATCGCCTATATGCAAAGCCAAATCGACAACCTATATACCATGACCCAAATCGTCAGCACGGATGAACGGGTGCTGGCTTTGCTGGAAAAACCAAATGACCCGCAGCGCAGCAGCTCTGTCAATCACTTTCTTTCACGTTTTAACGTCATGGTCGGCAGCCAGGCCTATATCCTTGATACCGGTGGCGTGGTCATTGCTTCGGGCAATTGGGCGGCGCCCGATTCGTTTATGGGGCAGGACTATGGTTTTCATCCGCACTTCAAAACCGCTCTGTTGGGAGGAACCGGTCAATATGCGGCCATCGGGGTGAATTCCGGGAACATAGGTTATTATGTCTCTTTGTCTGTTCGCCTGGATGGCCGTATCGTGGCTGTGGCTGTTACCAAAACGGACCCCCAGGATCTGATTCTGGCGCATGAACGTGCCAAGCGCCCCTTGCTGATCACCGATCCCAATGGCGTGATCATTATCAGCGCCCCTAAAGAGTTACTCTTTCATTCTCTGACACCGTTGTCCAAATCGGCTACTGCGCGTCTTCGCCACCAGCACATCTATACGGGTGTGGAGATTGAACCTTTGAGCACCGAGCCCATTGAAACCATGGGCGATATTCGCCTGATCACCCTTTCCGCGCACGCTTCTGCCTTGATGGACCAAAACCAGCGGCAATTTGTACTCACCGGCAGCACAGTGCCCTCGGCCGGTTGGCGCGCCAATATTCTATGGCCCGTTCACAATATGAACATTAGAATTATGCAAAGTATATTGGTCACTTTCCTGATCCTGGTGGTCACATTGTTGATGGGTTTGATTGCGATCGAGCGCTGGCACCACATGAAACAAATGCACCGGCAAGCCATCCGGGATCCTTTGACACAGCTGTATACGCGTCTTTACATGCTGGAGTCAGCCACTTTGCTGTTGGCCGCCCATGATCGCAACACCATCCCAGGGGTGGGCGCCATCATGTTTGATCTGGATCATTTTAAGCGGATCAACGACCACTACGGTCACAGTGCCGGAGACAATGTCTTGGTGAAAGTGTCTGCCATTTTGCTCAAAGAGTGCCGCGAGAGCGACATTCCCATCCGCTATGGCGGGGAAGAGCTATTGATTTTTATGCCGACGGGTGATCAAAAACAGGTCCTGCAATTGGCTGAACGGATTCGCATGCAAACCAAAAAACTGGGGATCGCGCTGGCGGGTCAACGTATCCATATCACCATTAGCGGCGGAATTGCCACTCACCTGCCCGGAGAATCCCTGGAAAAGCTCATTGATCGCGCAGACCACATGCTCTACCAGGCCAAGCAGAGAGGGCGCGACCAAATATATTGTAAGCTGGACACCGGTTGACAGATATGGCGCTCGCTGAGGATGTTTAAATCAAACAAGGGGTATAAAAACAGTCTTAAGCATTTAGGTGTCAAGTTTTAAGTGAAGGATGGGGCCTGATTCTATAGAGGCTCTTGATTTCAAAAACGAGACCGGTGCTTAAGGGTCAGGAAACCGGCAGGCGGCTTTGCCGTAGCATCGTCAGAACAGGCCGGTTCAGAGCCCGGCCCTACGAAGGTCATCTTCCTGGCCACCAACGATTCAACGTAGGGCCGGCCTCTGCGCCGGCCTATTGGAACGCCGCAGATCGGTAAACCGCAATGGCTTTCGCCGGCAGCGCGTTTAGGAGTATCTCCTTACGGGATTAACCCAATGTCTGACTCTATGAGCCAGGATAATTATTTTTTATTTTCAGACCTTGTTTTTTGACCCGCTTTTAATTCATTGTGATTGTTGCGCCTTGCGTCGGTTATGTTCGTAGCGCATCTGGAGTATCTCCACGCCCAAGGCGAACCCCATGGGCAGGTAGATGTAGGCCTTGGGTACATGTTGGTGCAGGCCCTCCATAAAGATGGTGATGCCGATAGTGATTAAAAAGGAGAGGGCCAGTATTTTCAATGCCGGATGTTGTATGATAAATTCGCCAATGGGTTTGGCATAAAACAGAATCCCCACGAAAGAGAGGATTACGGCTGTAGCGATGATCCAGAGTTGCGAGGTCAATCCCACTGCGGTAATCACCGAGTCCACCGAAAAGACAATGTCCAGCAACACAATCTGGGTGATAATGGTCTGGTAACTACCGGCCTTGCTTGTAGACGACTCACCCGCTTCATGCGCCAAGGCAAGGGTGTGATGGATCTCTTTAACTGCTTTGTAAAGCAGAAAAAGGCCCCCCGCCAACAAGATGAGATCGCGTATAGACAAATTCAAAAAGATAGTTTGGGTTATGCCGGCCAATGCCACAACGACGACCAACAGGATCAGACGGGCGACCATGGCCAATGCCAACCCCAATACTCGGGCTTTTTGGCGCTTCTCTGCGGGCAAACGCGCCACAAATATTGCGATCACCAATACATTGTCCACTCCCAGGACCAGCTCAAGCCCAATCAGCAAGGCCAGCAAAGCCAATGCATCCACCATGACGGCTCCTTAATCTAATATTCAAGGCTCTGCATCGCCCGTTTCATTTGGCGCAATGCCTGGCGAATGCGGTGTTCATTTTCCACCAGGGCGATGCGCACATGACCTTCACCCTCTTCTCCGAATCCGATGCCCGGCGCCAGGGCCACGTTGGCTTGATCCATCATCCGAATGGAAAAATCCATGGAGCCCATCTTATCAAACGGTTCAGGAATTTTGGTCCAGACGAACATACCGGCTTTGGGGGGTGTAACCGGCCAGCCGATACGTTCAAGCCCTTCGCAGAGCACATCACGCCGGGTTTTATAAATGGCGGCTTGTTGGATGATATCCTCATGGCAATGGCGCAGGGCGACGATGCCGGCGATTTGAATAGCGGAAAAAATGCCATAGTCGTAATAGCCTTTTATTTTCCTCAAGCCGGCTATGATCTCTTTATTGCCCACACAATATCCCAGTCGCCAGCCGGCCATGTTGTAGGATTTGGAAAAGGAGCCGAACTCCACACCTACATCCCGGGCGCCGGGCACTTCCAAAAAGCTGGGGGCATTATAGCCATCAAAGGTAATCTTGGCGTAAGCAAAATCTTGAATCACCATAAACCCGTATTTTTTGGCCAAACCAACGATCTCTTTGTATTGTTCGATACCGCCTAAAATGCTGGTGGGGTTGTGCGGGTAGTTCAAGATCAGCAGCTTGGGGCGCGGGTAGACATTTTCGCACATATCGGCGATGCGCTGCACAAAGCTTCCTTTGCCCTCCAGCGCAATACGAATGACGCTGCCGCCGGCGATAATGGCGGCATAGACATGGATGGGAAAGGCCGGTGCCGGTACCAGGACCGTGTCGCCCGGACCGATCAGGGCCAAACACAAGTGGGAGATGCCCTCTTTGGAGCCGATGGTGCAAATGACTTCATCATCAGGGTCCAGCTTCACCCCGTAATCCTGCTGATAGTTTTTGGCGATTTCGCGGCGCAGGTTGCGCATGCCGTCGGCCGCAGGGTAGCGATGGGTTTTTGGATCGTTGGCCACTTCTACCAATTTGTCGATAACCGGCTGAGGGGCCGGATCCACAGGGTTGCCCATCCCCAGATCGATAACATCATCCCCTTTCCAGCGCTTTTCCATCTTCATTTGGTTAATCATGCCAAACAGGTAGGGGGGCAGCTGGGACATGCGCCGGGCAAATTGGATGTTGATTTTCTCTTCCATAGTCAATGTTCCTTTGATGGCAAGGATCAGGGGCGCCTGAAAGTGGTGCCCTGGTCCACGAAGCTGTTGATGCCATGGCCAATGGCTTTGACCAGCGATGTGATGCCATCGGGTGCGGCCATGGTTTTTTCAGTGTCCGAGTGAGTTATGCGGCCCAGCTCAATTAAAACGGCGGGCATATCCGCGCCTTGTAAAACCGCCAAAGGTGCAGGCTGAATTTGACAGGGCATGCTTTTGGGTATTTTGTCGAGTTGCGTTTTCAAAGCGCCAGCCAACGCTTGGCTGGCCTGGGTGTGTCTGGATTGGATCTGGTGCCAAAGGGGCTGGGTGCCGTTCGCATGCTTTGGGTTGTGTTTGCCAGTTTGGGGCGTTGCGGAATGGTAATAGATGGTGCGGCCCCGGACGGCGTGCTGATAACTGGCCCCCATATGTAAACTAATCAGCAGATCTGCGCCGGCATTGTTTGCAATGGCAGTTCGTTGTTTTAAATCCACTTGGTAATCGCCGCTGCGTGTCAAGATTACGTGAAAATCAGGCTCCATTTCAAGGGCCAATTGGTGCGCCAATTCCATGACCAATTTTTTCTCCAACAAACCGGTCGGCCCGCGGGCACCTATATCCGGACCACCGTGACCGGGATCAATGGCGATCGTCCCTGAGTGAAAGGTAGACATTGGCGGTGGGTCGGCAAAGGTTAAAGCGGCTGTCAAAACCGTGGCCCAGGCCATGGCCGAAATCAGAAAAGCCCCTTTCCAGCGTTGGTTGATTAAGCTTTGCATACGGCTTGAATTCGCTTGACACATAAACGGTTTAATATTAGTTATTTTAGTTTACTGGAAAAACAGTCTATTAAAAAGGGGTGTAAAGTCAAGGGCCTTTGCCGGTCCTAATAATAATTTATGCGAGAGTGGCGGAATTGGTAGACGCACTGGACTTAGGATCCAGCTCTGGCAACAGAGTGGGAGTTCAAGTCTCCCCTCTCGCACCATTTTGACCATCCATCCAAGGCGCTTTTTTTAAGGTACTCCTTCTGGTCGCATCCGAACAACATCCGAATTGCCAATCGCCCGCCCAACGGAGCCGAGCGAGACGGACGTATCGTATGGACTATAGGCATGCCGCCCGGATGAGATGGCTCCAAAAGCCCCAAGGTGCCTCAATATTTATTTGGGCTGGGGGACTTTAAATATCAGAAAGGTGTTTTTAAATGAAAGTTACAGTTGAAGATCAAAGTTCAGTGAAGAAAGTATTGCATATCGAAGTGCCCCATCAAGTTGTGGTCGATGAATTAAACAGCGCTTACAACCAACTTAAGAAAACTGCCAAGGTCAAAGGTTTTCGCCCCGGAAAAGCCCCTCGCAGTGTATTGCAGCGGCTCTATGGCAAAGATGTCAATGCGGATGTAACCGGTAAATTGATCCAATCCTCTTTTTTGGAGGCACTTAAAGAGACCGAGCTGCCCATCGTCGGCAGTCCCTCGGTGGATCCACCTGAACTGGATGAAAAAAGCCCATACCGCTTTGATGCAACCGTGGAGATCAGACCCGAAATCGCCGATATCGACTTTAAGGGGTTGGCGCTGACCAAGACCAAGTATGCTGCCAGTGACGACGAAATCGAAATGCAGCTCAAAATGCTGCAAAAGAACCTGGCCAAAAGTGAAAAAATCAGTGAGGATCGACCGTTGGCGGTTGATGATTTAGCCCTTATCGACTACGAGGGCTTCAAGGCTGGCGCCCCTTTTGGAGCCACTCAAAAAACAGAGAATTTTAACCTTAAAATTGGCGAAGGTAAAATTATCAAGGAATTTGATGACGGTTTGATCGGTATGCATGCCAATGAGGAAAAGGAAATCGAGGTGACTTTTCCCAAGGATTATTTTAACGCCGCGCTTAAAAACCAAAAGATTACATTCAAAGTCAAACTCAATGAAATCCGGAAAGAGATTTTACCAGAGATCAACGACGATATGGCCAAAAGCGTTGGCGATCAGATTGACTCTTTGGATATGTTGAAGGCCAAAATTCAAGAAAATCTGGCCAACGGTTACCAAAAACGGGTTGATCAGGAGATGAACGAACAGATTTTTCAGCATCTTTTGGATAAAGTCGAGTTTGAAGTTCCCGATACATTAGTGGACGGTGAACTTGAACATATCCTCAATGACGCCGAACAAAAATTTGCATATAATAACAAAAGTTTGGATGATTTGGGATTGACGCGTGAGGGATTGGCAGCGCAGTATCGGCCAGTGGCCGAAAAACAGGTGCGCCGGCATCTGATCCTTAGCAAACTCATTGACCAGGAGAAGGTTGATTTGTCAGACGAGGAGCTGGAAGCGGGCTTTCAAGAGATGTCCGAAAATTTTCAACAGCCGGTGGATCACATTAAAAATTATTACAATCAGAACAAAGAGGGCCTTGAACTTTTTAAGCACACCCTGCTTGAAAAGAAAACATTGACGCTTATCATAGAAAATAGTCAAATTACAGAGAAGGAGCCGCCCAAGGAAACCGAAGCCGAAGCCGCTACAGATGCTGAATAAGTATCAAAGCTGAAGCGCCGTTTGCTCGGTATGGGGTAGCCAACTTAGACGGACTGTGTTATTTTTAATGTATTGAGGCAATCATAATATCTCACTAAAGGAGTATCCGCGTGACAATCATTCCGATGGTTATTGATCAAACCAGCCGAGGCGAACGGGCTTACGATATATATTCGCGCTTGCTTAAGGATCGCATCATTTTTCTGGGCACCGCCATCAACGATGAAGTAGCCAATTTGCTAATCGCCCAATTGCTCTTTCTGGAATCTGAAGATCCCGATAAAGACATTAATTTTTATGTCAATTCACCGGGAGGTGGGGTTACCGCCGGGCTGGCGGTGTATGATACCATGCAATACATCAAGCCGGACGTTACAACAATTTGTATCGGCCAGGCAGCCAGTATGGGGGCTTTGTTGTTGGCAGCCGGCGCCAGTGGCAAACGTTATGCCCTGAACAACGCACGCATCATGATCCACCAGCCCATGGGCGGATTTCAGGGCCAGGCATCCGACATCGAAATCCAGGCCAAAGAGATCTTGCGCATGAAAGAGACCCTCAACGGGATTCTGGAGCGCCATACCGGTAAAAACTTAGAGCAAATACGAAAAGATACCGACCGAGATAATTTTATGTCGGGCCAAGAAGCCAAAAATTATGGTATAGTGGATCTGGTCATTCGCAACAGGGATGATTTGGACCAAATTGAAAAACCGGAGGCATAGTACCCATGGCCAAAAAAGATGACCCCAATGACAACCTGTTTTGCTCTTTTTGCGGCAAAAACCAGAAAGAGGTCAAAAAGCTGATTGCCGGTCCGGCAGTTTACATCTGTGATGAATGCATCCAGCTGTGCAGTGAAATCATTGATGAGGAGACGGAAAAAGAGTCCGGCGAGCTGGCCAACTTGATGAGTCCCAAAGAGATCAAGACCAAGCTGGATGAATATGTCATTGAGCAGGACACCGCCAAAAAAATTCTGGCTGTTGCGGTCTATAATCACTACAAACGATTGGATTCGGTGCTGAACTCCAGCGATGTGGAGATCCAAAAGAGCAATATTTTACTCATCGGTCCCACCGGTTGCGGTAAGACATTGCTGGCGCAGACCCTTGCGCGCTTTTTAAATGTGCCTTTTACGATTGCCGATGCCACCAGCCTTACAGAGGCCGGATATGTCGGTGAAGATGTTGAAAATATTATCCTTTCTCTGCTGCAAAACGCTGATTATGATGTGGAAAAGGCCAAACGGGGTATCGTTTATATTGACGAAATCGACAAAATAGCCAGCAAATCGGACAACCCATCGATTACCCGGGATGTTTCCGGCGAAGGTGTCCAACAAGCGCTGCTCAAGATCATTGAAGGTACCACGGCCAGCGTGCCCCCCAAGGGCGGTCGCAAGCATCCCCAGCAAGACTTTGTTAAAGTCGACACTTCCAATATCCTTTTCATCTGTGGCGGCACTTTTAGCGGATTGGAACACGTTATCAAGCGTCGCTTGGGCTCCAAGATGATGGGATTTGGTGCAAAAATTGTTAAAGAAAAAGAGGAGACCATCGGCCAAACCCTTTTAGCGGTCCAGCCTGAAGATCTCATTAAATTTGGATTGATACCCGAATTTCTGGGACGTCTGCCTGTGGTGGCCACCTTGGACGAATTGAGCGCCGATACCCTGGTGCGCATTTTAACCGAACCCAAGAACGCCTTGGTCAAGCAGTACCATAAACTTTTTGAGCTGGAAGATGTCAACTTGCGCCTCACCGACAGTGCCTTGACCGCTATTGCGGATGAAGCGGTCAAACGCAAATCAGGCGCCCGCGGTTTGCGCGCCATTATGGAAAGCTGCATGCTGGATATCATGTATGAAATTCCCTCGGCTGAAAACGTCAAAGAGTGCGTCATCGGTGAGGATGTGATTTTGAATGGAGAAGATCCCATCCTGCTCTATGAACAAACCAAAAAACAAGCGTAAAGCTGTTGTTAGGAAAATTAAAAATGGTGAACATTTCTCGGTTTTTGAATGACGAAGGGGGGGGACCCCAAGGCCATATTCTACCCTTGCTGCCACTTCGCGACATTGTTATTTTCCCACACATGGTTGCCCCCCTGTTTGTCGGGCGCCCCAAATCCGTGGCTGCACTTTCCAATGCCATGAACACCACCGACAAACAGATCTTTTTGGCCACCCAGAACAAGGCCGGCATTGATAATCCCACCGAACGCGACATTCATCGTGTAGGGGTGATTGGTACGGTCTTGCAGTTGTTGCGCCTGCCCGACGGCACAGTCAAAGCCTTAGTGGAAGGCCAGGAACGTGCCCGTATTCGCCGATTCATTCAAGCCGATGATTTTTTTCAGGTGGATCTGGAACCGGTGTCCACCGCAACGGGACCGGAAGCTGAAATAGAGGCCATGGTGCGATCCATCAATGAAAGTTTTGATACCTATGCAAAACTCAATAAGAGCATTTCCTCGGATCTGGTAGCCAAAGTTGGGGGACTTTCGGACCCGGCCCAACTGGCTGACACCGTGGCTTCCCATTTTTCATTCAAAATTGAAGACAAACAACGTTTGCTCGAGGCCACCCCCCTGGCGCGCCGTCTCAGCCTGCTTTTGGAGCTGATCAACCTGGAGATGGAGGTCTATCGCATGGACCAGCGCATCAAAGGGCGGGTTAAAGAGCAGATGGAAAAAACCCAGAAAAATTATTACCTCAATGAACAGATGCGGGCCATCCGAAAAGAGATGGGCACAGAGGATGAAGCCGCAGATGAACTCCAGGACCTTGAAAAACGAATCAAGCGTAAACGCATGCCCAAGGAGGCTGCGGCCAAGACGCGTCAGGAGTTCAAAAAGCTCAAGCTGATGACGCCAATGTCCGCTGAAGCTACAGTGGTGCGTAATTATATCGAATGGATTATCAGTCTGCCCTGGTATGAGCGAAGTCGCACCCATTCCGATATTGGCGAAGCCGAACGGATCCTGGATGAGGACCACTATGGGCTTAAAAAGCCCAAAGAGCGAATTATAGAGTACCTGGCAGTTCAATCGCTGGTTAAAAAATTGCGCGGCCCGATCCTATGTCTAGTGGGACCGCCGGGGGTAGGGAAAACCTCCTTGGCCAAATCAGTGGCCCGTGCCACCGGCAGACGCTTTGTACGCCTCTCTTTGGGCGGCGTGCGTGATGAAGCGGAAATTAGGGGCCATCGGCGGACCTATATTGGGGCTTTGCCCGGAAAAATTATTCAGTCTTTGAAAAAGGCCAATGCCAACAATCCCGTTTTTTGCCTGGATGAAGTGGACAAAATGAGCATGGACTTCCGGGGGGACCCCAGTGCCGCCTTGTTGGAAGTGCTTGATCCTGAGCAGAACTTTGCTTTCAACGACCACTACCTGGATCTGGACTACGATCTGTCCGAAATCATGTTCATCACCACGGCCAATACCCTGCCGGATATTCCACTGCCTTTGCAGGACCGCATGGAGATCATTCGGCTGCCCGGCTATACAGAGCATGAGAAATACAATATCGCCAAAGACTTTTTGATCCCCAAACAGATCAAACTCAACGGTCTTAAGCTTGATCAGATCAGCATCGCCAAAAAAGCGGTTTATACCATCATTAACCGCTATACACGAGAGGCCGGCGTGCGTAACTTGGAGCGTGAAATCTCTGCCATCTGTCGCAAAGTGGCCCGCCATGTGGTCAAAAACCAAAATCCCAGTGCCGTGCGTGTGACCGATGCGGCCATTGCAAAATACCTGGGCCCGCCGCGCTTTCGAAGCACTGAAATCGAAGAAAAAGATCAGGTGGGGATGGTCACCGGTATGGCCTGGACCCAGGTGGGTGGAGAGTTGCTCTTTGTTGAGACCCTGACCATGCCGGGCCGCGGCCAGGTTGCCGTGACGGGCAAATTGGGGGATGTGATGAAAGAGTCGGCCCAGGCCGCCGTCAGTTTTGTTCGATCGCGGGCGGAGTTATTGGGCATTGATGTGAAGTTTTACCGCAAGCTGGATCTGCACATTCATATTCCGGAAGGGGCCATTCCCAAAGACGGGCCTTCGGCCGGTACGGCCATGTGCACATCCCTGGTGTCGGCGCTGACCAAAAGAGCGGCCCGCAGAGACGTTGCCATGACCGGCGAACTGACCCTGAGAGGGCGCGTGCTGCCCATTGGCGGGCTTAAAGAGAAAATCATCGCGGCCCATCGCGGCGGCATCAAAAAAATTATCATTCCCAAGGAGAACGAAAAAGACCTCAGGGATATTCCCAAGAGCATATCCAACCAGTTGGAGTTTGTCACGGTAGAACACATGGATGAGGTGCTGCCCCATGCGCTGGTACTGGGTCCGGGTGAAACATTGTTCACCGGACACGACATGCCGTTTGAAATGACGCAAGGCAAACCGGACAAGCACGCCCCATCAATTAATTGAGGTGTAGATTAAACAGCCATCCGGGCGGCCTATAGTGTTGTGTCACGGAAGCAACCTGCCAAAATGGGTCTAACTGCTTGATAGCTGAAGCGGCAGTCCAGCATTTAAATCCCAATGCCAAAGCCCAAATGTCAAATGGCGGATGAGAACCGACTGAATCTTTAATCGGCAGAATACATTCATTTGACATTTGGATTTTGTCATTAGGTATTTTGGTTGGAATAATGACGGTTATGATTTATCGCCTATTTCTGTTATTCTTGGTGTTGTCGCCCTCCGATCAAATCAACCTTTGAATTGCCGTAAAGCCGGACATGTTCCGCCCGTCTGTAATTATCCATTATAAAAGACGAATTGAGAGTTGACATCGTGCGGTATTGGTGATTAATTCACCGTTTAATAAGCACTCACCCGGTTGCTAGGAGAGTCGAATGAAACAAAAATACGCCATTACACGGGACGATGATCAAAAGACGCTGGTCGTCCGTGAATATGCGGAATTGGATAAAGAGATGATGTCGCTACTATGTGAAGAGACCTATTCACAGAACGATATTTTAGCGGCTATTAAAGCGGGCCACCTGGCTGTGGTGGATGTAATCCGAACCAACAACATGTATCCGCCTACTGTTTTCGCTGAACCTATTGCCAAGGCCATTGAATCCATTTTTGCCAAAGGCGGCAACCCGTCGGCTGAATTATTTTTTGATGACAAAGAGTTGTTTTTGAAAGCCGAAGAGGTTCCGGAGGAAGAACCGGAAGAAGAAGATGTTGCTGTGGATGAACTTCTTGACGATGATATCGAAGATGAATACGATGGTGACGAAGTAATCAAAGATCTCAAGTCTACATTGAAGGTCTCAGATGACGAAGACACCGAATCCAAGTAATACCGAACCGATTCCATAGAATTAGTCTGACGCTTTAATCTGAAATTTTATTATAGTATGCAATTCACAGCCCCTTTCCAGACGGGCTGTTTTTTTGTCCGATGCTTTCGTTTGCAGAATACCCCTTCGCATTTGCCCATCCGTCATACCTTCCTTGAGTTGGTTTCAAGTGCACCATCCTTGCAACGAAAATGAATGGGTATTTTTTTGCCTGAGCCCATTTATGGAAGCAGTTTTTTTATTTTGTTTTCAAGGATACGCTTGGACTGCATACCGGGCAGTTTTTCCAGAAGGGTTCCTTTGTTGATTACGAAAAGGGAGGGAACGCCCCTGATTGATAAGGGCTCAATGGCTTTAGTGCCGACCCAATAGACCGGAAATGGAATTTTAAGCTGATTGATCAACGGCTGTACCGCGGCCGGTCCATCGGCATCCAAGCTAACGGCAACAATTTGAATGCCTTGGTCGTGATATTTTTGGTGTAATTTGGTCAATTCCGGAAGCTCTTCCCGGCAAGGCGGACACCAAGATGCCATAGCCACGATCAAGCCGCTAAAATTTTCGGCTTTCATCATTTTATCCAGGGCAGCTAAATCAATGGATTGTACCGGATTGGTGCTGGGTGCCGCGCTATCGCACTGAACCAGAACGACCCAAAACAGTGCCATCCAAAGCAACGCGCAAATGCGTGTTGTGCCGATCCGCCAATTGTTCATGATTTCTCCTGCTGTATTTTATCTTGATGCGCTATGCTTAAATGAAAGATAGTTGCAGATGTTCTTTTGGCAAGTATTCTGGGTCCCTGCTTCTTTGCGTTTTACACTACGCCATGGTTACCCTTGCGTCCGTGTACGGTTTTTGACCGCAATACCGGCCCCTCCCCTTGATTTCAATAGGGCCGGCAGATGGTGCATTTAGATGGTTTTTCCTTGACTTGCAACCTTGTTTTTACTACATAGATTTAAAACGCATTCATTAAATAATGAAATGTGTACCCTCTGAGGCGGATCGTTCCTTTACGCGCTGCCTGCGGAACCGAAAGTTACCGCTTCATCCTCCCCCCCATGCTGGATGCACCATAGCATAGTTGCGACTGTATTCAGGGCGTTTTTTGCATAACAGTTTGATATAATTAGATTATACAGTGCATTTGCGCGTTGCGCGAATAAGTCATCGAGAGTGAAGTTGCCCTCTATAATATAAAGATGGTGCCGTGATCTGTGTTGTCGGATCGCAAATAACGCATCAATAATTGATTGTATCAGGGGAGGTGCCAATGGAGAATGAAAAACAATTCTATGAAAGGCTGGAACGCAAGGGGGTCTCGCGAAGGGACTTTATGAAGTATTGTACCTTCCTGACTGCTGCCATGGGGCTTTCAGCATCATTCGTGCCCAAAGTGGCTGAAGTGTTTGCAGCACCGGCACAGCGGCCACCGGTCATCTGGCTGCATTTTGGCGAATGTACCGGGTGCTCAGAAGGAATGCTGCGGACCATGTATCCTTACGCGGATGAACTGGTCCTGGAAATCCTTTCGGTGGAGTACCATGAGACCATCATGGCGGCTGCCGGCCAACAAGCTGAGGACCAATTGCACGCTGCCATGAAAAAATACGCCGGCAAATACATTTGCGTCGTTGAGGGTGCCGTTGCCACCAAATACAACGGTGGCTACGGTAAAATAGGCGGACGGTCCTTTCTAGAGATCGCCAAAGATGTGGTTCCCAAGGCGGCGGCCACCATCGCCATCGGCAGCTGCGCCAGTTGGGGCGGTATACCCGCTGCCAAACCCAATCCAGGCGGATACAAGGGCGTGGGCGATGCTTTGGGCATCAAAACGCTGAATATCCCGGGCTGTCCGCCCAATCCCATCAATTTGGTGGGTACCATCGTAAACTACCTTTTGCTCGGCAAGCTGCCGGCACTGGACAAAATGGGTCGCCCCAAGTTTGCTTATGGTAAAACCATCCATGATCAATGCCCGCGCCGGGCACACTTTGAAAATGAGGAATTTGTGGAAGAGTTCGGCTCCGAAGAAGCGGCCCTGGGTTATTGCCTTTACAAGGTCGGTTGCCGCGGTCCGGAGACTTACAACAACTGCCCGGTGGCCAAGTTTAATGACGGCACCAGCTGGCCGGTGGAAGCCGGTCATCCCTGCATCGGTTGCAGTGAACCCAATTTCTGGGACAATATGACGCCGTTTTACGAAGAATTATAAGGCTGGGCGCCGATTGAATGAAGACACTAACCCTTACGAACAGGGAGGCAATTTATGGGCAAGCGCATTGTAGTTGATCCGATCACCAGAATAGAAGGCCACCTCAAAATTGAGGTGGAAGTCGAAGGCGGCAAGGTGGTAAACGCCTGGAGCTCGGGGCAGATGTTCCGCGGCATCGAAATGATCCTTCAAGGCCGCGATCCGAGGGACGCACATCATTTTGTGCAGCGTTCCTGCGGGGTCTGAACGTATACCCACGCTCTGTCCTCGGTGAGGGCAGTCGATATGGCCTTCGGCGTGACCATCCCCAAAAACGCCCGTTTGATTCGCAACTTGCTGATGGGTGCACAATTTCAGCATGATCATCTGGTCCATTTTTATCATCTGCACGCTCTGGACTGGGTGGATATCGTAAATGCTTTAAAAGCAGATCCCAAGAAAACAGCGACGCTCGCAGACAATGTCTCCAACGCCAAAGTGGGCGGAGCGGCCTACTTCAAACAAGTCCAACAGCGGCTTCAGACTTTTGTGGACAGTGGTCAACTGGGGCCTTTCGCCAATGCCTATTGGGGACATCCGGCTTACAAGCTGCCACCGGAAGCTGATCTGATGGCCTGTGCCCACTACATTGAAGCTTTGCGCCTGCAGGCACGCACCGCACGCATGCATGCCATTTTCGGCGGTAAAAACCCCCATCCCCAATCGCTGGTGGTGGGCGGCGTCACCTGTGTCGCCGACCTTAAGGCGGACCGCATTGCAGAGTTTCTCTATTTGGCCCGCGAAACCCAGGACTTCATCAAAAACGTGTATATTCCGGACTTGTTGGCAGTGGCATCCTTTTACAAGGATTGGGGCGCCATCGGCGGCACCTCCAATTTCCTGGCCTGGGGAGAATTTCCCCTCACGGAAAAAGAGCCGGAGAGCCTCTACATGCCGCGTGGTGTGATGATGAAACGGGATTTTGCCAAAGTAAAAATGGCGGATCAAAATAAGGTCACCGAGGACGTGACCCGGGCGTGGTATGAAAAAGGATCGGCCAAACATCCGTATAAGGGTGAGACCAAACCGATGAAGGAAGATCCCAAGTATCGCCCGGGCAAAGGCAAGTATTCCTGGTTCAAAGCCCCGCGCTATGAAGGCGAACCGTGTGAAGTCGGCCCGCTGGCGCGTGTGCTGGTCGCCTACGCCAAAGGGCACAAGGATATCAAACCCGTCGTCGACAGTGTGCTCAAAACATTAGGTGTTCCGGCCACTGCGCTGTTCTCCACTTTGGGACGTACGGCTGCCAGGGGCATCGAAACACTGGCTATCGGCGCTAAAGTGGAAACATGGACCATGGACCTCATCGAGAACATCAAGAACGGCGATACCAAAACCTATCAGTCGCATGAGATCCCGGACAGCGGCATGGGCGTCGGCCTGAACGATGTTCCCCGGGGTGCTTTGGGGCACTGGGTCAAGATCAAAGGTAAAAAGATCGAAAAATACCAATATGTGGTGCCTTCCACGTGGAACCTGGGTCCGCGCGATGCCAAAGGCAAGCTGGGACCGGTGGAAGAGGCCCTTATAGGTACACCGGTGGCGGATCCCAAACAACCTTTGGAGATCTTGCGAACCGTACACAGTTTTGACCCATGCATTGCCTGCGGCGTGCATGTGATTGATGCTGAATCCAATCAGGTATATAAGGTTAAAGCCATTTAGTTGCCGATACCCGCAAGCGGCCTTGGTGTTCTGTCGCCTTTAGGCGGCAGGGGCCAAGGCCCTTTTTTGTTTGGACCTCAAATGCGGATGGATTTTTCATTTCGGTTGGGTTAGGATCGCTTCACCATGGCACAAGAATCTATCATCATCCTGGGAATTGGGTGCACCTTGTATGCGGATCAAGGGTTTGGCGTTAGCGTGATCCACACCTTGCAAGAGCGGTTTCAATTTCCCGCACACGTCACCCTTGTGGACGGCGGTTTGCTGGGGGTGGGCTTGACCGGCACCATCGGCCAGGCGGATCACCTCGTTGCCATTGACGCCATCAGCAATGGTGGCAAGCCGGGAGATATCTACCGCCTGGAAGGGCCAGCCATTTTCAAGCGCTTGAGCGGCAAAAATCACGTGCAACACGTTGAGTTTCTTGAAGCCCTGGCCCATTGTCAGGCTCTGGACAACCCACCCCGAGCGGTCTTGTTGGGCATCGAGCCGCAGGACACCCAATCCGTCGTGTGTAAACTCACACCGGTGCTTCAAGATAAGATGGATGCCATGATTGAATGCATTATAAAAGAGATGGATCGGTTGGGGGTTGGATATAAAAAAGTTTAAAGTTTAAAGGGTTGGGTTTAAAGCGAAGGATGGGTGTCTATTATACAACTCAAGACACAGCGGTGATCTTCCATGGTTTAAGGATACAATCGACAAGATTTCATTCCCTTAAAACTTGAACCTTGAACCTTTAAACTTTAAACTCACATGATCAATTGCACTGGAGATTGCGAGCCCTTGCCCTTATTGAATGCAAAAAAAGCAGAGGAACGATATACCATGTGTCTAGCTATCCCATCAAAGATAACCGAGATTGACAATGAAATGGCCACCATTGATGTGGACGGCGTTCAAAGAGAGGTTAGTTTGTTGCTTTTGACAGATGCCCAAGTGGGTGACTATGTGATCGTGCATGCCGGATTTGCCATCCAAAAATTGGATGAGGCCGCTGCATTGCAAACCCTCAATTTGTTAAGAGAAGCCGCCGAAAATTACGAAGCCCGCTTTGGCAAGACCGGCGGATCCAAGGACTAAATCGCGCGCAGATCGCTTCAATTATGGATGATTTTAACCATCCCCGTCAAATCACCATTCTGGGTGTGGGCAACATCTTGCTGAAAGATGAAGGTGTTGGGGTGCGTGTCGTTGAACGTTTGGCCGATCAATATGAGTTTCCGGAACATGTACGGGTGCTCGATGGCGGCGTATTGGGTGTTCGCTTGATGGGGATCATCGGTGCGACCGATGAACTGATTGTGGTGGATGCAGTGCGCAATCAGAAGCCGCCCGGCACGCTGTATCGTTTGGCTGATGAGGAGGTACCACGCCGGGTGCTGGCCAAACAATCCATGCATCAAATGGATTTGCCGGAAGTATTGGCCATGTGCGCAGCCATCGACAAGCATCCCAAGGTGGTGGTGGTGGGCGTTGAGCCGGAAGATATGACCACTATGGACATTGAGCTGACACAAACCGTTGCAGCTCAAGTGGATAATCTGGTCGCCATGGTGCTCAAAGAGCTGGATCGTCTGGATGTTCACTACCGAACCCAGTCTTTAGAAGCCCCGCCCAAAAAAACAGGCCAATAGATCGCGGGGCACCGATTGTGTCTGCCGCGGTTTAATGCTATTAAATCCAAACCAGGGTATCACTATCTTTTTTTGGGTCGGCGCCGGCTGGATCGTGCTGTTCAATCTTAGACCTGTTTCGGTTGAACCGTTCGCGTCTTCCCGAAGCATCCATTTAAAAAGGTTCTGGTAACCTTTCGCAGACAAGCCTCAATGGGGTAAACGGTTTCCCAATGCACGCTATTGCCTCGAAGACCAAGCGCTTTTCCTTTCAATCTTACATGGACTTCATTCTTCGCCATCCTGTGTGGCCGCTTGTGTTGGTGGCTGGGATCACCTTGCTGCTTGCCTGGCACTTGCCGCGACTCTCTTTTAAGACTACGGTTTATGATCTTATCATCGAAGATTTGCCCCAGGCGCGCGGTTATCGAGATTTTTTAGATATTTTCGGATCCGACGAGATTATTCAGGTCGTGGTCAAAGCGGAAGATATCTTTGACCCCGCCACTTTTACCAAGGTAACTCAATTGTCTCAGTCGGCTTCCAAGATTAAAGGGGTGCGCCGGGTCCTCAGTCTGCCGGCGGTTAAAAAACAGATTGACCCCCGCAACGAATGGAAGATCGCTCGATTTGCCGACATGCTGACGCCGGTGGATCTGTTCAAACGCAACCTCATATCCGCCGATCATCAAACCACCATCATTACACTGGTGTTGCAAACGACTTCTGACAAAGACGCCGTAATAGCTGCTGTCAGGCAAATGATGGCCGACCACAGCAAAGCTTTGCAGCTTTACCAGATCGGCATGCCTTTGGTTTCCGAAGCATTGGCCCAATATACCCAGCAAGATTTTTTGAGTTTAACGCCCATTACTTTAGTGGTAATCGCGCTGTTGCTGTTGCTGCTCTTTCGCAACCTGCATGCCTTGGTTTTGCCCCTGGTATGTGTGCTATTAGCGGCGACCTGGACCTTCGGCTACATGGCCTTTTCAGGCACGGCGGTCTCTATGCTGACCATTATCGTGCCGGTGTTTTTAATTGCCGTGGGAACTGCTTATTGTCTGCATATTTGTTCGGAGTATCTGGCCCATGCGCGCACCGCTGCATCGCCCCAAGCGGCCAGTCGGGACACCTATGCCCAAATGGCCTTCCCGGTAACTTTGGCTGTGCTGACCACCATATTCGGTATCGGCTCCCTTGCCGCCAATCGGATTGAGGCCATCCAGGAGTTCGCCAAGTTTGCCTGTATTGGCATGGGCAGCCTGATGGTGATCGTGATGACCTTTCTTCCGGCCATGCTCTCCCTTTTGCCTGTGCCCAGAACCATGCACAATTCTGCCATGGGGTTGGATAATCTCATCGAGCGCCTCTTGGCTCGTATTGTCACGCTGAATTTGAACCACCAGAAGCCCTGTTTGATTGTGATTGCCATTGTGTCGAGTTTTTGCGTCGTAGGGCTTTTTTTCATCCGCTCAGAAACCAATCCGGTGGCCTTTTTTAAATCAAGTACGGAGGTGAGTCATAATTTTCACGATATCTACCAACAGATGTCCGGCAGTTTTCCCATCAATGTGGCCGTTGCCAGCCCCATTGAAGACTATTATGAATCACCTTCCAATGTGGCTGAACTGGAGCGTTTACAAGCCTTTTTAGGGTCGTTGCCGGGGGTCGATAAAACCATTTCATTTGCAGATTACCTTAAGCTGGTGAACTATACCTACAACCGGTTTGATCCCGAATACTATGCATTGCCCGAAGAATCATATGAAATGCGCCTGTTGATCAACAATTTTAAGATTTTGCTGGGCAACGACATGCTGCAACGCTTCATGACTTCGGATTTTCGAAAGAGCAACATTTTGATGTTGACCCACATCTCCAGTTCCAGTCAGTTTTTAAAAACCCGGCAAAAAATTCTGGAGCATGTGGCCGTCGATATGGATCGGGATCTATCCTGGGATGTGACCGGTCTGGGAATGGTCATTGCCGCCAGCAGTCATTTGTTAACCTTGGGCCAGGTCAAAAGCCTTTTTATCTCTCTGGTATTGATATTTGGGGTCATGGTGGCGCTGTTTCTCTCCGCCAAGGTGGGTTTTATCGCAATGGTCCCGAACCTGTTTCCCATTCTGGTCAATTTCGGGATTATGGGGTTGTTCGGCATCCCCTTGTCGGTGGCAACCAGTCTGATTGCATCTGTGGCCATTGGTTTGGCTGTGGATGATACCATTCACTACCTGGTGCGTTACAACCGGGAGTTTAAAAAGGA
The DNA here is from genome assembly GCA_050305555.1 of Desulfobacteraceae bacterium. GTDB lineage: Bacteria > Desulfobacterota > Desulfobacteria > Desulfobacterales > Desulfosarcinaceae > JARRKU01. The sequence goes on along the minus strand of JBNLFN010000080.1, from coordinate 5,043 downwards.
CTTGGATAAAGACCGGGCCATGCGGGCCACCATCATGACTGTGGGTCGCCCCATTTTATTTACCACTTTGACCATTGGCATCGGTTTTTTGGTTTTGCTCTTTTCCCATTTTCAACCCACCGCCATATTTGGTTTGCTTATGGTCATCACCATGATCTGTGCCTTGGTGGGGGATTTGATCATCCTGCCGACGTTGATGATGCACGTCGAACTGGTCACCGCGTGGGATCTGCTAAAGATGATGCCGGCGGTGGGCACCATTTCGCCCGGCATGGTGCATGAACTCAACCAGCCACTGAACGCCATCAAGGTGGGCAGTGATGTGATTCAATTGGTCGTCAAAAAGGGCGCCCAATTACCGGTGGGCCAACTTGAGGCGGTCGCCCAAGAGATCAGTAAACAAGTGAACCGGGCCTCCCGCATGATCGAACGGTTTAGCGGGGTGGGCAATTTGCCCGGATTTGAAAAGGTCCCCATACACATTAATGACCCCATTCAAGCCACCCTGGAGCTATTAGAGCACCAACTGAAGCTGGACAGTATTGACGTGGTGGTTGATCTGGCTGCGGATTTGCCACCGGTGATGGCCCATCAAAATCGCTTGATCCAGGTGTTTTTCAATATCCTGACCAATGCCCGTCAAGCCATCGAAGCCAAGCAACTTCAGGGAGATTTGGAAGAAAAGGCGCAGATCACTGTGCGCAGTTATCAGCGTTTAGAGTATGTATGGGTGTCTGTGCAGGATACCGGCATCGGTGTGTCCGAGCACAATCTGGACCGACTCTTTGAGCCCTTTTTTACCACCAAAGAGCGGGGTCGGGGCAAAGGGTTGGGATTGACCATCTGCAAACAGATCGTGCGCGATTGCGGCGGACGCATTCGTATCACAAGTTCGCCAGACCAAGGCAGCACAGTGTACATCAGTTTTCCGGCCATGCTGGAAGGGTAATGGGTGGCCCGATGCCCACCATAAAAAATGGAGCCAACATGAATAAAATAGAACGCGTGGATCGTGTCTTGGCAGGAGAGGCCGTGGATCGGCCACCCCTATCTTTGTGGTACCACTTTGGGGTTCAACATGGGGGTGGCGAGGCCTTTGCCAAAACCACACTGGTTTATTTTGATCATTATGACTTTGATTTTTTAAAAGTCATGAACGATTATTTTTATCCCGTTCCCGAAGGATTGGAGGCCATCAAGACCAAAACGGATTTGCAGCAAATCGTACGCGTTGACCCGCACAAGACCCGATGGGCTGAGCAACTCTTTGCACTGGAGACGATCCATAAAGCGCTCAAAGGCAAAGCCTATTTTATGGATACCGTGTTCGATCCCTGGCAAAGCCTGCACCGCAACCTGGCGGCAGAGAATATGCAGCATTTGATGATGAATGAGCCTCAGGCCCTATTAGCGGCACTGGAAGTGGTGGCAGACAATATAATCGCCTACAGCCAAGCGGCGATCAACGCGGGTGCGGCCGGTATTTTTATGTCAATTCCTGCAGGCAAGGAGATCCTTTCCAGGGAAGAGTTTCAAACCTTTGTCAAACCCTTTGCCCAAAAAGTGCTTGCAGCCATTGAAGGGCTTGGGCCGATGACCACCCTGCATGTGCATGGCAAGGAGCTGTTTTTCGATGATGTGCTCGATATGCCTGCACCCATATTCAACTGGTGGGATCGCGGTCCCGATGGCCCATCCTTGCAAACCGTCTTAGATCAAATTCCGGGATGTGTGATGGGGGGCATCGATCAAACCCTTGTGGCGCGGCGCACGCGCGCATTTTTGCGCACCCATGTACAAGAAGCGCTGGCCTTAGGCGGTGCCAAGCGCTTTTTTCTGGCCAATGGGTGCAGCATCGACACCTGGGTTTATCCCGGCGCTTTGGAGACCATCGTCGAAGTAGCTCGCCGGTGATTAATAACGGGTCTATAACTAAAATTATGGTGGACCTGGGATAAGTTTATTTTCTGACGTGGTATGCTATCACCACCAGTTTAAACCCTAAAATAGACAAAAAACCGGGTGGGAAGGTGCACCACCCGGTTGCGTTATCAAAAAAGAAGCGCCAGGCTAATCAGCCATGACAAACTTGCCGTTTTTAACCTGCACCACCACCATGGAATCCACATCCAGACCGTTGTGATCCTGCGCTGTGAGATTGTAGACACCCGAGACGCCGACATAGCCTTTGGTGCCTTCAATGGCGGCCCGCAGTTTAGCAGCTTCGGTACCCTCTTTTTTCATGGCATTGGCCACCATCATGATGGCATCCCAAGCATACCCGGAATGGGTGTTGATGGGAAACTGTTTATCAAAACCCATTTGATTGTATAGGCGGATAAATTCTTTAATCACGGCTTTCTGGGGGTCGGCATCGGGCAGGGCATCGGCCACCATGAGTTTGGTGGCCGGCATGCGGTCACCTTCGGATGCCTTGCCGGCCAATTCGATATATTTGGGATCCGGTAGACCGTGGCATTGGAATAGCGGCAAATTAATTCCCAACTGGGCTTTGTTTTTAGATACGATGGAACCGGCAGGTCCAATGGTCCAGACCACCATGGCCTGGGGGCCGGCATTTTTAGCTTTGGTCAGCTGGGCGGTCATGTCTGTATCCCGGGGACCGAAAGATTCCGTTGCAACAACAGTAATGCCGAACTGGGGTGCGAGTTTGGTCAGCCAGCGTGTGCCGTCTTTGCCGAAGCCATCGGATGCAGTGAGCAGGGCCACTTTGGTCAAACCTTTGGACTTAAGATACATGTACAGTCGTTTGACAGCCACCGACGAACGCTGGGGGGATTTATAAATCCATTCAAAGGGCCCCAGTTTGGGGCCGCCCATAATGACCGGATCACCGCCAACAGTCATAAATGCAGGTATTTTACCCCCTTGAATGATTTTTTTGACGGCCATTCCCGTGCCGGTGCGTGTGGGTCCAATGATGGCCGCCACCTTGTCTTTGTAGATAAATTTCTTAGCGATGTTGACCGCTTTGGCTGGATCGCCTTCGGTGTCTCCGATGATCAGTTCAATGGGTTTTCCGTTAATGCCACCTTCCTGGTTGATTTTATCTACCACCAGGGTGGCCACCAGCTTGGTGGGTGTGCCGATAAAAGCCGCTGGGCCGGACAGGTCGAAAAAGGCCCCGATTTTAATGCTCTCTCCCGCTATCGCGCTGTTCCCGGACAGAACCAGCATCACAGCAATTGCCAGGGCCGCCAGACTGTTGACTCGTTTCATCTTCTTCTCCTCCTTCTGCATTGTGGGATATCCATCTTGTAACATACCGAAAGAAGTGGTTTCAAAACCTTCCCTCAGGCCCAACACCGAGTTTGGGCCTGAGGGAAGGTTTTGAACCACTTCTAAACGATCTCATCCGTAATCCGCGTATCAAATACCCGCTGGCTTTTACGCTGCGTCCTGGGCAGTTCACCATAGTCCACCAGTTCGATCTGGGGGGAGACCAGCAGCTCCTTTTTGATCTGGTAAGTGGTTTCATGAACCAGCTCCGCTATTTGGTTGTTATCCATCGTCTGTCCCTTTTCAATGATCAGTCTCATATAATCTTTGCCGGATCCCGCATCCCGGGTCAGGTGGATCTGGTACTCGGAGCCCAGCCCGGGAATGGCTGAGAGTATGGTGTCAATGGTGGACGGATAGATATTAACCCCTCGGAATTTGATGGTGTCGTCGCTACGCCCCTTGATGCGGGAGTGCCGGGGCATCACAGAACCACAGGTACAACTTCCGGGGATGATACGCGTGATATCCCGGGTTCGGTATCGGATTAGAGGAGCGGCTTCCTTGCACAAAGTGGTCACCACCATCTCTCCCCACTCTCCGTCAGGCAGGGGTTGCAGGGTTTGCGGATCGATGATCTCGAGAATATAGTAGTCGCCCCAATAGTGGATGCAATCATGGTACGGGCATTCGATGCCCGTACCCGGACCGTACAATTCGGTAAGGCCGGTGATATCAAACAACTCGGCCCCACCGAACAATTCGCTGATTTTGGTGCGCATGGAACGCGAAGTGCGCTCAGATCCGTAAATGATTTTGCGAATGCTGATTTTGTTGGCCAAATCCCGACGATGGAGCTCTTCGGCCATAAGCAGGGCCATGGAGGCGGTGCTGCAAAATACCGTAGAGCGTATATCCAAAAGGAATTGGATGTGCATATCGATGTTTCCCGGGCCCACGGGCACCGCCATAGCGCCGACTTTTTCACAGCCCAGCTGGAACCCCATACCGGCGGTCCAGATGCCGTAGCCGACGGCGATCTGAACCCGGTCCAAGGGTGTGACGCCGGCCGTTTCGTAACAGCGTGCGAAAAAGTGAATCCAGTCGTCCAGGTCCTTCTGGGTATAGCCGATGATTTTGCGTTTGCCGGTGGTGCCTGAACTGGCGTGGATGCGCACGATCTGTTCAAAAGGAACCGAACGCAGCGGGAATGGATAAAACTCGCGCAGGTCATCGGCAGTGGTGAACGGCAGCCGTTTGAGATCTTCCAGGCTCTGGATGGATTGAGGTGTGATGTCGGCTGCCTCCAGTCGATGGCGATAGAAACTGGAGCCCTCAAAGGCATGGCGCACGGTCCACTGCAATCCTGTAAGCTGGTGGTCGGCCAAGGCGGATTCATCTTGGATTTTAGTTACAAAGGTTTGTTGATGCATATCGGGTTTCTCCAAACGAATGTTGGTTAGGCCGGCGGCTCCCAAACGGCTGGCTGCCGGCCTTTCTTCGCTGGCGGCGCCTAAAAAGGCGGCACGCAGCTTGGGATCATTCAGTAGGTCTTGACTGCGCCCATGCTCGACGATGCGGCCGGCGGCCATCAAAAAGGCTTTATCGGAAGCCGAAAGCGCGCGCGCCGCATTTTGCTCCACCAGCAAGATGGTCACACCGGAACGCGATAATTGGTGAACAATGGCGAAAATTTCGTCTGTTATCAATGGCGCCAGCCCCAAGCTGGGCTCATCCAGCAGCAGCAAACGCGGCTGGGCCATCAGGGCGCGGCTGATGGCGAGCATTTGCTGCTCGCCGCCC
>JBNLFN010000079.1:0-16800 GCA_050305555.1 Desulfobacteraceae bacterium | reverse complement strand
CATCTTGCTTGAACCACTCGGACAGAATGGCCTCCTGAACCGATTCGCCCACCTGTGGAATTTTAACCTCTACTGCCATATGTCATTGCTCCTTGGGTTATGTTGCTATCAGTGATTCAACTCTGGCACTTCGCATCATGGAATCGATGGGTCAAATCGTCGCCCTATCCACCAAAATTTTTCCCTCCGGTTTGAGATCCTACCGCCCGGTCTGAAATTGCGTTTTGTTGTGATTTGTAAATATTGGGAAAACCTGTGGCGGGACTGGCAGCCGCTGGTCTCCCGATGTAGTCCAACTCCTGATCGATGAGGGCCTCAATGCGCGGTTTGACAAATTGCCAGGCGCCCATGTTGCGGGGTTCTTCCTGAACCCAAACCCAAGAATGGGCATTGGGGTAAGCGGACATAACCGTCTCCAATGCTTCTCTGGGAAAAGGATAGAGCTGCTCGAGCCGCAAAATGGCGATGTCTTTGCAATTGGTCTCCAAACAGCGTCCTTGAAGTTGGTAGTAGATTTTGCCACTGCACAAAAGTACTTTTTTAGCCTGGGGCGGTTGCCAAGGATCATCCACCACCGGTAAAAATTGGCCCCGGCTCAAATCCGCAACAGCGGACACCGCCTGAGGATGGCGCAGCAAACTCTTGGGCGTCATCAGCACCAAGGGTTTACGAAATGCCGCTTTGGCTTGCCGGCGCAACAGATGGAAGTATTGCGCCGGTGTGGAGACATTGCAGACCAGCATATTGTCTCCCGCACATAATTGAAGAAACCGTTCCAAACGAGCACTGGAGTGTTCCGGGCCCAAGCCTTCCCACCCATGGGGCAGCAACAGCGTCAAGCCGCACAATCGTTTCCATTTGGTTTGCCCGCTGGCGATGAACAAATCGATGATGCCTTGGGCGTTGTTGGCAAAATCGCCGAACTGGGCCTCCCACAGGGCCAAACCGGCGGGTTGGGTAATGGCATAACCATACTCGAAACCCAGCACACCCGCTTCGGCCAACAGGCTGTTGTACACTTGAAAAGTTGCCTGGGGATCACCAAGGGCGTTCAAAGGGCAATGGGGTTGCCCGCTGTGGCGGTCATACAGCACGCTGTGACGCTGGCTGAATGTTCCCCGACCGCTATCTTGTCCGCTGAACCGGATGGGTGCCCCCTCTTTCAGCAGGCTGGCAAAAGCAAGTGCTTCAGCATTTGCCCAATCGATACCTTCGCCTTTTTCCACCGCCTGCAACCGGCGGCTCAGAAGCATCTTGATTTTATTGTGGGGTGTAAAATCGTCCGGTACGGTATTGAGCTTCCGGGCCAAGATCCGGATGGTTTCCTCTGATACAGCCGTATCCACGGGGGCATGACTAAAATCGCTGCGGATCGTATCCCATTCCTCAAAAAAAGCTGGTTCGGGAAAGGGACAGACACTGTTGCGGATCTCATCATGCGCCGCGCTTAACCTGCCGGTGATATCATTCTCCAATTGGGATATTTCTTCATCCGAAACAATGCCGGACTGGCGCAGGCGCTCCCCGTAAAGACTGTGGGGCGAGGGCCGATCTTGAATCCGGTCATACATAGTGGGCTGGGTGAAGTAAGGCTCATCCCCTTCATTGTGCCCAAAACGCCGGTAACAAATCAGATCGATGACCACATCCTTGGCAAAGGTATGGCGATAGGTGGCCGCTAAGCGGGCCACGCGCACCAGGGCCTCAGGATCTTCACCATGCACATGAAAAATGGGCACCATGAGCATCTTGGCCACATCGGTGGAGTAACGCGTAGATCGCGCATCTTCAGGTAGGGTGGTGTAACCGATCTGGTTGTTGATGACCACGTGGACGGTGCCGCCGGTGGTGTAGCCGCCCAATTGACTCATGTTTAGGGTTTCCGTCACGATACCTTGGCCGGCAAATGCCGCGTCGCCGTGCAGCAGCAGGGGCACCACCTGGCGACGTTCATGGTCGGCGCCCAACTCCTGGCGTGCACGGGCAATACCCTCGACCACCGGATTGACCGCCTCAAGGTGGCTGGGATTGTTCACCAGCAGAATGCGCATGGATTTCCCCTGGCCTGTCTCTATTTCGCCAAAATAGCCGTTGTGATATTTTACATCACCGTCGCCAAAAAGTTGGCCCGGATCGTAACAAGTTTCAAACTCGGCAAAAATCGCTTCAAAGGGTTTGCCCAGAATGTTGGCTTGGACGTTGAGCCGACCGCGATGGGCCATGCCCAATATCACTTCGCGGGTACCCATTGTGGCCAACTGTTGCAGCAGGGCGTCCATCATGGGAATCAGTGCGTCGCCGCCCTCAAGGGAAAAGCGCGTCACGGCCTGATAGCGTTTGTTCAGAAATTGCTCGAACATGGCCGCCTGGGTCAATTTTTCCAGAATGCGGCGTTTGGACGCTTCGTCCAGTTCCTCACGATTGCGCTGGGGTTCCATGCGGGCTTGCAGCCAACTGCGTTCGTCGGGATCTTGCAGATGCATGTACTCCACGCCAATGGAACGACAGTAGGTTTCTTTTAGAATCTGAACGATTTTCTTCAAAGGCGCCCGGGCAAGAAAGGAAAACTGAGGGGTAGAAAATTGGCGTTCGAGATCGTCGTTGCGCAGCCCGAATTCACTCAGTTCCAACAACGGGTGGCTCGTCGGGCAAGCGCTCAGCGGGTCCATACAGGCAAGCAGATGCCCCAGGTCCCTGTACCGGTGGATCAACTCAACCACTTGGGCGCCGGCCGATCCGGAAGGAATCACATCCAACGGCGCACTTCGTTCCCGGCCGATATCAAATCCATTAAAAAATACGCGCCACTCACGACCGACCGATTCGGGATCATCCTGGTAACGCTGGTACTGGGCATCCAAATAGTCGAGGTTGAGGGTCTCGGTAATCTTCATGGCCTCGCTTTTCTGTTGTTTGCCCACTGCAATGCGGTCTATATTTTAAGGTGATATATTATGTTGTCGAATTCAATAGAATAACTTGTCCTTGGCCAAAATCATAAGTAATCGGGACCAGTGTGTCAATTGCAAATAACCCTTGAAGAGCTCAGAAGGACTCCGCTATAAGTAGAAAAGAGCGGTATACCACACCGGTCCATGGGATGGAGGCGATTGTTGCAAATACCCCTTAAAAATGAGTGCGTTCATATGTTGTGTCATTTAGAGATGCCGCCGCACATCCTGGCCCATTCCCAGCTGGTTTGCCAGGTCGCGCTGGTCCTTACCGACGGGCTGATCGCCGCCGGCATTGCGGTCAATCGCGAATTGGTTTGTGCGTCAGCCTTACTGCACGACATCACCAAACCACGTAGTTTTGGAACCGGTGAAAATCATGCCCAGACGGGGGGAGCGCATCTTACCGAACTGGGATTTCCCGAAGTGGGCAATATTGTGCGCCAACATGTGGTGTTGGACGATTACCCTGAGAACAGCCATCCCACTGAGGCTGAAGTTGTCAATTATGCAGACAAACGCGTGCTCCATGACAAAGTGGTATCCCTTGATCAACGGATGGGCTATATCCTGCAGCGCTATGCCAAGACCCAAGCCCACCAGGAATTGTTCAAAACCCTGTGGCGGCAAACCCAACAACTTGAAAAACGCCTTTTTTCTTACTTGGCCTTTACACCGGAAATGCTGGTTGATCAAATGCCGCCAAAATAGCCCACTGACCCTGTCAGCGCAAAACCCCACGTAAGGGAATGCGTTGCAAACCTTGTAAAAACGTCTTTACCAAGCGGGCATCGGTCTGGTGTGCATAAACACATCCTTGCGCATCCACCCCGCGAATCAGGCCATCTTTAAAAAAACCGGCCAACAGCAACCGTCCCATCGCATCCCGCGCAGTGTGAGGCGTGATAGTCTTGGGGACCCCTGCTGGCGCCGGCAAGGTTTCGCTTTGGTCTATGATGGTTTTGATAAAATTTAAAACGCGCCCCAAGCGAAGCAGCGTGACGGTCTGCAAGCGATCCGTAAGATGGGCCAGGGGCAAGGCAGTGGCCCGCATCAACCCAAAATTCGAAGGCAGCAATCGCATACGATCACACCAATCGTAGTCATAACTTCCCGGAGCGGGATAGAAAACGGAAACCCCGGCCAAAACCCGACGTTGGGCCAAATAGAGCAAATCAGCAACTGAAACGTCAGGCTCCTGAAACGGCCCCCCCACAATCAGATAGGCAACGGCTTTCAGTTTGCGGTGTTGGGCCAATGCTAAAACACGGTCCAAATGGAATTGGATGTCCGGACGTTTAAACCGCTTAAGCTGATTCGCGTCGGTGGTGATCAGGGCCAAGTTGAGGGTTTGAAAGCCGGCCCGCTGCATGGCGTCCACCACGGTCTCGTCCATGACCGGTGCATATAACCCATTCATCGCGCGCAACTCCAGTTGCAAGTGCCCCAGGCGCTGGGTGATCGCCGCCATGAGCTTTAAAAACCAGGTTTTGTCGGTACACAAGTGCTCGTCCTCAAAATCGATAAATCCAAGGGGCCGGCATCGGGCTGCGGCGTATAGCTCAGCCATGACGCTATCCACACTGCGCTTTCGAAACCCCTGGTATCCGGCTGCATTGACGGTACAATACGTACATTTCATCGGACATCCACGACTGGCACTTATCGCAAGACTGGCCTTGCCGGCACGTTGATAATGGGACCAACGCACCAGATCAAAAGCCGGAACCGGCAACTGCCCCAAATCCTTTACCACCGCAGGTTCATTTATTGCCAAGGTGCCATCCTGCCGTCGCCGCACCAAACCCGGAACTTCAGACAGCGGCTGACCTTGACGCAAAGCCTTGGCAAGCTGAGGTAAGGCGCATTCACCATCACCGCGCAGCACGAAGTCGACGACCCCATGGGTCATAACCGACTCAGGCAAAGCCGTTGGATGGTGCCCTCCCAACACAACCGATGCCCGAGGGCACGCTTTTTTCACCGCCATTGCTATTTGCAATGCCATATCGCTATAGGCGCTAAACAAGGAAGAGATACCGATTAGAAAAGCACCCGAGTGGCGTGCTTGATCTGCCAGATGCTGAAGGCTGTAACCGAAATGCCGAAACTGGTGAAAAAGCCCAAAAGGCGACCGATCGGAACGCCCATAGAATGGTTCCAGAAAATCGAATTCCGCCGGCCATGGCAGCACACGGGATTTGGTCGTCGCCAGTCCATCTAGAATTTCCACAGAAAATCCGGCTTGGCGCACCGCTGCCGCAATGCCGGCCAACCCATAGGGCACGGTGCGTTTGGCGGTTAAATAAAAGTCCTCAATGGGAGGCTGTATGAGCAGGATCTCAGGCATAGGAAAAAAGGGCTATTAAATCCAAAGCCCAAATTCCAAATCTCAAATAATGTATACTATCGATTTTATATAAAATCAGGCCTCATCCACAATTGATATTTGGATTTTAATTTCCGGAACCGCCACGCCTGCTAAACCGAAAAATATTATCTGGCACATTACAATCAGGTTAGCTTGGATATCTCACTAAAGGTCTGAATTTCGGCCGGTAGTTCTGCAGGTGTTATCACCTCCTCGACCCCCAGCGCCAAGGCCCGCTCAATAACATTTTGCAGTTGGATCAGATTGCCGGGCCAATGATAACGCATCAGAATATCGAGGGCGTCGGGTGTCAGGCTAATGACCTGTTTGTTTTGGCGGGAACAGATTTGATAGACAAAGTGATGAATCAGCAGGCAGATATCCTCACGACGCTCGCGTAGCGGCGGCATGGTGACCACAACCGCATTGAGCAGATCAAACAGCTCTTTTTTCAGCGCACCGCTGTCGATCACTTCCTTTAACTCTTTGGTGGTGGCCGCCACGACGCAGGCGCTCAACCCTTTTTTTTGCTGTTCTGTTTCAAGGGCCTGTAGAATACTGAGTCTCAAAGCTGGCGCCAAATCGGCAATTTCGTCCAGGTAAATGGTGCCGCCATCCACTTTCTTCATCAATGCCGTTACATGGCCCACTATCTCTTTCTCCGGCACCCCATCTGTAATGCTGCCGCAATTTACCGGCACAAAGGGCATATCGCAACGATCGCTCTTGTAATGGATGGTGCGTGCCACCAATTCTTTCCCGGTGCCGCTTTCCCCTTGGATCAATACCATCAGGTTTTGGTGCACCACGGTGTCGATCAATTCATAGACCTGCTGCATGCGCGGACTGATGCCGACCAGACCCTCATATTTATATCGGTCCTTGGCGCGTTTGCGCAGCAAATTGGCCTTACCTTCAACCTTTTTCTCCTCGATGATACGATCGATGATCAGCTTGAGGTGATCCAGCTTGAACGGTTTTTGCAAGTAGTCGTAACTACCGAATTTCATGGCTTGGACGGCGGATTCCATCGAACCGTAGCCTGTTACGATGATCACCTCAATGGTGGGTTTGTATTGCTTGACTGCCGCCAGCAACTCAAGCCCGTTGAATTCCGGCATCTTATAATCGGTAAAAATGATATGGATATCGCGTTCCTTCACGATATCCAAGGCTTTTAATCCGCTGTTCACGGTGGTGATGTTATAGCCCTGCATCTGAAGGTATTGCTCTACCATCATCAGGATATCTTTGTCATCATCCACAAAGAGAATTCGATATTCTTCCATGAGTCACCGCTATGACATTTGAATGTTTGGAAACGAAGCCCGGGCTGGTCGTGCCGGCTTTGTGCCGTGAATAGGGTCCATCCTATCACTCGGCAGTATCACCCGCCTCCTCTGCGGGTGAATGACCGGCAAAGCCAATAATGGCGGTTATAATGTAGCGCAATGAAAATATCAAGCACCGATCCGCCCTTGCCGCCTGCCGCGCCACGGATGATGCGGGTGGCATATAGGTTGCAGCATTGCTTCGTCAGCAGGGCAGCAAGTCTAAAAGGCCTTAAACATGCGACAATTGGCCATGAAAGGCGTTAACGAAAATAGCCGAGTGTATCATTTTCCACACAATATCGGCTCAGAAAATACCCGTTTCAGCTCAGTAACAGCCATGACTTGAGCAATTTGAGATGGGCATTATAAAGGGACTCACCATGCCGGCAACGCCCCCACTATTTAATCCAACCGCCACTCCGCTGCGCGCCATGCTGGGGTTGAACCAGGGGAACACAACGCCTAACGCACAAGACAAGTTCTTTTTTGCCTCTCCTTTACTGTCTCAGCGATTGGCAATTTTAGAAAATATGGTGAGCGGGCGCGCTTCGGTGGTCACGGTGGTGGGTGAACGCGGCAGCGGGAAAACCACATTGATGCACCGTTATATTGCCGGCGCAGGTCGCCGTTGGCATTCAGGCCGCATTCGACTGAAAACCAAATCGAGACGCCCTTTTCAAGCATGGCGCAACCTCAACAACCGCATGGTCTTTTTTTCTGAAAATAATAGCCGACCTTCGGTCATCATCGATGATGCGCACCAGTTAAGCCCACAGGAGATCAAGACGTTGTTGCGCTGGGCTTTCCCCTCAACAGGTGCCCATAAATTACAGAGTATTGTGCTGCTGGCTGAACCGCGGCTGCGTGAACGCTATGCGGATATGGCGCGATGGCTGCCGCCCCAATCGGTCATCGACAAGATTTACATGACCCCCCTGACGGAAAGCCAGACAGCCGACTACCTGCAACACCGCATCAGAACCGCCGGCTTCTCCAAACTTCCCTTTTCAAAAGATGAAATTCGCACCATTTATCAACTCTCCAGTGGATTGCCCGGCTGGATCAACGGGGAAGCCTATATGCTGCTCAAAAAAATGAAGCGCCGTCTTCCCTGTGCATCCAAGCTGCAGCGCTGGACCATGCGATTTTCCGCGAAAATAAAATGCTTCAACAAATGGACCCTGCTTTTTAAACACTAACCCGGACAGCCCCGATCAGGCACCGAAATAATCGCCGTACACCCAGGGGGCCCTCTTTTGATGCCGATTGAAATTGCGGCCGGGCTACTGCCGCCATCTCCACTTGGTTAAAGTGGCGCCTCAACTCCCGGTGAGTTAAGTACATGGAAAGGCGCAGCTCTGGATCGGCAGCCGCATAGTTATCCAGGATCGTTTGTAGGGTTCTCATCTTGATCTCCTTTTTAGGCGGTTCGGGTTTTGATGATGGGCCGCTTGGCCAGACCCATATGATCCAGGCTGGCCTGAACCACGGCCGGGTCCGTCAAAATCTTCCGGTGCCCCAACCCCCGGGTGGCCAAAATGCTGATGTGATCGTGTATTTGGGCTTGGTAAACCGAGTCGCCAAAGGCGGCAGTGCGGTCTTGTTGATCGTGCACAATCAAAACCGGCCCCTTAAGATCTCCCGTTAAGCGATGGGGGTTGTCCGCTTCGAGATGGTATCCAAATTGCTGTTCAAATTTTCCGATCAGCTTGGCGACCAGCGTCTGGGGGACACCAAACCGTTTAAAGGAGTGGTGCAGCAATTCCCGTAATTTTAGAACCGGCGCAATGCATACGGCATTTAAGACGATACCCTCCTTGGCCAGTGCGTTGATGGCGGCGGAAGCGCCGAACGAATGGCCGATGATACCTTGGATATTGAACCCCAGCTCTGTTGATAGAAAAGCCCGAATGGTATCGGTAAATTCAAAATAACTGGTGATGCGTCCGGAAGAGGCCCCATGGGCCGGCCCGTCTATGGCGATGGCGGTGTAGCCGGCTTGGACCAGCGGTGCCACAAAGCGGTGGAATTGAACACCGCGCCCACTCCATCCGTGAACCATTAGAACAGCCGGTCCCCGGCCCCATCGCCAAGCCTGCACCGTTTTATCGTGCACCTGAATTTGAAAAGGTCGCCCCTGCTTGATACAATTTTTCTCTGCGGCATTGGTGCGATAGGCAGCGGGTGAAAAAAACAAATGCAGGGTCAACCACTCGGTCAACCGAGGCGCATGGGATTCAAAAAATTGAAGCAGGGCATGGATAAACCGCTGCCTGACCCTTATCACACGAACGTTCGTGCTATTATGGAGTGTATTAAAATAGGAATCGTTCATATCAAGCCCCTTGCTCTTGAGTTGATGTGCATGACTACCGGCAGGAAGGGATAGACGCCTACAGCCTAATCGGACGATTGGTAGCGCTGGATCAATGTCTCCAGCGCTGTTTGTTGACGCATTCGAATGTCCGGATTTTCCAACAACTTGTCATAGAGGTGGAAACCCAGCAGCAGCGAATAAAGTTCAAAAGCAAATTGGTCGCAATCGATATCTTCCCGAAAATCTCCGACTTTTATCGCGGACTGGGCAATGCGCCTCAAGCTGTCGATCCACGCCTCCTGTTGCAACAATAAAAAATCGCGCACCTTGCCCTGGCGATCCTTAAAATCATTGCTGGCCTGCACGAATATACAGCCGCCGCTGAGTTTCGAAGTCCAGCGAATCCAATTGTCCACCAGCGCTCTGATGCGCGGAATGCCCCCCTGTTTTTTCAAGGCCGGCGCGACCACCCCTTTTGCAAACAAGTGTCCGGCAAAACGCAGGATATCGCTCTGCAGGTTCTCTTTGGATTGAAAATGGGCAAACAAGCCGCTTTTGGACATGCCCGTCGCCTTGGCCAAGGCGCCGATGCTCACCGCCTCCAGCCCCAGCTGGCTGGCCATGTCGAGACCCACTTCTAAAATCATCAATTTGGTATCTTCACCTCTGGTCATAATCTTCAAAATAGTACGACCGTTCGTACTTGTCAAGCGCTTTATCTTTCTATCCGGAATGATTCTTTCCACTCCAGACTTTTTTGGGAAAGCAAGTTCAATGAGCTGTAAAATCCAAAATCCGCGTCGTTTTTGGCGATACCCAATATTGACTTGCTTTTCGATCTTGGTATGATGCCACCATTCAGGCAACACTGACCCTGACCGTCACTTCCGCTCAGCACCGTTCGATTGCCCTGGATTTACAAGCCATCTCAAAATAAAAATTTTTAGTCGAAATCAAGACGGACCCGACTTTCAACCCACAGTCATACTGTCGTATGTCGAGGACTTGAAATAAGGGGCCAACGCCGAGTTTGGGCAAAAAGATTATTTTGAGATAGCTTGCAGCTATGTTCACAAAAGCGGCTTGCGTAGGCCTGGAATTGGCCACGAACCTCCTTCTTCTTTTTGGAGACCCAACCCGAATCGATATAAAAATGGACGACGCCTTATGAATGAAGAAAAACAGTTCGACTTTGCTGAGTGTTTTGAACGTCTGGCCGGTGTCACCCATACTGTATCCACTGAAACAGCCGCAGCCGGTAAGATTATCTCCATTTTCAAATCAAAAAAAGCGCGTTGCGCGGCCCTGGCCGGTCTACCGGATTCACTGGTAGCTGAAATTGAGACGGGATGTGACGGCATTAAGATATTAAAAGCGCCCTTTGCCGCAAGCACGCTGCCCAGTGCCATTGACGAGGCCGATGTCGGCGTAACCGGCATCGATTTTGCCATCGCCCAATCGGGCACCTTAGTGGAAGCGACCACCAACGATGCGGTTCGACTCGTATCGAGCTTGCCGCGAACCTATGTTGGCGTTTTAACCGCCCATAATATCGTTGACAAGTTTGAAGAGGGCGCAGCGCGACTGCGACAGATCGTTCAGCAACATGACCAAAACCTGGTGATCAGTTTTATATCCGGGCCAAGCCGTACCGGGGATATTGAACTTAAACTGACCTTGGGCGTACACGGACCCGAAGAGGCCCATGCGGTCATCATCGACCCATCGTAGCGGCAGCAAAACTTTCTTAAAACACCGGGAGCATATCATGACAGAAGGCCGCTATATCCACCTTAAAAAAGAAATCAATACGGCCATTAAAAATCCATCCAAAAGCAATGCATTGCTGAGCTGCATGAAACGCGGGCGGGACACCCGCTCCCGAACCTTGGAAACACTTCCCGGGGGTGCTGCTTTTAGAGAGGATGTCAGGCGCGTTAAAAGGCGTTGCATTGAAAATCTGCCTCGCCTACAGCAGCAATTTGTGGAAAACGCCGAAAGGCGGGGCGTAAAAGTGTTTGAGGCCAAAACCGCTGCAGATGTCATCCACTATTGCGTGGATCTGGCCAAAGCCAGAGGTGTTAAGACTTTGGCCAAATCCAAGTCCTTGACCACCGAGGAGGTGGAACTCAACCCGCCGCTTATCGATGCGGGTGTTGATGTGGTGGAAACGGACTTGGGTGAATTGATCATTCAGCTGGTCAATGAAAAGCCCTACCATCTGGTCTTTCCTTCCGTTCACAAAATGGCCCCGGAAGTGGCTGAAATTTTCACTAAAGCCACGGGCGAACCTGTCGACAGCGATATTCCCAGCCTGATGAAAGCGGTTCAAAAGTATCTACGGCCCATTTTCCTAAAAGCTCAAATCGGCATGACCGGAGCCAACATCGGCGTAGCTGAAACCGGTGCCATCTGCATCGAAACCAATGAAGGCAACGGGCGACTGGTATCGAGCATCGGCGACTGCCACGTCTGCATTATGGGCTCGGAGAAAATCGTCGAAACCATTGAAGACGCCATGCTGATGATCCTGGCCCATCCGGTAAGCGCCTCGGGCCAGCTGCCCACCACCTATGTCACTTGGATGCACGGGCGCTCGCCCCTTGGAGAAGGCGAAGGGCGAGGACCTAGGGAGAGCCACCTTATCATCATGGACAATGGGCGCTCAACGATGCGGGACGACCCGGATATGCGCGAAGCCTTGTATTGCATCCGCTGTGGTGCCTGCATGAACGTCTGTCCCACCTACGGCATCGTCGGCGGCCATACCTTCGGCCACATCTACCCCGGACCCATGGGCATCTGCTGGACTGCCGGTGTGCATGGCTTAGAGAAAGCCGCAGATTTTGCCCCCTTGTGCATCTCCTGCGGCCTATGCAAAGAGATCTGTCCGGCCAAGATCGACATGCCCCATATCATTGCGCAAATCAAGCATCGGGATACCGAGAAAAACGGCCAACCGTTGGCGAACCGGGTCATGATGAGGGCTGACACAGCTGCCCGATGGGGCAGCCTGATGGCACCGCTGGCCAATGCCTCCCTCAAAATGCGCCCCATTCGCAAAATCATGGAAAAAACCATCCAGCTTTCTGCCGATCGCAAACTGCCGCTTTTTGCGGCCACTTCTTTCAAACAATTGTTCCGAAATCATTCATCCACAGTGGCCCACCCCCAACACAAGGTGGCGATTTTTATCGATGTCTTTGCCAACTATAATAACCCCCAGCTGGGCATGGCCGCCGTTCACCACCTTGAATCCCTGGGCTGCAGGATTGCGGTACCGGATCAGGAAGCCAGCGGGTATCCCTTTATTGCCTACGGCGATATGGACCGCGCCCGTCAGACCGCCGAGCGCAATGTAGCCCGGTTAGCGCCCTATGTGGAGCAGGGCTATGACATCGTGGCCATTGAACCCACGGCCACTTACTGCCTTGCCAGATCCTATCCCAGGCTGCTAAACAACAGCACCCAAGCGTGCGCCGTTGCCGACCACGCCTATGAACTGTTCGAATATCTGGTCAAAACAGAAGATGCCTCCGGCCAAAGGCATGCCTCTGCCGTCTTGGCGGGCAAACGATTCGGATACCACTGCTCGTGTCACCAGCGCCCCTTGGGATCGGGCAACGGCGCCATGGAATGGTTGAAACGGCGCGGTGCTGAAGTTGAACGAATCGAGACAGGTACCTGTTGCGGTATGGGCGGTACCTTCGGGCTTAAGGCCGGACCTTTGGGCCACAAACTAGCTATTGCTGTGGGTCAACCGCTTTTCAATCTGTTCAAGGAGGCCCGGATCGATGCCATTGTCACTGAGAGCAGCGTGTGCACCATCCAATTGGCGGAAGGTACCGGCATCAATGTCTACCATCCACTGCAACTGCCGGAGATGGCTCTGGAGCCGTATTGATGCTTGAAAAGATAATCACCCCATGCCGCTAATTGCGCCATCGTCCTATGAGCCGCCGTTTTACCTGCGAAGCGGACACCTGCAAACGATCTACCCGTCTCTTTTCAGGCGGATGGGGTTGAATCTCTACCATAGAGAAAGAATCACAACAGCAGACAACGATTTCTTGGATCTGGACTGGTCAACGGTGGGCAGTCGCCAACTGGGCATTCTGTGCCATGGTTTGGAAGGCAATTCCCAACGGCCCTATATGGTCGGCATGGCCAAAAGGTTGAATCGACAGGGGTGGGATGTATTGGCATGGAACTATCGTTCATGTTCCGGAACAATCAATCGCCAACTGCGTTTTTACCACAATGGGTCGATCGACGACCTGGATACCGTCGTTCAGCATGCGCTCAAACGTCAGACCTACCAGCGCATCGTATTGATCGGGTTCAGCCTGGGGGGCAACCTGATCCTTGTCTATCTGGGGGACAAAGGCCAACGTGTTGACCGCCGCATTAGAAGTGCGGTCGTATTTTCCGTACCGTGCGATTTGGCAGCAGGTGCCCGGGCCCTCGCCCGACCCAGTTGTAAATTGTACATGCAAAATTTTCTTACATCCTTGCATCAAAAAATTCGAGCCAAAATGCGAGTCATGCCGGGCTGTATTGATGATCACGATTTTCATCGCATCAAGACTTTTAAAGATTATGATAACAGGTATACGGCACCCCTGCACGGATTCAAAGATGCAGAAGACTACTGGCAAAAATGCAGCAGTTTGGCCTATATCCCTCAGGTGCGCGTGCCGACATTGATCATCAATGCGCTGGACGACCCTTTTCTGTCTGGCGATTGCTACCCTATCCTATCTTCATCAAAAAACGACTATGTATTTTTGGAAACACCTTCAAACGGCGGTCATGTCGGGTTTATCCAGTTCAATGGCGATAAAAGTTACTGGTCGGAAAACAGAGCAATCCAATTCATTCAGCAAAGGGTGAATGACAACTGAAGCAACTCGGTAAAATTACTGAGATGGCGCCTGGTAAGCGATTCGGTAAATCACACCGTTTTTGTCATCGGAGACCAGCAGACTGCCGTCGTCCATGACCTCCACATCCACCGGCCGCCCCCAGGCGATGCCACCCGTCAGCCAACCCTGGGCAAAAGGTTGATATTCAACGGTCCGGTCGTCCTTGAAGGTGACCATGGTGACCCGATACCCAACTTTGCGGCTGCGATTCCATGAGCCATGCTCGGCGATAAAAATCCGGTGCAGGTAAGACGCGGGAAACATCCGGCCTGTATAAAAACGCATACCCAAAGGTGCGACGTGGGCGGGTAGCTGAACGATGGGAGAGACAAACTGTCGGCACGCATCGGTGCCGCCAAATTGCGGATCTGCAATGACACCCCCATGACAATGGGGGAATCCGAAATGAAGGCCCTGAAGGTTGGCGCGGTTGAGTTCATCGGGTGGCTGGTCATCACCCAGATAATCCCGCCCATTGTCGGTGAACCACAACGCCTTGGTTAGCGGATGCCAGTCAAATCCCACACTGTTGCGAACACCGTTGGCAACAATTTCAAATCCACTGCCGTCCCGGTTGACGCGCGTAATACTGGCATAAACGGGATTGTCTTTGCGACACACATTGCACGGCGCCCCCACCGGCACATAGAGCCGGCCATCCGGGCCAAAACGGATGAATTTCCAACCGTGGTGTCGATCCGTTGGAAATTGATCGTATACCACTTCGGGCGATAGCCTTTCCCCCAGGTGCGATTCAATCTGTGGATAACGTAGAATGCGATTGACCTCGGCCACATATAAATCACCTTTCCACAGCGCCACGCCGTTAGGCATCTTCAAACCCTTAGCAAGGGTGATCACGCGATCGGCCTTGCGGTCTTTGTCCTGATCTATCACCGCATATACCCGCCCCTTGGTTCGCGTGCCCACGAATAGAATCCCGGAAGGGCTCAAGGCCATGGAACGTGCTTCCGTCACGTTCTCGGCATAAAGCTCCGCTTTGAATCCAGGGGGCAATTGAAGGGTGCTTAAAAGCAACTTGACTTTGATGCCGGCAGGGGACGGCACCGGCCAACCGGCCAGAAGCACGACCACGAAAACCAGAACACGCCCCGTTAGCCATGGATATCCAGACATTTATTTTCCTCCAACCCAAAAATTCAGCGATAGCAGAAAAGGCCCGATGGACCTTGACGGATGGATGCCATCAGCATAATGATCGTTGTTGAGCTTGTCAAAAATCAAATGATCCCCATGCGCCGGGGTACAGGGCACACCCCTTCGCCGGGTTGATGTTCGATGATCAGCGTGCATCGGAATTGCCCATAAATATTGACGAGGAGACGACGCCCGCCATGACACCGCAAGACAGCGCCACCATCGCAAAGTGGGGGGCCCAACAGCGTGCCCTGGCCATCACCCTGGCAACATCCGCAAACGATATCGGCCGCAGGATGGACCGCTTTTGCGATCACCTCAAGGCACAAGCCACCACCCTTAAAGTAAAAAAAGAGAGCGACGAGACCGGCTTTATTGCACCGGCCATGATTGTGGGCCGGCACAAAAACATCGCCTTTCGTGTACTCCCGGAAGGCAAGCTTTTAAAGATATTTTTAGAAACCATTGAGTTAACAACGGATGAATCGTTAAAAATAAGCGGCGGCACTGAGCAACTGTTGCAGCAGATCGACCTGCCGGTTGCCCTTGAGTTATACGTGGCCCATCAATGCCCCAACTGCCCGGCAGTATTAAAACAGTTGTTGCCCGTGGCGGATGCCAATCCTCATCTGCGCTTAACCATCATGGATGCCCAACTCTTTGAAGAGACGGCCCAAGACAACCAGATCCGTAGTGTTCCCACCCTGGTTTTGGATGACCAGTTCCGCTGGAGTGGCACCATGGACTTAAAAGAGATTCTCACCATCTGTCTCCAGAGAGACCCTGCCCAACTGTCGGCCGACTCGTTGAGACAACTCATTGAAGACGGCCAGGCCCAAAGGGTTGCAGCGATGATGACGAATGCCAATGCCATTTTTCCGGCGCTGATCGAACTGATCATCCACGAGCGTTGGTCGGTACGGCTGGGTGCCATGGTAACCGTAGAGTACCTGACCGATGATGCGCCGCTTTTGACCCTTCAACTGGCCATACGGCTATGGGAACATTTCCCCCGTCTCTCGGACCCGGTAAAAGGCGACGTGCTGCAGGTGATCGGCCAAGCTAAATCTGATGTGACGCGGGGTTATTTGAACAGTGTGCTGTCCGGCGCTTACGACGAAACCGTTAAAGAGGCAGCGGCCGAAGCCCTGGAGGAGATGGAATAGCGCCCATTTCAAGAATGCAAACGATCACACGATGCTTTTTCGTTTTCCGCCCTCATGGTTGGACTTTTGCACCGGCAAGATTATATTTATACCGATTTCAATTTTCAATTATTGATGAGCTCGCAATGGATCAGCTTCGCAAGGGGACGCCCAAAGCGGATCTGAACGCCCGGAAAATATTCGAGCAAGCCCTGTCCATCGATCCCAATTACAGCCGGGCCTACGCCGGGCTAAAAAGATAAGAAGTTGCTTTTTACGCCGCCAAGTAGGCCAGAGGCGTAATTGTGTGTCAATCAGACAGGTCATACGCCATGGTGTATGACCTGGGCGGATTGAGTGCGGCACGCATTAACAATTGAGATACGTACATCGGGCTCATTTGAACAAACATGCCGTTTCAGGCAAAAAGATGGCCATTTGTCCGTTTTTTGGCAACCGCTCACCTTTATAACGGAAAAATCATAACCGTCATGATGATTCATTGGGTCCAATAATCGATAGGCGGCAGTTGAGAGTATGTATAATCGTAGGTCAGTTCGGTTTCAATGGTGGGGATATGCATATCGTTTGATTGCGGC
>JBNLFN010000078.1:0-10736 GCA_050305555.1 Desulfobacteraceae bacterium | reverse complement strand
CAGCCACTGGGTTGGACTGGGGCGCTCATTGTTTGGTTTTATCGACAAGACGCTCATCCAAGAGGCGTTGGCACGTATTGCAGGCAAGCTTAGCCAAGATCGCAGCATGGCCAACGAACGCTTTCTGATTGGCACCAAAGACCATAGCCCGTTACCGGCGGAGCTGCAGCCGGTGCTCGATAGCCAGCATCATGTGACTGGATTTATATTATATATCGAAGACTTGGGTGCCACCATGCACCAGGCTGAGGAAGAATCCAAACATCTGCAGATGTGGCGACACCAGTTGACCCAATCCATATCAACTATCAAAACTGCCGCAGAACTGATTCATGACGATGCTTTTAAATCGGACCCAGCCTATCATCAAATGGTGCAAATCCTTGCTGAACAATCCAATTTGGCTGCCCAATTGTGGACGCAAAAGGAGATTGCCGACAAATGGTCTAACAAGGTGACCCGGCTTTTAACGCCCATTTCCGTCGAACAATGGGCACATTTGATCTGGCAGCAGGTGTCCCCGGTTTTAACCCTGGAGTTGAAGATTACACAGCAGAACCTACAGGTTCGCATCAGTGTCGACATCTATCACATGACCCAAACCGTTGTCTCGATTATAAAACGGGCGCATCTGCTTCATGCGATCGATACGGTCCAGGCCCATTTTTACCAAGTGGACGATTGGTTATATGTGGATATCACCTGGAAAGGAGATGGCGTTGACCCAAAACTCTTGAAGCAATGGAAGGCCGAAGCCGTCAATGCGTCCGGCGGCCCTTCGACCCTTTCCGTGGGTAATCTCTTGGCGTTTCACAGGGCCAGACTTTGGCCCTATCGCAAACCCACACAGAAAGATTGGGCAGGTGTGCGGTTGCTAATTCCAACGCTTGAAGATGCAGGGCCGGTCAAAACCAATAATCATATCACCATTCTACCCGAATCCAGACCTGAGTTTTATGACTTCGATCTGTTTCAGCATGGGGGTTCTCCGGAACTGGACAACCGGCAGCTCAGCGAAATCACGTTTACCGTATTTGACACGGAAACGACCGGCTTAGATCCCAGTGGCGGTGACGAGATTATCTCCATTGGTGCGATTCGCATTGTCAATGGCCGTTTACTGCACAAAGAGCAGTTTGGGCAGTTCATCGACCCCAAGCGCCATTTGCCGTGGGAATCCATCAAGTATCATGGTATCCGACCCGAGATGTTGGTTGACCAACCCACCATTGAACAGGTGCTGCCCATGTTTCAGCGCTTTGTACAGGATACCGTCTTGGTGGGGCACAATGTGGCTTTTGATATGCGCATGCTGCAGGTCAAAGAACACCTTACAGGCATATGTTTTCAAAATCCGGTGCTGGATACCCTGTTGCTCTCGTCTGTGGTGCATCCGGCACAAGAGGACCATAGCTTGGGCAGTATTGCCCAGCGGTTGGGTGTCAATATTGTCGGTCGCCATACGGCGACGGGGGATGCCCTGGCCACGGCTGAAATTTTTCTAAAGCTCATTTCCCTCCTGGCCAACCAGGGGATCCATACCCTTTTGGAGGCACGTGAGGCGTCTAAAAAAAGCTATTATGCACGCTTGAAGTATTGAGAATCAAAACAATGCAGGAGGAGGTAAAGGACGATGCAAGCGACAACATTCAAAGCCATGGTGGTAACTGAGGCCGATGACAACACGTACCATCGGCAGATTACAGAAAAGGTTATCGATGACCTGCCCCCCGGTGACGTGGTGGTCCAGGTTCACTACTCTTCACTTAACTACAAAGATGCCTTATCTGCCAGCGGCAACAAAGGTGTCACACGCAAATACCCGCATACACCGGGGATCGATGCGGCCGGCACGGTCACCCAGAGCACCAGTGATCAATTTAAACCCGGCGATGCGGTCATTGTCACCAGCTACGATCTGGGCATGAACACCGCCGGGGGTTTTGGTCAATTTATTCGCGTTCCGGCGGAGTGGGTGGTGCCCCTGCCGGATAACCTTAGCTTGCGTGGGAGCATGTGTTACGGGACCGCCGGGTTTACAGCAGCGCTGTCCGTTTATCAACTGGTGGAACACGGCATCACACCGGAGCATGGCGAAGTACTGGTCTCCGGTGCGACCGGCGGGGTGGGCAGCATCGCGGTATCCATTCTGGCCAAGATGGGTTTTAGCGTAGCAGCGGTCAATGGTCTTGTCGATGCATCCGACTATCTGAAATCTCTGGGTGCGGGGACGCTGATCTCCATTGAGGAGGCCTCCGCAGGCAGCGGCAAACCCATGCTGAAAAGCCGTTGGGCCGGCACTGTCGATACTGTGGGCGGCGAGATATTGGCCACAACCATCAAAACCCTAAAACCTTACGGTGTGGCCACCAGCTGTGGCAATGTCGCATCCCCCGACCTGCCCCTTAATGTCTATCCTTTTATCTTGCGCGGCGTCACCCTTGTGGGCATTGATTCCCAAAATTGCCCCATGGCACTGCGTCGCAGAACATGGCAACGGCTGGCTTCTGAATGGAAAATTGATAAAATGGAAGCTGTGATTGAAGAGATCGGGTTGGACGATTTGAACCAACGCATTGATCTAATGCTGGCGCGCAAGCACAAGGGGCGCGTTATTGTGCGGATGACTTAGCCCCACAGTTGTAAATTAAGGTTCTTCTCCATTTGATATCAATAACCAATAAGGCTTATCTTTGCTCCAAGTACTGCTCAAGGTACCTGGCCGTATATGATTTTTGGGTTTTGCCCAGCATCTCTTTGGGAGAACCCACCGCCACCACACGCCCGCCTGCATCGCCCCCTTCAGGACCGATATCAATAATGTAGTCGGCCGCTTTGATCACTTCCATGTTGTGTTCGATCACCACAATGGTATGGCCCTGTTCCACCAGGTTTTGCAGCACATTCATGAGCAGGTTCACATCGGCCAGATGCAGTCCGGTGGTTGGTTCATCTAAAATATAGAGGGTTCGGCTTCTGGACGGTTTGGCCATTTCACGGGCCAGTTTGATGCGCTGCGCTTCACCACCGGATAGGGTCGGGCTGGGTTGGCCCAATTGCAAATAGCCCAGACCGATATCGCATACAAACTGCACCGCTTTGCGAATTTTGGGGATGGCACCGAAGTATTGAGCCGCTTCGGCAAAGGTCATGTTAAGGATATCGGCAATGGTCTTATTTTTATAACGCACATCCAAGGTTTCCCGATTGTAACGGGCACCGCGGCACACGTCGCAGGGCACATAGACATCCGGTAAAAACGCCATTTCGACCTTGGGCCGGCCCTGGCCTTTGCAGGCGGGGCAATGGCCGGCGGCGACATTAAAAGAGAAGCGTGAAGCCTTGTAACCCCGGCTGCGGGCCTCGGGCGTACGGGCAAGCAAGTTTCGAATATCCGTTAAAAAACCCACATAAGAGGCCGGCACGGAACGGGGTGTTCTTCCAATAGGGCTATGGTCCACTTCCAGCACCCGTTGAATCTGCTGCCCGCCGATCAGCGCCTTGCAGTGTCCGCTGTCGGTCGTCTGCTGGTGCAAGCGTTGATAAAGCGCTGGGTACAGGGTTGTTTTAACCAGGCTGGATTTCCCCGATCCTGAAACACCGGTGACGCAAACCAATCGTTGGAGGGGAAAACGCGCATTAACCTTTTTAAGATTGTTGGCGCATGCGCCGATGACTTTTAGGGCCGGCTGTCTGCGACAGGGGCGCAGGCGAGACGTAATCTCACGCGGATGCCCGTCTAAGCAGGCGCCCGTGACGGACAGGGGGGTAGCCTGGATTTTTTTCAGTGGCCCGGCCACCACGACTTCACCCCCGTTGCGTCCCGCGCCGGGTCCCATATCGATGATGGTGTCAGCCGCCCGGATGGTGGCTTCGTCATGTTCCACCACGATAATGGTGTTGCCCCGGTCGCGCAACTGTGTCAGCGCTTCTACCAGGATGTGGTTGTCCCGGGCATGCAGGCCGATGGTCGGTTCATCCAACACATAGGTCACACCGGTCAAATTAGAGCCCAACTGGGCCGCCAGGCGTACCCGCTGGGCCTCGCCGCCCGATAGGGTCTCGCCTGAGCGTGCCAAAGAGAGATAGCCCAGGCCGAGACGGTTCATTAATCTTATACGAATCAACAGCTCGGCGAGGATGGGATCGGCCAACGGCTTTTGGTGATCTGCAAAAGAAAGCGTCTCAAGGTCCTTCACCAGGCTTTCGGCCGGTTGTTGGACCCAATCCCAAATGGTGCGGCCTTGAATGCGCACGGCCAGGGCCTGGGGCTTAAGGCGGCTGCCGTTGCAGACCGGGCAGATGCGGGGGGCTTCGTCGACCATATCCAATACGCCCAATCCATCGCATGTAGAGCAGGCCCCGTAAGGGGAGTTAAATGAAAACAGCCGGGGATCGCCTTGCACGGCACCGATACCGCATGAAGGGCAACGGCCGTGCAGGCTGAATATCTCTTCACTGCCGTTAACCGGATCCAACAGAATCAGACTGTTGTCGCCCTCTTTCAAGGCAGTTTGCACCATCGTCTCCAGCCGAGCCTGGGCGCCCCGGCCATGGGGCACCTTACCCACAACGACATCGATAAAGTGGTCGTGGTAGCGGCTCAATGCCATGTCCGGTACTATTTTTTCAATCCGGCCATCGATGCGGGCTTGGCCAAATCCCATTTTGCGAGCCCGGGCGAATACGTCTTTGTGAAACCCTTTGCGTCCGGAAATTTTAGGCGCCAGCATGAGCGCCTCCCGCCCGGCATAGCGCGATTGAACCTGGGATAGCAAATCGGTTTTGTTTTGGCGCAACAGCGGCCGGTGGCATCCCGGACAGTGGGGGGCGCCCAGTTTGGAAAAGAGCAAACGTAAGAAGTGATAAACTTCGGTGAGTGTCGCCACAGTGGAACGACGGCTGCTATGGCTGACGCGTTGCTCAATGGCAACGGTGGGTGAAAGGCCGCTGACCAGATCCACCTCGGGACGTTCCAATATTTTCATGTATTGGCGCACATAGGGCGCCAAACTCTCCAGGTAGCGCCGTTGGCCCTCGGCAAAGATAATGTCAAACGCCAGAGTGGATTTACCGGATCCCGAGACGCCCGTCAGCGCCACCAATTGGTTGTGGGGCACGGTCAAAGAGAGGTTTTTTAAGTTGTGCTCTCTGGCACCGCGGATGTGGATAGATCGTCCCGTATTGGCTGCCGGATGATAAGGGATGGGGTCTGGCTCTTCGAAGTTCAAGGTTGCGCGGGTCAAACAGGGAGCCAAATAGCGCCCGGTATGCGACGTGCCCTGCGCAGCCACGGCCTCGGGCGGTCCGGCCGCTACCACTCGACCTCCGGCATCACCGCCTTCGGGTCCCAAATCAATCACCCAATCGGCAGTTTTAATCACATCCAGGTTGTGCTCAATGACCAGCACCGTGTTACCTGCCGACACCAGACGTTGTAGGCAATCTAACAATAGGGCGATGTCTTTGAAGTGCAATCCGGTGGTGGGTTCGTCAAAAATCAATAGCCGCTGGCCGCTCTTTTCACCCAGGTAGCGCGCTAGTTTCAGCCGTTGGGCTTCGCCGCCTGAAAATGTCGAGAGGGGCTGGCCCAAGGCGATGTAGCCCAGGCCTACATCGCTCAACGGCTGCAGCGCCCGGGTCACTTTGGCGTGTTCAGCAAAAAAGGCCAGTGCTTGATCCACGGTCATTTTCAGCAGTTCATGAATGGCAACGCCATGGTATTTGATTTCGAGCACTTCAGGTTTAAAGCGCCGTCCCCGGCAATCGGGGCAGGTGATAAGCACATCGGAAAGGAATTGCATTTCAACTTTTTCGAAACCTTCCCCTTTGCAGGTGTCGCAACGGCCCCCTTCGACATTAAAAGAGAAGTGCCCGGGGCCAAAACCGCGGGCTCTAGCGGCCGGTGTGGCCGCCAGCATTTTTCGAATGGGGTCCAACGCTTTGGTATAGGTGAGCACATTTGCCCGGGGGGTGCGACCAATGGGCTGCTGGTCCACCAGTTCAACCACCTGAATTTGATGGGCGCCCGTAATCCCCCGGTGGGCGCCGGGTTTGCCATGGGACTCACCCATGCGCCGCCGGAGTCCTTTGAAGAGAATCTCTTCAGCCAGAGTGGATTTTCCGGAACCGCTGACGCCGGTGAGGCAGATCAGCAGGCCCAGTGGAAAGGCCACATCGATCTGTTGCAGGTTGTGTTCGGCGGCGCCTTGGACGGTCAACCAGCAACCGCGAGCCGGATGACGCCGTTGCTGGGGCACCTCGATTTGTTTGCGTCCGCTCAGGTACTGCCCGGTAGGCGATTGACCCGCCTTGGCCAAGGGGCCGAAGTAGGTGATCTGTCCTCCCCGGCGGCCGGCCAGAGGCCCCAGGTCAAGCAAGTGGTCAGCGGCCCGAATGATGGCGGGATCGTGTTCCACCACAACAATAGTATTGGGTAAATCCCGCAGGCGGTGCAAAATGCCGATCAACTGTTGGCTGTCCCTGGGGTGCAGGCCAATGCTGGGTTCGTCCAGCACATAGAGTGAATTGACCAAGGCGGTGCCCAGGGAAGACGCCAAAGCCACACGTTGCACTTCACCGCCGGAAAGGGTGCGCGATTGACGGTCCAGGGTCAGGTAACCCAGACCCACTTCATTGAGAAAGCGCAGACGGCTGAGAATCTCTTCCAGCACTAAGGTCGCAGCATCATCCAATGCCCCGGCGGCCAAATCAGAGAAAAAGCCAAGGGCCTGGTCTGCGTTCATGGCATAGATATCGGCAATGGTTTTGTCGGCCAGCCGGTACCAAAGGGTTTCAGGTTTGAAGCGGCGCCCTTGGCATGCCGGGCACATGTCGTAAGAGCGATAGCGTGACAGGTAAACACGCACATGCATTTTATAGCTTTTGCTTTCCAACCATTTGAAGAAACCGCGCACGCCGTAATAATCGGAGGCGCCGTCAATGATGGCGCGTTGTTGTTTGTGCGGCAGTTTCTCAAAGGGCTTGTGCATGGAGATACGCCGGGCACGGCAAAAATCTTCCAGATCGCTAAATTCCATGCGCCCATCGGCAGCACCCCCAAAGGGCTTGACGGCCCCTTGTGCGAGAGACAGGGCGGGATCGGGAATGATCAGTTCCAGGTCAATATCAATGACCCGGCCAAACCCGCGGCAGGTGTCGCAAGCACCTACAGGGCTGTTGAAGGAGAACAAATTAGAAAAAGGCGGACGATAGTCGATATCACAATGCGCACAGTGCAGATGGGTGGAAAACGATTGCCGCGGCTGCCCCTCTGCCCACACGTCTACGCGGCCGCTGCCGAAATGAAGGGCCATCTCCAAAGAGTCAACAACCCGCTGGCGCTGACCTGCCTCTAGGACAACGCGATCGGCCAGCACATCCATTACGAGCGTATCATCTGCGGGCTGCCAAGTACTGAGCTCCACCAATTGGTCATCGATCCATAGCCGATCATATCCCAGACGCTGCAGCTCCCGCCGGCGCTCATCGATATCGCCGCCCACCTCAAAAGGGAAAGTGATGACCGCGCGTCCGCCGGCGGGCAGCTTGCGCCAAATCTGTTGGGCGGATTCGGGCTGCACCGGCCTGTGGCATTGGCGGCAATGCAGCACAGACAGGCGGGCATAGAGCAGTTTAACAAAGTCGGTGAGCTCGGTCATGGTGCCCACCGTGGAGCGTGAAGTGCGCACCGGGTCTTTGCGGTCGATGGCGATGGCCGGTGGAACCCCCGTGATGCGCGCCACCTGCGGTGGGTCCATGCGATCCATGAATTGGCGCGCATAAGCTGAGAAGGTCTCCACGTAACGTCGCTGGCCTTCGGCATAAAGGGTATCAAATGCCAGAGAAGATTTGCCGGAGCCGGACACTCCGGTTACCACCGTCATGCGGTTAAGGGGGATATCCAAATCGAGGTTTTTCAAGTTATTCTGACGTGCGCCGCGGATTTCAATGTGGTCATGAGCCATGGGGTATTGTCCTGTTCAAGTGGAGCCAAACCTAACGTTGCATAACAGTAACCATTCAACTGAAAATAAAAAGTTAGAATTCTGTATTTGATTTGGATCATTGGGTGTTTGACATGAACGGCGACTATCCTTTATAAATAGAATAAGTAATTTAACATACTGGGTGTTGCGCCTATCCATATTCAAGTGACCCATTCCTCACACAGCTGCAGAAAGTAACGGCTATGTTTGTATCAGGGCCACCATGAGCCTCCCCAACCTGGGAAAGCGATTCCGCTGGCGGCGCTTGTTTAGTGCTGAGCACACCATCATGTCGGTCCTGGCAGTACTGGTGGGATTGGCCGGCGGTTTAGGGGCTGTTGGTTTCCGCTATTTGATCAATTTTTTTCAGCAGTTGGCTTACGGTACCGAAGCCAACCTCATCGATACCATCCAAGCGTTGCATTGGAGCGCCAAAGTATGGGTGCCGGCTGCCGGCGGCCTGATCGTTGGTCCCCTGGTTTATTTCTGGGCCCGTGAAGCCAAAGGGCACGGGGTGCCCGAGGTTATGGAGGCGGTGGCGTTAAAGGGGGGGGTGATTCGCAAGCGTATTGTGGTGGTTAAAGCGCTGGCCTCAGCCATCTGCATCGGCACCGGTGGTGCCGTGGGGCGCGAAGGCCCCATTGTTCAAATCGGTTCGGCCATTGGTTCCACCCTAGGCCAGATGGTCAAAATTAGCGTCAGTCGCATGCGTACGCTGGTGGGTTGCGGTGCCGCTGCCGGCATTGCGGCCACCTTCAATGCGCCCATAGCCGGTGCCATGTTTGCTTTAGAGATTATTTTAGGCGACTTTGGCTTGGCCACGTTCAGCCCCATTGTTATCTCAGCGGTGATGGCCACAGCCGTGTCGCGTCACTATTTGGGAGACTTTCCCGCATTCATTGTGCCGTCTTATGAGCTGGTAAGCGTCTGGGAGTTCGTGCTTTACCTGATTCTTGGCGTGTTTTGTGCGCTTGTGGCCATCGTTTTTACGAAAACGCTATACAGATGCGAAGATTTCTTTGAACGCTTAAGTGTGCCGCCCTATTTAAAAGCCGCTCTGGGCGGAACGATTGTCGGTTGTGCCGCATTGCCCGCCCCCCATATATTGGGCGTCGGCTACGGCAGTATTGATCTGGCCCTGGCCGCCAAACTGGCCTGGTACCTGATGCTGGCGCTGATATTTCTCAAAATAATGGCAACTTCCCTGACCATCGGCTCCGGGGGCTCAGGGGGCATCTTTGCGCCGTCGCTTTTTATCGGTGCTATGGCTGGCGGGGTTTTTGGCTTAATGATGCACACCCTGTGGCCGGAGACCACCGCATCGCCGGGTGCGTATAGCATTGTGGGAATGGGGGCCGTCGTGAGTGCCACCACCCATGGGCCACTTACAGCTATTTTGATGCTCTTTGAGATGACCGGGGACTATAAGATCATTTTGCCATTGATGATCACATGTATTGTCAGTATGTTGGTAGCCGGCCAGCTTTTCAGAGAGTCTATCTATACCTTAAAGCTGACCCGGCGGAATATTGATATCCGCGGCGGTAGAGAGGTTAATATTTTAAAATCCATCCCGGTCAAAGAGGTGATGAATACCCGTGTGGAGACTTTATCCGAAGCCATGCCTTTGGGCATTCTGTCCGAGCGCATTGCCAAAAGCAAATACAACAGTTTTCCGGTTTTAGATGCGCAAAACCGGCTGACCGGCGTTTTATCGTTTTCCGACTACCGTGATGCCGTATTTGATGAAAATCTTAAGGACTTGATCATTGTCAAAGATTTGGCCACTGCTGAAGTGGTGACCCTCGACCAGGAAGCCAATCTGTATGAGGCATTGGATACCATTACGCGAAAAGATTTTGCGATCCTGCCGGTGGTGGCTTCTGACAACCCCCGACAATTGGTGGGGGTGCTGAGCCGACGCCACATCATTGGTGCCTATGATAAAGCGGTGATTAAAAAATCCCTTTTTGCCAAATCCTGAAACCTTCTCTTTGGATCAGGGCGGAGGCCCATCCCGGACCCGTTGGTGCCTGTTTCGTTTTTTTCCCCGATAGGACTAAAGATTGAATGGCACAGGCCGATAAGGTTTAGGAGAAAGGGTGCCATTATGGACGTTTCTGCCATTACCAGCACAGCCGCCATCGCTACCATCGTTCGTCAGCTGCAAATGATGAACGAGGCCCAGACCGCCATCATGAGTCAAATGGCCGCCAGCCAGCAGGATATGGCTGCGATGCTGGCTGCCATGGGGATCGGGCAGAATATCGACCTGCACGCCTAAAAGCGCAAAACCGGCAGGATCGCAATGATCCGGCCGGCTTTGTTCCCTCCCCGATCAAAAAGGATCGCCAAACCCTAATTGATCACGAAATTGGCCCTTCGGTTTCTGGCCCATGCGGATTCATCATGACCCATTATCGCCGGTTTTTCTTCACCATAACTCTGGGTATCCAATTTGTTCATTTCCACTCCCAGATCGACAAGGTAATCTTTGACGGCGGTCGCACGGCGTGCGCCTAATGCCATGTTGTAGGCATCGGTACCGCGTTCGTCACAATGGCCCTCGACCAGCACAGAGGATACCCCCGGGTTGTCTTTCAACCATTGGGCCTTCATCTGCAAAAGCGATTGATCCTCAGCATCCAGCGTGGCGCTGTCAAAATCAAAATAGACGGCTGCTTTAATATCACCACTGACATCCGAGCCGGTATCCGAGGCCTGGACTGCGGTATTTTGAGACGCGGT
>JBNLFN010000077.1:0-5546 GCA_050305555.1 Desulfobacteraceae bacterium | reverse complement strand
TAAACTCAGCATCAAAGTCCCCGGTACACGGCCGATGGCGGCCATCAGAATGAACACCCGCACCGGCATCGTGCTAATGCCTAATAAAATACACAGATAATCTTTTGGAAAACCCGGAATCAAAAAAAGAATGAATGCGACCAGAACCCCCTGGTGACGCATTAAAAAATCATAGCGATCGAATCGATGCACAGGTATATATTTTCTGACCCAACGTTTTCCTAGAAACCGGCCAACGCCAAAATTAATCAAGGACCCCAAGGTCAATGCCAGTGAAGAGTAGAAGCAACCTTTGTAAGCACCGAATAAAAAACCGCCAACAAAGCCGGTGAACTCCCCCGGAATTGGTGCTAAAATAACCTGAAGCACCTGTATACCCATAAAAGCCATTGGCGCAGCCGTGCCATAAGAAGCAACATAGTCGGCAAATCGTTTGCGCTCGGTTAGCAAGTCATACAATTTCGCCGCTTCGCCTAACAAAGGCTCCCGGTATAGGTAAAGTAAAAGGACGCCCAAACCAATGGCCATGGCAACCAACGGCCAAGCATGCGTTATCAATTTCCACAGTGCTTGAAGCTTTTGCTGGACGGCAGGCACTTTCAATGGCTGGTCTTGTCCTTAAGGGATGAATAAATCCAACCGGTGTTGCCCGGCAGTGCTAACGGCTGGTCCAAAGGTCACCGGATAACTATATCCTATTTGTCAGTGAGTGCGCCAATGCCTGGAAGTGCCTTGCCTTCCAAAAATTCTAATGAGGCACCACCACCTGTTGAAATATGAGAGATACGTTCTGCAACACCGGCTTTTTCAGCCGCAGCAGCTGAGTCGCCACCGCCTATAATGGTCACAGCGCCGGCGTCCGATCTTTGGGCCAGCAAGCGGGCGATCGCAAAGGTCCCGCGGGCAGTGGCATCAATCTCAAAAACCCCCATGGGCCCGTTCCACACCACCGTTTGCGCGTCGCTCAATATCATTTTGAAACGCTCAATAGATGCAGGACCGATGTCGAGACCTGCAAAACCATCAGGAATCTCACTGGTGCCAACGGTCTGCAACGGTCCCACCTGACCCGCCGAAAAATCAAAATGTTCGCTGACCATACAATCCACCGGCAAGACAATTTTATCCCCAGCGTCATGTAAAAGTGATTGAGCCAAAGTGACTTTATCACTCTCCAACAAGCTGTTTCCAACAGATAAGCCTTGGGCATAAAAAAACGTATAGGCCATGCCGCCGCCGATAAGCAGGCGATCAACCTTGGCCAGCAGTTTTTGGATCACATCAATTTTTCCCGATATTTTGGCGCCACCCAAAATAGCCACGAATGGCTTTTGGGGCGCCTGCAAAGCACCGCCAAGATATTTGAGCTCTTTCATCATCAGAAAGCCCGCTGCAGCCGGTTGGAGATAACCCGCAACGCCGACCGTCGAAGCATGTGCGCGGTGGGCCGTGCCAAAAGCATCATTGATATAAACGTCTGCCAAATCCGCCAATTGCTTGGCAAAAATTGGGTCGTTGTTCGTCTCAGCAGCATGGAACCGCAAATTTTCGAGCAGCAATACCTGCCCCGGCACTAATCGCGCCACAGCGGAGGTAACCGCATTGCCGACGCAATCTCCAATAAAAGCGATCGGTTGATCCAGGTAGTGGGCCAGTGCATCAGCACAGGGCTTCAAAGACATCTCGGAACGCCGCTCTCCTTTTGGTCGCCCCAGATGGGACATCAAAATCAGCCGACCTCCTTTGTTCAACACATAGCGGATTGTCGGCAAAGCAGCTCGAATGCGCTTGTCATTGGTCACCTTGCCCTTATGAACGGGAACATTAAAATCAACGCGCATCAGCACCCGCTGGTCCTGAAGCGCAACATTTTCGACGGTCAATTTAGCCATCATACGGCAACCTCACCCATGGATAGATTAAGTTATCTAAGTCAGAAACCGAAATTAGGACTCAAAGCACCCACCCGATAGTCGGCCGCTATTTATCGGATATTTTTGTTCTCAAACGATGAATGTTTTTCTTTTGAGACCAGCGTCGAAAGAAACCGATCACGCCGCCACGGTAAGCCCGATCCACCATTTCCTCTCTAACACTGTAGCTGCTGGCCTTGCCCATGGCTGCACGTAAACATTCGGTCTTGTGTTCACATTGCATGCATGTTGGTGGTGTTTCGCGCAACCCATTACCACATGGCGGAAATACGATATCTATATCGCCATAACAGCATGGGGGCACGGCATCCTTCATAAACACCTTTTTCAAGTAGCGGTTCGATAGCTACCGTTCATCCAGCTCATTTTTCAAATCACGTGTCATTAACTGGTAAACGGCGTCTTTAGGATCTAGATCTTCATGCAAGATGCGATAAATGGCATGCGAAATGGGCATCTCCACACCCAATCGACGCGACAGGTTGTATACCGATCGAGCCGTCTTGACACCCTCGGCCACCATTCGCATATCCGATAAAACATCTTTGAGCGTCATGCCTTGACCAATCTTCATGCCGACAGTGTGATTGCGGCTCAGGGTGCCCGTACAGGTTAGCACCAGATCACCGACGCCTGCCAATCCTGTAAATGTACGCGGATTGGCACCCATGGCCAGACCCAGCCGTCGTATTTCGGTCATGCCACGCGTAATCAAAGCGGCCCGTGTATTTAGACCCAATTCCATACCGTCGATCATGCCCGCTGCAATGGCGATCACATTTTTTACGGAACCGCCCAGCTCAACACCAATGACATCTTCATGAGTATAAACCCGAAAAGTGGGCATCGCAAAGATATGTTGCACCTGTTCGGCGCAAGCCATGGATTTGGAAGCTGCGGTCACCGCTGTAGGCAACCCCAAAGCCACCTCCTTAGCAAAACTGGGACCGGACAGAACGGCCATGCGCTCATCATCCAGATGGGTTAAGGTCTCTTTCAACACCCCGGACATGGTCAGCTGGGATTTGTTTTCAATCCCTTTGCTGGCCGACACGACAATGGTCTCTTTGCCAAGATGCCGGGCCAATTGGCTCGAAACGTCGCGCATGACATGCGACGGTACCACAATGAGCACCAGTGTCTTCCCACCCACAGTAAGGGCCAAATCATTCGAAGGCTTCAAGTTATCAGGCAACTGCACACCGGGCAGAAACAATTCGTTTTCACGAGTTTCTTCGATTTGCCGGTACACCTCCGGTTCAAAAACCCATAAGTCTACCGCATTTCCTTTGATGGCCAATAAATTGGCCAGCGCTGTGCCCCAACTGCCGGCACCCACAACCCCGATAGGCAATTCACCACTTTCCTGACTGGTTGGCATGCATCACCTCTTGTGCCATTAATTATCTTCTTCCGCCAAACAGGCAGCACTCACCACCCGCTCGCCCTCTTCCATATCGATCAGCTTTACACCCTGGGTGTTTCGGCTGATCACGGAGATGTTGTCCACCGGCATGCGGATAATTTTACCGCCATCGGTCACCAACATAATATCTTCACCATCGTGCACTTCCAGCAAGCTCACCACCATACCATTGCGTTCGCTGGTCTTGATGGTAATAACCCCTTTGCCGCCGCGGTTGTGAACCGGGTATTCATCAATGGAGGTGCGTTTACCATAGCCATTCTCGGTCACCGCAAACAACGTCTGACCAAAGCGTAGCGCTTCCATGCCCACAATGCGATCATTCTCGCTCAAACGCATACCTCGAACGCCGCGGGCAATTCGACCGCTCGGCCGAATATCCGATTCGTGGAAACGGATTGATTTTCCCATGGCTGATCCGATAAATACGTTTTGGGTCCCATCAGTCACGCGCACGGCAATGAGCTCATCGCCCTTGACCAGATCCAAGGCAATGATACCACCGGCACGCGGACGGGAAAAGGCCATGATATCGGTTTTTTTAACCGTTCCGTTCTGGGTGGCCATCAGGACATAGTGACCCGGATCAAAGTCAGGCACCGCAAGCACCGTGGTCATATGTTCGTCCTCTTCAAAATTGAGCAAGTTTACGATGGCCTTTCCTCGACTGGCTCTGCCGGCTTGGGGAATGTCATACACCTTACACCAATAAACTTTACCGCGGTTGGTAAAAAATAAGAAAGTATGGTGTGTGGAGGCTACAAACATGTGGGAAACAAAGTCCTCATCTTTGGTCCCCATCCCCGTTTTTCCCTTACCGCCTCTGCGTTGGCTTTGATAGAGACTGATGGGATTGCGCTTGATGTACCCAGAGTTGGAGATGGTCACCACCATATCCTCTTCCACAATCATATCTGCCAAGGTCAACTCACGCGTAGCCTCTACAATTTCGGTGCGGCGCTCATCTCCAAACTGGGCTTTGACCTCCATTAATTCCTCTTTGATCAAGTTGAGGACTAGACGCTCATTGGCTAAAATCTCTTGAAAACGCGCAATATCCTTGAGCAGCCCTGTGTATTCGCTATCGATCTTTTCACGCTCAAGCCCGGTGAGCCGATGCAGCCGCATGTCCAAGATGGCCTGTGCCTGAATGTCTGTCAAATCAAATCTGGCCATCAAGCCCGCTTTGGCCTCAGCGGGTGTTTTGGATGCCCGGATCAGTTTAACCACCGCATCCAGGTTGTCCAGGGCTACTTTAAGCCCCTCAAGGATATGAGCCCGCGCCTCAGCCTTTTGCAACTCGAAACGCGTTCGGCGCACAATCACTTCTTTGCGATGGGCCACAAAATTTTCTAGGATCTCTTTGAGACGCAACACCTGAGGTCGCTGTTTAACCACCGCTAGAAATATAATGCCGAAACTGCTCTCCATCTGGGTGTGCTTGTACAGTTGGTTGATGACAACTCCGGCGACGGCGTTTTTCTTCAACCCCATGGCGATGCGCAGACCTTCACGGTCGGACTCATCGCGTACATAGCTGATCCCTTCGATCTGTTTGTTTTTCTTCAGCTCTGCGATTTTGGCAATCAACCGGGCCTTGTTAACCTGGTAAGGAATCTCGGTCACGAGGATGGTTTCGTTGCCACCATGATCTTTTTCAATCACGAAACGCGCGCGCATGCGGATAATGCCGCGGCCGGTGCCGTATGCTTCCCTGATGCCCTTGGTGCCATAAATGATTCCGCCGGTAGGAAAATCCGGCCCTGGCAAGTACTGCATCAGCGCTTCCCATGATATATCGGGATCATCGATCATGGCGCAAGTGGCCGCCACTACCTCGGACAGGTTGTGAGGCGGGATATTGGTCGCCATACCCACGGCAATGCCTGAAGATCCGTTGACAATCAGGGCCGGCACTCTGGCCGGCAGCACCACAGGTTCGGTTAACGACTCATCATAGTTGGGTTGAAAATCGACGGTCTCTTTGTCCAGGTCCTCCATCATCTGGTGGGCCAAGCGGGTCATGCGTACTTCAGTATAGCGCATGGCTGCCGGTGGATCGCCGTCAATGGAGCCAAAATTGCCCTGACCGTCAACCAGAGTATAGCGCATGGAAAAATCTTGGGCCATGCGCACAATGGTATCGTAAACTGCTGTAGCGCCATGGGGATGATATTTACCAATGG
>JBNLFN010000076.1:0-72560 GCA_050305555.1 Desulfobacteraceae bacterium | reverse complement strand
CCTAGGAACTCGCGAACGCGCTCAAACAGTGCGGCCCGCTGATCCTTCGCTGCATCTAACGGTTGCTAAGCCCCCCTTGCTCAACGTGCGCCGGGTCGGCTTGTTCACTGACCTACGGTTACAGATCCAAAAAAGCTGTTTAGATACGCCTTGTTTTGGGTTATAGGGCCGTAATTTTTTCACAATGCGATCATCAACTCAGCCTAATCCTTTGGATTTTGCCGGCCCTTTTGGCTTATAATGGCCGAAAATCAGTAGAAAGGGGCGATTTTTGCCTTTTTCACGTTGTTAATCAATTGTTCATAACTCTCTAACTGCCTAATCATTCACATATAAATTACCATCTATGTTTTGGTGAATCCATCCGTATTTAAGGCGCATAATTCAAAAAAAACTTTAAAATACAATAATATGCGTCTTAGCAAACCGTTGGAAAGTCCGATCTGTACTTACTGGGTGAAATCAAGATTGACAGGGTAGGGACGCTTCTATATTTTGCTTCAAATCCTTAAAGTGTACAGCTCCATTTTTTAAGCATGACCGTGTCTATAAAGACCATTGTCTTTTTCTCCCTGGATCGACCAAGGGAAGGTCGGTATTCAGCTGGCCGCATAATGTTGTGCTTGACTTAGTTCATAGATACAATATATTGTATACATCAGCTTTCATCTTACTATTAACCTGACATTGAGAGGCGAACCGTGTTCAACGTTCTGGTAATTGATGATGAGCAAATGATCTGTGATTTGGTGGAACAAGCCCTGAGCATGGCTGGCTTCAAGGTTGAGACTGTTGATGATTCTGAAAGGGGGATGGTTAAGTTTGACAGCGGATTATATGATCTCGTGGTTACCGATGTGCGCATGCCGGGGGTTGATGGGCGTGTTGTCCTTCACCACATTCGTCATTCTGAACGTAAAAGCACTCCTGTGATTGGTCTATCCGGAACACCTTGGCTACTTCACAATGGCGACTTTGACGCGGTATTGCATAAACCCTTTGCTATTCAAAATCTGATCGATAAAGCCAAATTGCTGACTCAAAAAGAACTGGTAAAAGAAAGCGCCTAATCCTGCCCTGAAATTTATGCCTATCTGATCTGCCGTACCTGCAATTTCAATTTCCCGGAAAACATTGCTGGGAATCTGCTGTGGACCAAGCCATACTAATACGTGAACCGGCCGTTCTCATAGATGGTGATCCGGCGGCCATTGCGAAGTTGCGCTACTACACGCTTTTTTTCTGTATTGACCAGGTCCCAGTGCAGCGCTGAATCGTTAAAGCCCAATTTTTCTTTTTTAGTTTTGGTGAGATCGGCCGGTTCCCCCGCATAAGTATCAGCGTAAGATGATCCGACTGCCACATGGCAGTTGCCGTATTGGCCGCCAAAATTTTCATCAAATAGAGTGTTGGCCATGAAGCGGTTGATTTTGGAAAAGCGTTTGTCGGTCAACGAAAACTCACCCACGCGATTGGCACCGGCATCCATCGCCAGTTGCTGCCGCACAAAGATTTCGCCCGTGGCCGCTTCAATGGTGACGGCACGACCTTTTTTAAAGACCAGCCGAACCTTTTCCACCAAGTTACCACTGCGATAGGAGGGCAGATTGGCATAGTAAGTACCTTCTGTGCCCCGCCAATCCGGTGACAAAAATAGTTCAAAACTCGGGATATTGTGCCCTGATAGACCGATCCATTGGCGCTGCTCTCCAGGTGTAACCTTTAGGTCCACATTGGCCGACTCAATGTGGTAATAGGAAACCGACAGGCGGTTTAACCATTTTTTAACCAGCCGGGCGTTTTTATAAATCGTCTGCCATTGTGAGACCGGATCCCGGCGATGCAGCCGGCATGCTTTGATAATCTGGTCCGTATAATCGTTCATGGAGAGCCCCGCGTGTTTGGCCAACTCCGGTGTGGGCAGCATGCAGAGGGTCCAGCCAAAAAGGCCATGGGCATCGCGTTTGTCCATAATGTTGCGCAAGGGCTTAAGTGTGATGGCCCGTTTGCCTATCTTTTTAGGATCAATGCGGCTTAAATGGGTAATTGATGCCGGCGCATATAAAAAAATGCTGCCGTTCAAGTTGCGATAAAGTTCTGTTTCTCCCGGCGTTAGGAACACAAGCTGCTGCTGATTGGCTTGCTCTAGAAATGCCTTCTCCATGGTGGGGGTGGGGCTTAACCGCAGCACAGGCTGCATGCCCCAGCTCAACAAACGCGATTGCAGTATCTCGGCTAACCTCAGGGCCGCAAGATGGTAGCGCACCAGGATAAGGTCACCTTTTTTAAAACGCTTGCTGCGCGCTTTGCGCAGACCCCAAAGCAGAATGTCGGCATAACGGCTTAAATGACGCTCGGTCAGCATGTTGACGTCCCCTATATTCGTTTCTAGCTATCTTCTTTTAGGAACAATTGGTGATACTCTTTTTCACTGAGATGTTTGTGCAGCAAGCCTGAAAGGGTATCGAAAAGAATGGTCAGATCTTCATCACTCATCCGTTGTTTCAGTGTTTTCATGAGGGCGTCGTCTGAGAATTTTTGCAGATAGCAGATTACAGTATTCTCATCGGTTTCCCGATTTAACCCAAAACCGACGAGCCCGTCGTAGGTTTCAACAAATTGGTGCGAGTGTCGTGGCATGCAAGAATGCTCCTATGTGATCTTTGTGTTATCTACGCAATGATGGGGTAAAACGTTGACATTGGCTATTATTACCTCCATGATGACATCCAAGTGTCGGGTGGCCACCGAAACAAAAAGAGCATACTGGAAACCAGGTTCAGAATCAATATCGAGACGAGGGATTGTAACCATTGCCATATCGTTTTTTTGTAACATCGGATGGGATACGAATACGCTATGGGTATTGGCAAGGCCTGACCGCGAAACGCCGAGGCACTGTGATATTGCTTGGTGGACGCGCGGAGTTCATTGAGAAGTACCTTGAAACCATTGATGACCTCAATGGCCGCGGATTTGACGTGCTCAGTTTCGATTGGCGCGGACAAGGCGGCTCCCAGCGGCTGTTGCGCAATACCGCTAAAGGCCATGTGGCATGTTATGATGACTATGTCACTGATCTGAAGCAGGTATTGGATAAGGTGCTTTGCGCAAGTTGTCCGAAGCCATTATATCTGCTGGCTCATTCTATGGGGGCACACATTGCCCTGCACTACCTGCGTCAGAATGAACACGGTATCTCTCGAGCTGTGTTGGTTGCCCCCATGGTGGATATCAATACAGCGCCCATGCCGCCCTTTGCTTTACGCACCCTTAGCCGCTGGATGCTGGGGATAGGCTGGCAACAGTTGGTTTTGCCAGGACCCCACCATAACGATGTGTTCAATAAATCTTTTGAGCACAATCGGCTGACATCGGATCCGGTACGGTTTAAACGGGCTAAGCAGGTGCTTCGCGAACAGCCGCAACTGGCGGTGGCCGGCGTCACGTTTGGTTGGCTGGCTGCAACTTTTGATTCTATCGACATGCTTCATTCTCCGGGCTATCTTGATTCAGTTAAGATCCCCATGCTTGTGTTTGTCGCGGGTCGCGACCGGATCGTGTCCAATACGGCAACCCATAGGCTGGTCCGGAGAATGCCCAATTGCAAGATTGTGGTAATTGAGGAGGCACGCCATGAAATTTTGCAAGAGCTGGACAGCCTGCGATCGCAATTTTGGCTTGCTTTTGATGATTTTGTTAAGGCATGCCGTCCATAGCAGGTTTTGTGTTTGTACTTGCTAGGATAATTGTTTTTCGTCTATAGTATGAATCGGATCTCAGGTGTCTTGGAGGACATTACATGGAATGGAAAGACTCTGATAAAATGGTGGATCAAGAAGATAAATCTGAAGAAGAATATTTTGATGAAGAGCAATATTCTCCATGGGCTGAACAAAAGGACCATAAAAAGGGCTTGAAGGCGAATAAAGTTTCCGCGTTGTTATTTCTCCTCGTGCTGTCCATTGTTGCCCTGGTGGGGGCCTTGCTGATGCTGGTCATGGAGGGAGATAAAGATCCGGCTGAGCAGCAGAAAGTGGCCAACCTGGAAGAAAAAATAAATCAACTGGAAGAACGGCTTGAGAAGTATGAAGCCATTGATGAAAAAGTAACCCTCATCTGGGAACAGGCCAAATCGTTTGAACAATTCAAAGATCGCTTTGAGCGTTCAGAAGCTTCGACGTCGTTGCGCATGGACCATCTCACAATGAGCCTGGAGGCCATGCAGAAACAATTTGCAGGCCAAGCCACGGAATCAGCAACATCGCCCAAAAAGGACGCCGCAGATGCCAAGGGGACTCAGACGATAAAATATCACCAGGTCAAAGCCGGCGAAACGCTGTACAGTATTA
Source organism: Desulfobacteraceae bacterium (assembly GCA_050305555.1). GTDB lineage: Bacteria > Desulfobacterota > Desulfobacteria > Desulfobacterales > Desulfosarcinaceae > JARRKU01. The sequence continues at coordinate 68,208 of JBNLFN010000076.1, read as the reverse complement.
GCAAGCGTTATGGCTTGAAGGTGGATGCGCTGCGCAAAATGAATAAAATGCCGCCGGACAGCGTTATCGTTACCGGCCAAAAATTAATTGTGCGCACACCAGCCAAGTAATCTTAAGTATACATCGATTTTGTAAGGAGGTTTGTATGCTAAAACGATTCATCGGACTATTGGCAACCGCAGCGGTCTTTGGTTTTGCCGGCCAAGCTTATGCTGTGGGAGTAGAGTTTGCGATTGGGGGTTGGCAACAGTCATTTAGCGGTACCTTTGGGTACCAGATCGACGACAATGGTGACATTTTGGATGTGGATGACGATTTTGATTTCGACGATGAAAATCGTCTTTTTGGCCGTATCAAGATCGATCCGCCGGCGCCCATCCCAAATATTTATTTGCTGGCTGCACCCCTTGAGTTTGAAGGCCGCGGTTCAAAGTCGGTTGAAGTGACTTACGGCGATTTGACCATCCCTGCTGACGCTGATCTTGATACCAAAATCCAGTTGAATCAATTGGATTTAGCTATTTACTGGGAGTTGCCATTTCTGCAGCGAGCCACAGCCAACGTTTTTAATGTCGATATTGGCGTAAACGTGCGCTTTGTCGATTTGGAAGCCGAACTACATGCCACCGCCACCGGCTATGACGAACAGGATAGCGGCAGCATTACAGCGCCAATTCCCATGCTGTATATTGGTTTTCAAATCACACCCATCGACGTCTTTGCCATCGAGGGTGAGTACCGCGGTATATCTTTGGGGGACAACAAACTATACAGCCTCATCGGCCGCGTGCGATTCCAATTGGCCTCACCGGTATTTGTGGCTGTCGGCTATCGCTCTGATAAATTGGAGATCGATGAAGACGATGTTCAGGCGGATATCGACTTCAGTGGGCCGTTTGTTGAGGTGGGTTTCAAGTTTTAATTGAATGTATTGACCGTTTGTTTATAAACCATAGATTTTTTATAGCATGCGGGTTCGCATCCCTATCCGGTTTAGATGGGCGCCTGTGGGCATTTATCGCCACAGGCGCCGTTTGGTTTATTGTATTGTATCCCCAAGGAAGTTGTCGCCTGCAATGAATGCTTATTGACAAGTGTGAGGGGACCCAATTAAGGTATATTGGTTTTAGGATTATGCCCAAAATGGAGTTGTTGTGGCGCGACCCAAAAAAAATCGCCTGGTGGCCAGCGATCCCCAAGTTAGCTATTTCAAACCGCGGGGTATTCCATTGCGGCTGCTGGAAGAGGTGCATTTATCTGTAGATGAAATGGAGGCGCTGCGGTTGGCCGATTTGGAAAATTTATCCCAGGCTGACGCGGGGTTGGAAATGGGCGTTTCACGGGCCACTTTTGGGCGCATCGTCCAGCGCGCTCGAAATCTCGTAGCCGAAGCGCTGGTGCTGGGCAAAGCCATTCGCGTAAAAGGGGGCAACTATCAGGTGCAGTGTTCCCCGCGAAATTTCGTTTGCAGCCAATGCCGTCATCAATGGGAGGAACCCTGCGGTACTGGCAGGCCGCAGCATTGTCCTGTTTGCGGCCAGAATGAACTGTATCGGGCCGCAGACAACACAGATCAATAGATATAAGGAAAGACGTATGGTTCAAATTCAAGACAATCTCAATGCCGCGGATCCCAAAGCGGCTCTGCAGGCAGCGGTTAATGTCTCGCTGGGGAAAATTAAGCACAAATATCTTGTCATGAGCGGTAAAGGGGGAGTGGGCAAATCCAGCACAGCGGTTAATTTGTCCATCGCCTTGGCCAAAAAAGGCGCCAAAGTGGGGTTGATGGATGTGGATTTACACGGTCCCGATATTCCGCGCATGCTCGGGCTTACCGGGCTGCTTGAGATGAACGATGAACAAAAATTGCTGCCCAAAAAATTTAATGAAAATTTGAGCGCCGTGTCAGTGGAATCCCTCACCCAGGCAAATGACGATGCCATTATCTGGCGTGGCCCTGTCAAATATTCAGTCATCCAACAGTTTATTGGTCAGGTGGCATGGGGCGATCTCGACTATTTGCTGATTGATGCCCCTCCTGGGACCGGTGATGAACCTTTGACCATTGCACAGACTATCAAAGATGCTCGCGCCATTATTGTGACCACACCCCAAAAGGTCGCCCTGGCCGATGTGCGCAAGTCCATTAATTTTTGTAAAACCGTTAAGCTAGAAATGATTGGATTAATTGAGAATATGAGCGGATTGACCTGCCCGCATTGCGATTGCATGGTGGATCTTTTTGGCTCAGGCGGCGGGGAGCAAACCGCGTCTCAAATGGGGGTTCCTTTTTTGGGGAAAATCCCATTCGATCCTGAGCTGGTCTTATGCGGTGATGCCGGTGTCTCTTTTCAGGAGCGGTATGCCGATTCACCTGTGACCAGAGCCTTTGAAAGCATTGCAGAAAAAATGATGGCCGTATAGGTCATACTCTTTATCCCGAATGATCGCCATGAAATGGATTGAACACCGGTCCCGTGGGTCGGATCATGGATGACCATTGGCTACATCAATTAGAAATTCCGGTGGGTTGGCGATACTGCGTTTGACAGTACACATCTGAACTGTTCGTTCAAGTGCGGCATAATACTTGGTAGGGAAATCCTTCGGTACGTCAATATGGATGCGGTACGCCTCCACCAGATGGGTCTTTTTATTTTTTGTGCACACGGCGTGTATTCTGATTCTGGAGGTGTCGATCTCTCTGGCCTGGCAAAATCCAAGCACATAAATACCGGCGCATGTGCCGATGGAGGCCAGGAAAAGACTATAGGGTTCCGGTGCACTACCGTCACCCCCCTCGTCACGGGGTTGGTCTGTTAACACCTTAAAACCGTCAAACAGCGCATTGACTTTTTTGCCCTCACCCAACTCTATTTCCATTTCCATGATATTTTCTCCTATGTATATTCCCGCTTTTTTCTCTATAATGAATTACCATGAATTGTGAACAGGGGCAAACGTGTCTTCTGTGGTGCCCGGCGTGATTCCGATTTGACAATTGACGGGGCGCCAATTAAAAATTGATGACAGGCGCACTGGATATCAACTGCTTTGGCAACACTGTCATCCAGGTGTCTCAACACCTAAAAATGTAAAGCTATTTTTGCGAGAACCCTAACTCTTTGAGACCGCTTTTTTATTTTGGAGACGAAATGATCCAAGAGATCCGCCATTATCTGGCTAAAATGCCGCATTTTGACATGTTACCTGAAGAGGAACTCGATCGCGTGGCCCAGCAAGCTAAACCGCAACATCTGAGCACAGGTACCCGATTGGCTGAGCAGGGCAAAACTCGCATAAAGCATATTTACGTGGTCCGAAAAGGTCAAATCTCGATTTATAACGATCGAGAAGGTCGGCATCAGTTGGGGGGGCATATCAAAACGGGCGAGGTGTTTGGTGGCATCACCCTATTGATGAATGCCGGAATTTCATTGCGCACAGTGCAAGTGGATGAGGAGACCGACGCCTATCTTATTCCGGACCAAGCGTTTTTGGACTTGTGCACCCGCTACAAATCTTTTTATGCTTATTTTTTAGAAAATTTCAGCAAGCACATTACTGATTCAGCCTTGGATACCATCATCGCATCGGGCCAGGCCAAACTCTTTTTAACCGGTGTGGCCCCTTTTTCCTTCTTATCCGATGAGATCATAAAGGAAACTGCGCAACAGCTCTCAATGGCATCCTATCCAAAAGGAACGGTGCTTTTTGAACAAGGTCGTACCCGGGTGGGGTATCTCTATATTCTGCAAAGTGGGTCTGTAGAGCGCTACTACCTTAAAGACAATAAAAAGAGCATGCGGGACCTTTTAGGGGAGGGCGATATTTACGGCGGTATCTCCATGCTTGTAAATGACGGGTTATCGGTGCGTACGCTTGAAGTCATCGAAGACACCTATTTCTATCTGTTGCCCAAACAGGCCTTTATCGATCTTTGCAACAGTAATGAGGCGTTTAGCGAGTTTTTTACAGATACTTTCGGTAAACGTATGATGGACCGGACTTATGCGGCCATCATTTCGCGAAGCACGACCCCCCTCGATTCGGACATGCAACTGTTCAACCAGCCGGTTCACCAGATATGCAACCGAGCCACAGTGTTCGGTACACCGGATATGAGCATTCAACAGGTGGCAACGCGTATGCGCCAGGAGAACAGTACTTACCTGATGATACCTTCTGACGAACCCCAGGCTGCGGGCATTATCACCGAAAGCGATTTGACACGCAAAGTTATTGCCGACGGTTATGATATTCAGCGCCCCGCCGTCGACGTCATGTCTTCTCCGCTGCGCACCATCGGGGAACAGGCGATGGTGGTGGAGGCGTTAATGGAAATGATGCAGGATGATATCAAGCACCTGGCTGTCACTGACAGCCAGGGGCAAATTGTCGGTGTGATTTCCAATCGAGAATTAATATCCGCTCAAGGGCAATCGCCTCTGTTTTTGCTGCGAGAAATTTCAAAAGCGGATTCCATGGAAGAGATTGCACAGCAAATCCAGCGGCTGCCCCGGCAGATAATGGGGTTGATCAGCAGTGGCGCCAAAGCGCGCAACGTCAACCGGGTGATTACGACAGTCTCTGATGCGGTTCTCAATAAGATCATGGGCATGGTGCTTCATGAGATGCCGCAGCCGCCAACCGCTTTTGTGTTCATGATATTGGGCAGTGAAGGCCGCGGGGAACAGACTTTAAAAACCGATCAGGACAATGCCATTGTATTCGATGACGTCTCCGAAGCGGATTTGCCCGAGGTCAGTAACTATTTTCTGGAAATGGGACAACGGGTCTGCACCTTGCTGAATGAGGCCGGCTATTCATTTTGCAAAGGCGATGTCATGGCACAGAATCCACAATGGTGCCAACCATTGAGTACCTGGATGAAGTATTTTCTCAATTGGATTCATGCTGCTGAACCGGAAGATCTATTACAAGCCAGTATTTTTTTTGATTTTAAAGCAGGTTATGGCGATATCCAGCTAGTGGATTCGTTGCGGGATCATCTTAACGGCGCCATTGCCCGCTGGACGGGGTTTTTGAGACATATGACCGAAAATGCATTGTATTTCAGACCTCCCCTGGGTTTTTTCGGTGGTTTTGTAGTGGAGTCCAAAGGCGAACACCGCGATTCCCTGGACATTAAAAGTGCCATGATGCCCATCATCGATTTTGCGCGTGTTTATGCACTTAAAAATGGCATCGCAGAAACCAATACCTACGAACGGCTTTTTCAACTCCATAATAAAGGTGAGCTTTCCAAAGCAGAATACGAAGAGTTGGACAAAGCGTATAGCTTTCTGATGCAACTGCGATTTGTGCGCCAGGTGACGGCGACCATCGATCACAAGGCCCCGCCGGATAATTTTATCAACCCCAAACGACTTACCCGTATTGAGCAGACCATGCTCAAAGAGATATTCAAGCGCATCGAAAAATTCCAAGCTAAAATGAGTTTTGAGTTTTTAGGGATGACCTAAGGCAGGTTCAATATTTATAAATTAAAAAAATTATAAATGCGATCAAAGGCTTAACATATACCGGGCCTCAAGCCTTTTAGGCCCTATTGGATTTGGCGATTTCAATGCCCAGATCAAGGGCGGTGCGGTTCATTTCCAGGAAATCTCTGGGGATGCGTTCCTCCAAGGTCTTCATGATAGATTCGGGAGCCACCAGGCTGGTGAGCTCGATGACAGCGCCCAACATACAAATGTTAAAGACAATGGGTTTCCCAATTTTATCCATTACGGTTTGGTAGAGTGGCAACTCCACTTGAACAGCGTCTGCTTTGCGTGAGATCTCTACCAAATGGGTATCGGTGATCAGCAGACCGCCGGGGCGAATGATATTATGGAATTTGTTATATGCCATCTGGGTTAAACAGATGAGTCCATTGGGCTGAACGACCTTCGGGAAATCGATGCTTTCATCAGAGATGATAACGTCCGTTCGAGTTGCACCCCCTCTAGCGGCAGCCCCATAGGATTGGGACTGGACGGCGTTGAGCTTTTCATGCAGCACGGCTGCTTCCGCCAAAATTATGGCCGCCGTAATGACACCTTGACCGCCGGAACCTGAAAATACCAGCCGAAAACGTTCCATCCTTTTAATTCCCCCGCTAATTCTTAGATTCTATCCGTCAACGATTCAACAATCAGACCGCCTGGGCCCGTTCTATAATCTTGTCATACTCCTGGCAGTATTCGGGCAGATCCTTTTGTACGATGATGCCGCGGGCCATCAGGGTGGGATCTTTTTCCAGTTTGCTTGAGCCCACAGCGGCTGTGTGATCTTTGTACCAGCGCATCATGTCGGCGGCGCTGCCCATTTTATTTTTACGACCGAAATAGGTTGGACATTGGCTCAAAATCTCGACCACTGAAAACCCCTCATGCAATACGGCCTCTTGTATGACGTCGGTGATTTGCTGGACATGATAGGTGGTGGTGCGGGCAACGAAGGTTGCGCCTGCGGCCTTTGCCAGTTCAACCACATCAAAAGCCTGATCAATGTTGGTATAGGGGGCAGTGGTCGCTAACGTGCCTTGGCCGGACAGGGGAGAATACTGTCCGCCGGTCATACCGTAAATGCGGTTATTCATCACGATGGCCGTGATGTCGATGTTCCGGCGAGCGGCATGAATAAAGTGGTTCCCGCCGATGGAAAGGGCATCGCCATCCCCCATGGGGACGATAACGTTAAGCTCCGGTTTGCTCAGTTTGACTCCCGTGGCAAAGGCCAAAGCCCGGCCATGGATGGTGTGCAGACTATGAAAATCCACATAACCGGAGATCCGGGAGGAACACCCGATACCTGAAACCATCACGATTTCGTTTTTGCTCATGCCCAATTTTTCAACGGACCGGGTTAACGCATTGAGCACGATGCCGTGCCCGCAACCCGGGCACCACATGTGGGGAAAAAACCGTTCGCGCAGGAAATTTTTGGCGGCCATGGTTTACACCCCCCTTCCGGTGATAATGCGTAGTGTCTTTTTGATATCCGCGTCGGTGATCAGTTCGCCGTCGAAGCGATTGATCAGAAAAACCCGATCCGGTTTGTCCACCGCTAATTTTACGCTATGGATCAATTGCCCCATGTTCATCTCCACCACACCTACAAATTTTGTTTTCGCCGTATATTCGCGGACAACATCCTTTGGAAAGGGCCATAGGGTCTGGAGTTCCAGCAGACCGATGCGCTGGCCCCTTTTACGCAGGTGCTTTACGGCGTGCAGCGCCGAGCGGGCTGATGATCCGTAGGAAATCAGGACCGTGTCGGCGTCATGCAGAAAATAGTTGTTAAAGTGGGCCATCTCGTTGGCATTGTTTTCAATCTTGTCAACCAGATGGCGCAGAAGACCGTGGACAATTTCCGGTTTGTCCGAAGGAAAACCCCACATGTCGTGGTACAGACCCGTTACGTTAAATCGGTGCACGCCGCCGAAATCACTCATGGGCAGACGACCGTCCTCCCGGGGCAGATAGGGGTGGTAATCAATGCCTTCTTTGACATCCGTGCGCAAGCGATCCACCAAGGGGATTTCTCCAGGTCCTGGAACCACCAATTTTTCTCGCATATGGCCGATGACTTCGTCGAACAACAAAATGACCGGCGTGCGATACGTCTCAGCGATATTAAAGGCATCCACTGTAATACCAAAGATATCCTGGTGGTTGGAAGCGGTCAGGGTGACAATGGCATGATCGCCGTGAGTGCCCCAACGGGCCTGGTTGACATCTCCCTGGCTCACATGGGTGGGATTGCCGGTGGACGGGCCGCCGCGCTGAACATTGACAATCACACACGGAATCTCGGCCATAACCGCATACCCCAGGGCCTCCTGCATCAAAGAAAAACCCGGTCCGCTGGTGGCGGTCATGACCTTATTGCCCGTTAAAGAGGCACCAATGATCGCACAGATGGAGGCAATCTCATCTTCCATTTGGAGGAACTTACCGCCTATTTTGGGTAACCGTGACGAAAGCAACTCGGCAATTTCCGTGGATGGGGTGATGGGATAGCCCGCATAGAAATCGAGACCCCCATACAAGGCGCCGTAAACACACGCTTCATTGCCCTGAACGAATTTAACGCTTCCCTTCATTGGATTCACCCTTCTTTTGGATCTCTTCAGTGAGCACATCCACCGCCAGGTCCGGGCAGCGCAGTTCGCACATGCGGCAGGCAATGCACTGCTCAAGGCGCACAGCCACCGCGATGGACCTTTTGTCCAGTTCCAAAACATTTTTGGGGCAAAAGGCGACGCAGATGCCGCACCCTTTACACCACTCCCGATTGATATGATGTTCTTTGAGTCTTTTTTTAGCCATTAGAACTTATCGCTCCTATTTGATCTTAAGCGTGCCGGTCGATATAATGGGTCATACTGCCATTGCAGGTCAACTTTGACAGAGCAAAAGCGTAGGAAGTCAACCGGGTTCAGGCCGCATTCGGATTATGCATTAAACATGGTATAGCACCAGAGTCAATAGCCTTCCCTACAGTTTTATTTTTCGACCCTTGGTCCGCAGCAACGCTCCCACCACTATCCGAACTTATCTATTTGACAGACGGCCCGTACGTAAAAGGGGGCGCTAAAATCTTGCCAACCGATAAATCCCAATTCAATATCGGCATAATAAGCAGCCACAAATGATCGACGGTCCGCACTCCATAGCCATCGCTGGGTGGTGTCAAACCATGGATCAATACAAAGGTCCTGGTCCATGGCAACAGGGCAAAACAGTGTCAGCAGCTCTGATACAGTGGGCAGATGCCAAGTGGGGTAACCACCAAATCGATCCGCATTAAGTTGTTCAATATACTCCCGGGCTTGCTGCCAGGAGCGTGGGTAAGGACTGCCGGACTGTTGCCATATCAAACCGGTCGCCTGATCCAGGACAAGTTCGCCTGGACGGGTTATAAATTTATTGCTGACATAGGATAGGGGACGCCAGAGGGGATCAACCCCAAATCGGTGGCGGGCTTTGGCCGGGTCAATTTTGATTGGGGTTGAACACAAACAGGGGCGGGTTATTTTTGCTTCCGACGACCGCAAAACCGGCTTTTCCGGCATGAGTGCACAGGTTTTTTCCTTGTGCTGCTCCCAATGGCTGATCAGTGCCTCCACTGCCGCCATCATGTCCAGGGCACTGCCATAGCGGTTTTCGGGCCTATGATCGATGGCTGTGGCCACCAATTGATCCCATACTTGCTCTAGATTGGTATTCAATGTGCTGGGGGGTGTATAGGTAGCTTCCTTTGGCGTTGTGCGAGGGAGCCGGCCGGTAAGCATCCGGTAGAGCATAATGCCTACAGGGTAGATATCGGCGCCGAGACCCACCTGGTCCGGGTGGTCCTCTTGCTCAGGAGCTGCATAATAGGGCGATCCCACGTTGAGGTTTGCTGGCCCGGAAAAGGTTTCACCACGCAACTTGGAGAGACCAAAATCACAGATTTTGATTTCATCGCGGGCACTGAGCAACAGATTAAAAGGTTTGATGTCCCGATGAATGATACCTGCATCATGCAGGCAGGATAGCCCATCTAAGGTCTGGTAAGTGTAGCGTAATGCTTTGTCAACATCGATGATCCTTGACGGCCGCTCCACCTGATAGGTCTCGCCCATCAAAACGCCCAAATTGTTGGCGGCATAACCCATTACATAAAAGGGCCGACCACGATGTTCATCAAAGTCGTCGATGCTGACGATGTGGGGGTGCTGTAAACGGGCCAGGGTCGTTGTCTCTCCGATGAACAAGGCTTTGAGACGGTCCAGCCCTATGAGGTTGACCAGCAGCGGGTCAGGATCGAACAATTTGAGTGCTGCAATTTTACCAATGGGGTCCAACTCAACTTTATAGACTTTGGCCATTCCCCCACGGCCCAAAAGCCCCCGTACAATATAACGCCCAATCCGTTTCAACTTCTATAACCCTTTGCACCGCAGGATCCGGAGTCCAACATTTAACAAAATCCGACCACAGTTTTAGTCGCCGGAGGAGTTCAGAGCCAAGGCGCCCAAGGGTGCAGCCGTATTGCCCATACTGCAAACCTTTGATGACGCAGGATCCGGAGTCCAGCTTTTACAATATCCAACAAAGTTTTAGTCGCCGGAGGAGTTCAGAGCCAAGGCGTCCAAGGGTGCAGCCGTATTGCCCATACTGCAAACCCTTGGCACCGCAGGACCCGGAGCCCATCTAAACACAATTTCGGGCAACAGTTTTAGTCGCCGGAGGAATTCAGAGCCAAGGCGCCCAAGGGTGTAGCCGTATTGCCCATACTGCAAACCCTTGGCAACACGGGATCTGGAGTCCTCCGGCGACTAAAACCCTACCAGAGGCGTTTGGCGTGCACCTCCGGCAACCCCGCAGCATTAATTTTTTCCACGACTTTGGCAATATCATAAGCCACAAAGCGAACTTCGATCAGATGGCGATCTGAATCATAAATCACGTATTTGGCATGATTGTCGCCATCCCGGGGTTGGCCGACGCTGCCCACATTGACGATATAGCTTCTGTCGGGATCTAATGCGGTTTGACCTTTTGCCAAAGGGTGGTGTTCTACCTGATAGCCGTCAAAATCAATGAATTCCAATTCATGTGTATGGCCAACGAAACAGATTTGTTCTGCCATCATTTCAAAGGATTTAATCAGTTGGGCAGGCAATTTTTGAAACAGATAGGTGCGGGCTGAATCAGGAGGATAGCCATGAACGCAGCGAAAATCATTATCCACATAACTTTTAGGAAGTTTCCGAATAAATTCAATGGAGGTTTCACTGAGCATCGCGATGCTTTTTTCCACCGAGTCTCGGGCCATCGGGTTGAACCAGTCCAAATGTTTAGGATCGAAAACGGCAAGTTCGTGATTGCCGACGATGGTGGGAATCCGGCGCTGGCGTACTTCATTGATAACGGCTTCCGGCTCGGGGCCATACCCGATGCAGTCGCCCAGACAGACAATGTTGTAGAGTTGCAGACTTTCAATGTCTTTCAGGACATTCAATAAAGCATCAAAATTTCCATGAATATCTGAAATTATGGCTGTTTTCATTACGATACATACCTGTTGTCGTTATATATAGCCTTCAAACCGGCAGGGGTCTGAAAATCTCAAGAGCTCAGCCCATAAAGGTACCACTCAATCAATTGCGGCCCGAAAAAAAGGTAGAGAATAGCACCGATGGCCAAAAAAGGACCAAACGGAACGGCCATTTTCATCCCCTTGCCTGCTTTGAGCATGGCAACTATACCCACTGCCGTGCCGATAAATGAAGAGGCCATAATGGTAAATAGCACACCTTGCCATCCAATAAACGCTCCAATCATTGCCAACAACTTTATATCGCCACCTCCCATGCCATCTTTACCGGTAAATAGTTGATACCCCAATGCAATGGCCAGCAAACTGCCGCCACCAATCGCGATCCCCATCAACGAGTTCAGCCATCCCGGTTGCGCCACGATCAAGCTGGCAGCAAACCCGATGGGAATACCGGGTAAGGAAATCACATCGGGAATAATGCGATGATCCATATCGATGAAGGTGACCACCAAAAGGGCGGCTACAAAAAAAAAGTAGATTAGGGTCTGCAGATCGAAGCCGTACCGCACCCATAGGGCGACTGCAAAACCGCCGCTGAGCAGCTCTACGATGGGATAGCGGATTGAGATGGACGCTTTGCAGCCACGGCATCGGCCGCGTAGAATGATATAGCTGATAATTGGAAGATTGTCATACCATCGAATGGCGAGTCCGCATGCGGGGCAAGCCGAGCCCGGCCGCACAATAGAAAGATTGTTGGGAAGCCTGTAGATGCAGACGTTTAAAAAGCTGCCGATACAACTCCCCATAAAAAAAATGTACCCTTTGATCAACAATGCGGTCATGCCAAGCATCCTAAATAATCCGCGTATCGGGGCAATATCTATTCAATCATAGCCGGGAGTTTACCAAATAGTCAAAAAACCTAAACGGTTGTAGGGGGCTTTATCGAAAAAATCAAGATAGATATTGTCAAAACGAGGTTTTGTCTTATAATGATAGCCTGATATTATTTAAAAATCGGTGGGTGGTTTAGGAATTCCGGTATCCTGGGATTTTTTAAAAAACCGACACGCCGGATTGCGCTGTTTACAGGCAGCGCCAGGGGTGCCCGCTTTGGATAGAAAGCTAACAAAATGCATACCGCCCTCACGACCTATGAAACTGGCGTTATAAGCGGAACGGAGTTGGGGAGTTAAAATGGCCGAATCGGATAAAGACGATTTAATCAGTATCATAGAAGAAGATATAAGCGAGTCGGAAATACCCACCACATTGCCGTTATTACCGGTTCGCGATGTGGTTATATTTACCGATATGTTGTTGCCGCTTTTTGTGGGGCGCGATAAATCCATACGGGCGGTGGAAACTGCTGTGGCCAGGGACCGCTTCCTTTTTGTGGTGACCCAGAAAGACCCAGCTCTTGAAACTCCCGAACCCGACGATATTTTTACGGTTGGCACCATCAGTCGGATATTGCGCATGCTCAAATTGCCGGATGGGCGGGTAAAGTGCCTGGTGCAAGGGTTTGCCAAGGCGCGGATTGTGAAATATGAGCGCAAACGCAGCTATTTTCGCGTATCAGTTGAAATCCTGGATGATCCGGAAGAGGATCAGTCTGAAGAGCTGGAATTACAGGCACTGATGCGCAATGTGCGCGATTATTCAGAGAAGATTCTGGCCATGCGGGGCGAAATGGGCGGCGATGTGGGCAATATTCTGGAGAGTATAGAAGATCCCGGCAAACTGGCTGACCTGGTGGCGTCTAACCTTCGTTTAAAAATTGAAGAAGCTCAGCAGGTCATCGAATTGATCGATCCTGTGGAGCGCCTGCACAAGGTGCACGATCTGCTCTCGCGCGAGGTGGAGTTGTCGGCGATGCAGGCCAAAATTCAATCTGATGTTAAAGATGAGATTTCCAAAAGCCAGCGGGATTTTTATTTGCGGGAACAGGTGCGCGCCATTCACAAAGAGTTGGGTGAACTGGATGAACGCGCTCAGGATGTAAATGAGTACCAGCGTCGTATTAAAAAAGCGCGTATGCCCAAAGAGGCCCTGGTCGAATCCCAAAAGCAATTGCGTCGTTTGGAGCAGATGCATCCGGATGCCGCTGAAGCATCAGTTGTACGCACTTACCTGGATTGGCTAACAGAGCTGCCCTGGCGCAAAAGCACCAAAGATGTGCTCGATATCCAGAAAGCCAAACAAGTACTTGATCGCGATCACTATGGCCTTGATAAAATTAAAGAACGCATTTTGGAGTATCTTAGCGTCCGCAAGCTCAATCCCAACCTCAAAGGTTCTATCCTCTGTTTCGTGGGTCCACCTGGTGTGGGCAAAACTTCATTGGGCCAGGCCATTGCCAAAGCCATGCGACGCAAATTTATCCGCATCTCTTTGGGGGGTATTCGGGATGAGGCTGAGATTCGCGGCCATCGGCGCACATACATAGGGGCCATGCCCGGACGCATTTTACAAGGCCTCAAAACATGCGCCAGCAACAACCCGGTTTTTATGATGGATGAAATTGATAAGGTCGGCGCTGATTTTCGCGGTGATCCTTCTTCCGCGCTGCTCGAGGCCCTTGATCCGGAACAAAATTTAGCTTTTTCCGATCACTACTTGAATCTACCCTTTGATCTGTCCAAGGTGATGTTCATTCTGACTGCCAATGTTACCGACTCCATACCATCGGCCCTGCTGGACCGTATGGAGGTCATCAACCTCTCAGGCTATACTGAAGAAGAAAAGGTCGTGATTGCCGAAACCCATTTGATTCCACGACAACTTAAAGAGAACGGTCTCACGGCCAAGCGCCTGGTGATTCGCCGCGAGGGTGTGAAACGGCTGATCAGCGAGTATACGCTCGAAGCCGGTCTGCGCAATCTGGAAAGAGAGATCGCTTCCCTGTGCCGCAAGGTGGCTCGACAAATCGCCGAAGGCCATAAAGGCAATTTTACGATTACACGGGCCGGTCTGGAAAAGCTGCTGGGTGTACCGAAATACTATCCGGAAATGGACCAGGAGCCCAGTCAGGCAGGGTTGGCCACCGGATTGGCGTGGACCCAGTCCGGGGGCGAAGTCCTCTATGTTGAAGCCAGTTTGATTCGCGGCAAAGGCGATCTGATCGTCACCGGCCAAATCGGAGAAGTCATGCAGGAGTCGGCCCGAGCTGCACTGAGTTATACGCGTATGTATCTCGATGCCCAAGGGGTCAAGCCCGCCACTTTCGAGAATCTGGATATCCATATTCATGTGCCGGCCGGCGCCATCCCCAAGGATGGTCCATCCGCCGGGATTGCCATGGCCACTGCCCTAATTTCTGCTTTTACCCAACAGCTTATCAATAAGGATGTGGCCATGACCGGTGAGATCACATTGCGTGGACGTGTATTGCCGGTGGGCGGGCTTAAGGAAAAAGCGCTGGGCGCTCTGCGCGCCGGAATAAAAACGGTTATTCTGCCGGCTAAAAATAAGAAAGAGCTGGTGGAAATCCCGGCCAACATCAAGCGCAAGCTCAAGTTTATAGCTGTCCACAACATGGATGAGGTGTTGGCCATCGCCCTGGAGCCTTTGCCCCCCAAAAAAAACAGAGGCAAAAAGCGCACCCCACGCGCCAAGTCTGCCGGGAAATCCTAAAGTCTACCATGCAATTGCTCGCCGTGGATACGGCCACTGAAAGATGTGGCGTGGCTTTGGCTGCCGATGGTCACACCCAAGCCGAGGTGGTATTGGATCATGGCGGGACCCACACCCGCCATATTATGACAGCCATTGCTTCCGTGCTGGATCGGGCCCATGTGGAATTGGCGGCCATCGACGCATTTGTGGTGACCCGGGGGCCCGGCAGCTTTACAGGGCTGCGCATTGGTATCAGCACCGTTAAAGGGCTGGCCGTTGCCACAGGCAAGCCGATGGTGGGCATTTCAACTTTGGACGTGCTTGCACATCAAGCCCATACTGAAAGCCAACTGATTTGCCCAGTCATCGATGCCCGCCGCCAGGAGTTGTACTGGTCCCTTTACGCTAACGGTCCGAAAGGCGTTCAACCGCGTACGCCCGAAACTGTGGGACCGGCCGATCAGATCCCGGCGGTCATCGACACTTCCTGCTTTTTCATCGGCAATGGGGTGCCGCTCTACCAAAAGCAACTTCAAGCGCAAATCCATTCCCCGATCCAATGGGCATCCCCGGAGCAGGGCCGCCTGCAACCGGCTGTGGTGGCGCATTTGGGCTGGCAAAAATTCAAAACCGGCCGCACGGATGATGCTGCTACCTTTGGGCCGGTCTACCTGCGAAAATCCGATGCTGAGATAAACCTGGAAAAAGCCTCACCTAAATCAAAGGGTTAAGATGGAAAATTCAAAAGGCATACAATCAATTATTAATTTTTTATTGATTCTAAACATATGATAAAATAGATAATTAGTGGTTATAACCCTGCTTTTTATTGACAGGGATAAATAAAAAAGATATTTTAGCAAGATTATTTAAGCATTTTAAAAACCTTGCGCAGTCGGTACCAGAGATGTAGACTATGGGATGGCAATTGAACAGGATCCCTTATCAAATTGTATGGCCACATCTCAGGCTATGTTACGTCAGCAGCCGATACATGCAATCGGATAGCTTGCCGTTTAGCCAAAGGAGTATGAATGAAATCCAAACGACATCCCAGATTTAATACGGAGCGATTTCGCCGCGGTGTGTATGTATTGCCCAACTTATTTACTGCGATGAATATGTTTTGTGGATTTTACGCTATGATATCGGCCATTAATGGAAAATTTGTTCCTGCAGCTTACGCCCTTATCATTGCCGGTATTTTTGATAATTTGGATGGCAAAATTGCCAGGGTGACCCGCAGCACCAGCAAGTTTGGCGTGGAGTTCGACAGCCTGGCAGACCTGGTGTCGTTCGGCGTGGCGCCCGGCTTAATGATGTACCTGTGGGCATTGGAGCCTCTGGGCCGGCTTGGCTGGCTGGCGGCATTCCTCTTTGTCATATGCGGCGCATTGCGCCTGGCGCGCTTCAATACGCAGGTGGATACGATCAGCAGTGATTATTTTATGGGATTGCCCATCCCGGCAGGTGCCGGTATGAATGCCGTCACCGTGTTGTTTTGTCATAAACTTGGTTTGGTTGCGAACCCTCTGGTTATATTGATCATGCTCTATTTGCTCTCTTTTTTAATGGTCAGCACCTTACGCTATCCAAGTTTTAAACACGCCGGATTTATTAAAGATAGAAATTTTAATGTCCTGGTAGGGGCCATTTTGGTTCTGATTTTTATCGCCGCACAGCCTTCCATCGCATTGTTCTTGATCGGGGTCACCTACGTGGGATCAGGTTTTTTTGTATCGCTGCGCATACACAAGCTTGCCAAGCAGCAAGCGGACGAGGCATCTCAAGACGAAGATCATAGTTCAAGTCCAGTTTAATATACATCCGAATAAGGTCTAACAAAAGTAAGTATGGCTTCCAGCCAAAGGGTGGCTATTGGGTAGCCCTGTCGGTCACGGGAGCCTGAAACAGAATGCAAAAGCAAGGAGAAGCAAGTTTGGAAAGAGTTCCCATTACCCCTTCAGGTTTTGAAGTACTGAAAAAAGAGCTGCAAAATCTAAAGACAGTCGAGCGGCCCCAGGTGATAGTGGCCATTGAAGAAGCAAGAGCCCATGGCGATTTATCCGAGAACGCGGAGTTTGATGCCGCCAAGGAGCGGCAGGCTTATATCGAGGGCCGCATCAATGAGCTCAGCTACAAGATCAATGCGGCCGAAGTGATAGATCCCGAGACGCTGCCCAAAGACCGTGCCGTGTTCGCCAGTCGGGTGCTTCTGGAGAATGTGGATACTGGCGAAGATGTAAAGTATCAATTGGTGGGCCCTGAAGAGTCCGATATTAACCAAGGCCGTATTTCGATCAACTCGCCTTTGGGAAGGGCCATCGTCGGCTGCCGCCCGGGCGATGAAATCAAAGTCAATGCACCGGGTGGCCAGCGGGTGTATGAATTGGTGGAAATATTATAAACAACCTATGGAATAGAAAAGAGATTGTGGAGGTCAAGGTGGCAAGAATTACCATTGAAGATTGCTTGAAGCGGGTGGAAAATCGGTTCAAACTGGTACACATGGCAGCGGCGCGGGTTCGCCAAATCCGGGAAGGTTCGGAGTATCTGGTCAGTTCACCTAAAAATGAAGATATCGTGGTGGCCTTACGCGAATTGGCCGCCGGCAAGATCATTGATAAACAAGGTGTCGTTGAGGAGTAAACGCACGCCGCCCCAAAACTTTTGCCCCGATACAGCCATACATATAAAACACTTAAGCGTGTGATGGGAAAGGCCCTGCACGATTATGCCATGATCGAAGATGGCGACCGTATCGCCGTGGGCCTTTCCGGCGGCAAAGACAGTTGGGCGTTGCTTTGGCTATTGACCGACCTTCAGCGCCGCGCTCCCGTGCAGTTTGCTCTTTTTCCCATTTACATAGACCCCGGTTTTGAGGGGGGCCCCACCCAGATGATCATCCGGCATGGCCAACACCTGGGTTGCTCTGTTCGAGTTGAACACACCGATGATGGCCTGGTGGCCCATAGTGATGCCAATGGCGAAAATCCCTGTTTCCTGTGCGCCAGGTTGCGCCGAAAACGGCTGTTTACCATTGCCGACGAGCTGGGGTGCCGAAAGTTGGCGCTGGCCCACCACAAAGATGATCTGATCGAAACTTTCATGCTCAATATCTGTTATACCGGCGAGACCAGTACCATGATGCCGTTTCAGCAATTTTTTAATGGGCAATTGGGCTTGATTCGGCCCCTGGCCTATGCCGATGAGAAGGCATTGCAACAATTTGCCTTGGAGATGAAATGGCCCATAAAGGAGAATCCTTGCCCCAGCGCCAAACTATCCCGGCGCCATGAAATTAAAAAGCTGTTGCATCAATTGTACAGCAGCAATAATAAGGTTAGGGGAAACATTTTTCACGCCATGCACCAGGTTAAGGTTGATTACCTGCCCAAGGGGTGATGAACTCGCAGCCGGAATGGCCCCGTGTATTGATTTAGACATTGAACCCGACTGATGGTTCACAATTGCCCAGTACTTGAAAACGGACTCTTGAAAATTAGAGATTCATATGATCTGAGGAAACAATGAAAGACGTACAGAACCAGCGTGACACGCGCAACATTCCCATTGACAAAGTCGGCATCAAGAATCTGCGTTACCCCATCAACGTAAGGGATCGCCGTGAAGGCCGCCAGCATACGGTTGCCTCCATCAACATGTATGTTGATTTGCCCCACGAGTATAAAGGCACCCACATGAGCCGCTTTGTGGAGATGCTTCACCTGTTGAAGATCGAGGTTTCTCTGCAAAAATTTTCCGAATTGCTGGAACAGATGAAAAAGCATCTCAATGCCGCTTCAGCCCACATCGAGATTACCTTTCCCTATTTTATCGAGAAACATGCTCCCATCAGTAAGGCCCCGGGCCTGATGGACTATATTTGCCGTATTACCGGTGCCAGCAATTCCAAAGATGAGATTGACCTGGTCTCAGAGGTCAATGTGCCCATCTCATCGGTGTGTCCCTGCTCAAAAGAGATCAGCGATGCCGGTGCCCATAACCAGCGCGGTGAAGTAAAGCTTCAGACCCGATTCAACCGCTTTATTTGGCTGGAAGATATGATTGAGCTGGTGGAGTCCAGCGCCTCGTGCGATGTCTACTCCGTGCTCAAGCGGGTGGATGAAAAAGAGGTGACCGAGCACAGCTACAACAACCCCAAGTTCGTCGAAGACGTGGTCCGGGACATCGCCTCCCGCTTGTATCAGGACGACAATATCACCTGGTTCTCGGTGAGCGCGGAAAATTTTGAATCCATCCATAACCACAGTGCCTACGCGCATATTATCAGTGGGCCGGAGCCGGCGTAGTGCCCCACACAAAAACAATGGTCTTTTAGACCCCCGTATGCAAGTCGACCTTAGGTCGATCCTCAATCACGCAATCCTCGAAATAGCGAGATGTTGGATGTTTATCCCGCCAGTGGCCGGCTGGTTGCGCTCAATCGGATCAACCCAATGCTGACCTAATCTTGGCGGGCCTAAAAGGGCAAATCAATTCTACACGAACCTTGAGTCTATCACTATCCATTTTTCTGCATTCTGGTATCAGACCATCTCTGGTTGATTTTAAAGAGCGTTGACGTGATTCAATAATTCGTATATTTAGCTAATGAAACAAAAATTTGTCCTTCATCAATAAGTCTTCCTTTTATTGGGGAGAATTCTCCCTTAAGTTCATAATTTCGGGGTAAACGAGAATTAGCGGACGGCATCCAAAAGCAGCGCGGTGCGTAACAGAAGATATAAAGATTATGAATTATGGGTACTTTCAAAGATATTAGAATGGGATCAGTGACTTGCATGAACAAGTCAATTGGCTATTGGAAATCCCAAGCCCTGTCTATAAAAACCTTGCAGATAGCTGGTGGCTGCTTGAAGGTACACAGCTAATATTTAAGCAGATCCGCACGAATATTCAAATGCGGTTATCCATAAAGCTTAAGTCCGGCAAGAGGTGCTGGATCGCCGATGACCTCCAGTTTTCGCTTTGAACCTAAAAACATCAACTTGAGCTTTATAGATAAGCGCTTATTCAAATAATATTTTCTCAAGATGCGAAATGTAAGCTATATTAATATTTTTAGCCCCAAAAAAGTCATTATAGCCAATGGACTATCGGTTCTTTATTCAAGACAGTTTTTATTTGGCGATCAGCCAGTTTAAAGTGGGGTTTAAGCCTATCCTTTTTTTGCTTTCTTAACCGGACAATTTTGCACTGGAGGACAAAAATGAGCAAAAAAGACGCTCTTTTGTTGCCAAAGCAGCGAACCATTGGCCTTGTACTATTTTGCCTGGTTATAGTTCAAGGATGCGCGGCCAAAACTTCTTATGTGCCGCCTGCCTTTGATCGCTCGGTGGTATTTAAAAATATTGTTATTTGTGTAGAGGGCGAGCCGCAGTTTGAGGTATACGACAAGCGCTTTGAATTCCACTGGTACGACCTGTTTATCCCATATGGTATTGGCAGGCTTGCAAGGGACGAAAAGGTAAAACAAAATGTAAATCCAAATCAATTGTTCTCACCGCAAGAAATATTTTCTACCGAACTTATTCATACCATTAAAAACAGTCATCGATTTAAAAAGGTCCATCTGGCTGCGCAATCGAAGGATATCCCCCGCCAGAGCGATTTTGATGCTCTATTGGTTTTGAATGTTAAGGAGTGGGGCATGGTTGGTACCCAGCAGGAAAAAGATACCCTTATCCCCTATTTGCTTTTAGACTTGCGCATGACCCGCTTGGCAGATGGGCGCATCCTTTGGAAAGAACAGTTCAGGCTTAGATCAAAACAGAGGGATTATATTGATAATTATGCCGCCAATAACGGGCTATTCAGGAAGGATCTGGTTGCTATGGCCGATAGAACCGGTAATCGTATCGCCGCACTGCTCGGAGGCGCTAAAACCACGCTGACACCTGAAGCGATAACCCAATACGCTGCGCTGGTGCCCACTGCGTCTTTGCACAGCTCTAATCTAAAAGCTTCAAAAACAAAAATAGCACAAAAAGTTCCAAACAAAAGTCAAAATGATTTGCATTTTTCCCGAATTCCAGACGGCAAATTGCTGCCGGATGATATTCAACGCTTGTTTGCCGACAAAACCGTTAGGGGGCACCAAAATAAGAAAGATGTAAATTACTATTACTATTTTGGAACCGATGGATCGCTACAACGCAAAATGGAAGAAAAAATGAGGGTGCGAACCGGCAGATGGACGACAAATGCTCAAGGCATGTGCATTTCATATGACAATTCAAAGAAAAAATGCTACGAACTCATAAAAGAGAACGGAGTGATTAACCAGTACACAACCAAACATGCCGGCAAAAGGAAGATCAAAATCTCCTTCACGGAATTTTACAAAGGAAAAATAAATTCTTTGTTGGTTGATGAGCGTAAGGATAAGAGAAAAAAGAAACACCGGGCACCATGACATTGGGTGGCCAATACATATACCCTGTTTTGAAATCACGTATAGATAAATCGGCTGACCGGAGATCAAGCCATGTATCATAAAATAGTCTTTTTACTATTATTGGTGTTATCTTTTGTTGCATGCGCCCGTGGTCAATTGAGCACACCGATGCCCTTTGATCCGCAAACAGCGGGTGAGATTGTTGTTATCCGTAAAAAGCATTATGTAGGCGGTGCATCGGTGATTATTACACTGGATGAGCAGGACCTTGTTTCCATGAAAATGGGCGACTACACCACAGTTAAGGTTTCGCCCGAGCGCCACACGGTTGGTATTTATATTAAGGGTATAGACAAGAAAGCGTATGAATATCTCGATAAAGGCATCGCCCTGGATTGTCCGCCAAGAACATCAAAATTCATAACCGTGATTGTAAAGTTCAACGAAATTGTACTTGAAGAGATCGGTCCGTCACAGGCTTTTGAATTTATGAAAGCTTATAAATACATACCATTGTACCAATCACAACTGATCAACTAATGGGAACGTATTTTTAGACGGCGACAGATCTCTTCTCAGTTTGCCGATGAATTCAGGCAAATGTGTAGAATGGAAAAGTTATTAAGCATTGTGGTATCCTTTTTTGTTCTTCTCATTAAAAACACAAAGGAATCACCCAATAAAGAGTAGGTCACCCACGTTTGATATAATAGTTCCTTGTGCGATATTGTGTGTATAAGGCTATTTGGGAAAAATTCAAACCGGTCAAAGACGCTTTAAGAAAAAAGCACAGGGAATTGAAAAGATAATAAAGATGTTACATAACCTATATAATCGAAAACTACTTTTAATCCTTACGGTGGTATTTATTTTCGTTGGCAAGGAGGCGGCTTTGGCAGATGAGGCGAAGTATCCAGAATTCATTAAAAAGGTTTCAAATGAAATTGCAGAATTGAAGGAGTCTTATCCTCAGCTTAAGGAATTCTCAATCCAGAAAAACGTTGATATTGAAAACCTGAGGATTGATTTTAGTTACCATACGCACCCGTCTAAACACCCAGTTGGTTGGACATCCGCTGTGCCAAATCCTGACAAGGATGGGATCTGGTTTTACATCGACCTACACGATAAGGATTCAACGGCACAGATACACAGACAACCTATGACGGGAACATCCCTTGAATTTGGCAACAGACGAGTGTGCTGCCTTATTCTTCAAGGTGCGGCAACCAAATCCGTGTCAAAAAAAATTATATCCATACTTGAACATAACGGGGCAAAAACAGAACAGGCGCAGTAAATTCGGGTCAATTGGATCGCCGGTAGCGTGCCTGTAAAATTTTGGTCTCCTTCCATAGGGGCGAGATCTTTGCTGCCCGCCGGCGATGATGTCGTTGCTGATCTTCAATTGGGATTCGGTGCCGGATTGATTTGAATATTAATCATATTTCGTTTAAATTATAGACAGTTCTGAGCTTCATGTTTTAGAATAAAGTGCCGATATGGATAAAGCGGCTTTTGAAACGTTAATGAGGCAGCCAGTGCCATGGACCAAACAACATCCTCACTAACTTGCCCCGTATGCGGGGAGCCGTTGAAAACGCATTGGAAGATATGCCCCCATTGTGAAACGCGGCTGAAAGCACCGGCTTGTCCCGACTGTGGCCGTGTGGTTGAAGCGCACTGGCGGCGCTGTCCCGAATGTGAGGCGCCGCTGGTTAGTTCCCGGGGCCAGGAAGGATGGTCTGCTGGTCACACGCAAGATCCGCAGTATCCTGAGGCCAAAAAGGTACCGGATCATGTGCCTGCAACATTTACCGATACTTTATGTGGTATAAAAATGGTTTATCTTGCCGGCGGCTCTTTCCAGATGGGCGATACATCCGACAATGGAATGGACGATGAATCACCGGTCCACACGGTGCATTTGGATGGTTTTTACATGGCTGTCTATCCGGTTACCCAGGCACAGTGGTTGACCCTCATGCCGGGCAACCCCAGCCACTTTCGCGGTGATGATTTGCCCCTGGAGCAGGTCACCTGGGTCGATGCGCAGCATTTCGCCCAAAAAATGACAGCCGCCAACCAGGATCGCTATCAATTTGCCCTGCCCAGCGAAGCCCAATGGGAATACGCGGCCCGCAGCGGTGGGGGTGGCGATCTCTATTCCGGCGGCGATCAGATTGATGCTCTGGCTTGGTATGTGGAGAACAGCCAGGGGCAAACCCATGCTGTGGGTACCAAAGCGGCGAATCGTCTGGGACTTTTTGATATGAGCGGCAATGTGCTGGAGTGGTGTCAGGATAGCTATACAGCCGAAGCTTATGATCGGCATGGCAGCCGTAACCCTGTGATTGAACTGCCGGTTGCACACCGCGTCATACGGGGCGGCAGTTGGAACCTGGATGCATGGAGCGCGCGTTGCGCGCGGCGCACCAGCTTGAACGCTGATTATACCGGGCCCGGGCTGGGATTCAGATTGGTGATGGTCCCTGCTTAACTTTTAAAGCGATGCGATGAAAATTCTGGTTGTTGAAGATGATATGGTCTCTGGGACGCTGCTAAAAAAGCTCCTGGCCAAGCAAGGTCACGACGCCACGCATATGGTGGACGGCGAAAAAGCGTTGGCGGCTTTTGAAGATGAAAACTTTCGTATTGTGGTGACCGACTGGATGATGCCCAATATGGACGGCCCCACGCTATGCCGCCACATCCGCGGACTCAATTTGACCCAATACGTTTATATAATTCTTCTGACAGCCAAAGACGATAAGGCCGATGCCGTAGCCGGTCTTGAAGCGGGCGCGGATGACTACATCGTCAAACCGTTTGATAAAGACGAGTTGATGGCCCGCATTCGGGTGGGGCAGCGCTTGACGGAACTGGAAGACAAGTACCGCCGAACTTCTGAAAAATTGTCCCGCACGGAAAAGATGGCGGCAGTGGGTCAATTGGCAGCCGGTGTGGCCCATGAGATCAATAACCCCATTGGTTTTATCAGCAGCAATCTGAAAACTTTGTCCGACTATCATGTGGATCTAAATAAATTGGTGTCGGTGTATCGGAAGCTCACGCACATTTTTAATCTTTCCATCTCCCAGAGCAAACTGGACCCCCGGCTGCCCAGGTTGTTAGAAGAGGCGGTTGCCCTAGAGGATTCACTTGATATTGCGTTTATCATGGAGGATATGGCTGATATCGTAAAAGATTCTGCCGGTGGTGTGGATCGCATCCAAAGTATTGTTCATGAAATGCGCTTCTTCGCCCATCCCGACCAGCAGCAATTCAAGGCGGAAAACATGGCAGACCTGGTTGTTGCCGTAATGGATCAAATGAAGCCCCTGTTAAACGAATATATTGATGTCCGGCTCAACTTGGAAGATTTGCCTGATGTGACATGCAATGGGGAACATATCAAGCAGGTACTGCACAATATAATTCAAAATGCCATTGAAGCCATGGAAGAAAAAGGTGTTTTGTCTGTTGCGGGCCAGGTCCGGGAAGATTTTTTGGAAGTGATCATCGCCGACAAGGGCAAAGGGATCCCGGATCAAGACAAAAGCAAGGTGTTCAATCCGTTTTTTACCACCAAACCGATTGGTCAGGGTGTGGGGCTGGGACTGACCACTGCCGTGAATATCATCAAAATGCATAAAGGTGAAATCGCTCTGAAGGAACAGTCCGGTTATACAACGGCGTTTTCTATTCTCTTGCCCATTGGTTGACGCCCTATTTTCAGGGCGATGAATGGGTCAATCCTTCAACATATCCTCGTCTGCATCCTGCCAGGCCGGAAAATTTTTTCGATAGGTTTCCAGATCAAGACGCGAAATCACGAGGGTGTGCATAGCCGTTTCGAACCCTGCTTCGAACAACACCTCTCCGGTGGGGGCCACAACGGCTGAAGCACCGTCGTAGCGATGACCGTTGCCATCGGTTCCCACCCGATTCACACCGATAACAAAGGACTGGTTTTCAATGGCGCGTGCTTTGAGCAGCTGGCGCCAATGATCGGCTCGCTTGGCAGGCCAGTTGGCCACAAACAAGGCCAAATCATAGGCGTGGTATAAGTTTCGACACCAGATGGGAAAACGCAGATCGTAGCAAATATGGGGCCGAATGCGCCAGCCGTTGATTTGCCAGGTCACCCTTTTTCTGCCTGCGGTATAGTATTTGTCTTCATTGGCATAACCAAAGAGATGCTTTTTGTCATAAGCGGCAACTTGACCGTCTGGTGTCGCCCACAGCAGCCGGTTGTAATAGCGCTTTGCATCTTCGATGATGACACTGCCGGTGATGGTCGTTTTTTTGGCGGCTGCCTTTTTTTTAAGCCAGGTGACCGCTTTGCCATCCATTGGTTCGGCCAGTTGCCGGGCGGCCATGCTAAAACCGGTGGAGAACATTTCGGGCAGGACGATCAGGTCGCCGGGTTGTTCAAGGGCATCCAGGTGCCGGTTGAACATCGCCAGGTTTCCATCGATATCTTGCCAGCGCAAATCGGTTTGGATCAATGTGACGGTTAAATCTTGCATAGTCGCTCCGCGGCCTGTTCAAGGGTCTGGTCTTGCTTGGCAAAGCAAAAGCGCAACACTTTATGGTCCCGGCCATCGTTGTAAAAAACAGAGGGTGGAATAGCGGCCACACCGTATTGGACGGTCAGTCGGCGGGCAAACTCCACATCCGGCGCATCGGTGATTTTTGAATAGTCCATCATCTGGAAATAGGTGCCCTCACAGGGCAGGGGGACAAAGCAAGAGTCGTTCATTAAGGTTAAAAATCGATCTCGTTTTTGTTGGTAAAAATCACCCAATTCCAAATAGAGGGCTTCGCGCTGCATAAAATCGGCGTAGGCATGTTGGATGGGGGTGTTGCTGGTAAAGGTAAGGAACTGGTGCACTTTCTGAAATTCCGTTGTGAGCGCCGGCGGCGCAATGCAGTATCCGATTTTCCAGCCGGTGGTATGGTAGGTTTTGCCAAAGGAGCTGATCACGAAACTCCTGTCGGCCAATTCGGGATAGCGCAGCATACTCTCGTGCCGCTGGCCGTCAAAGATGATGTGTTCGTAAACCTCATCGCTGAGAATGAACAGATCGTGGTGTGCCACTATCTTTTTCAGGGCCTGGATATCGTCGGATGATAGCACCGTGCCGGTGGGATTGTGGGGGAAGTTGATGATGATCAAACGCGTGCGCGCTGAAATGGCTTGTTCTACGCCTTTCCAGTCGATGGCGTATGCGGGATAGGTGAGGGGTACGAATACCGGTTTGCCCTGGTTGAGCGCAATGGCCGGTGCATAGCTGTCATAAGCCGGCTCGATGATGATGACCTCATCCCCCGGATGGACCACGGCGGTAATGGCGGCGTACAAGGCCTCGGTGGCCCCGGCGGTAACGGTAATCTGTGTGTCGGGATCAATGGCTGCACCATAGAGCGTCTGGGCTTTCCGCGCGATGCCTTGGCGCAATGGGGGCGCCCCTTGCATGGGGGCGTATTGGTTCAGCCCTTGGCGCATATAGTGGTGAACCAGATCAACGAGGTCGGGATGGGCATCAAAGTCGGGAAAACCCTGGGAGAGGTTGATGGCCTTATGATCGGCGGCCAATTGAGACATGACGGTAAAGATGGTGATGCCCACTTCGGGGAGTTTGGACCGCACTTGCATCAAGCTTGTTCCTTTTCATTGTAAGTGGCGGCCATGGCGGCGATTTCCCGGGCCACCATTTGGCGCAGCTCGGCCGGGGCCAGCACTTGAGCGCCGGAACCCCAGCGCAGCACCCACCACATGACCTCCTCCAGACCGGCCACTTCGGCTTCAAACAGCAGCCCGCCATCAGGCTGAGGCAGCAATTTTTGAGCGGGATGCCAGATCTTCTCTTGGATGTAGCCGGCAGCGCCCGGTGAAAATTTGATTTGGATTTTTACAGGTTCGCCCTGGAACGCGCCGAATGAGGCCTGCATATACGATTCAGCATCGAAACCTTCCGGAGCGTCGAAGGTCTCTTCGGTGAGTGTGATGCGTTCAATGCGCTCGATGGCAAACAGGCGGATGGCCTTGCGTTGGCAGCAATACCCGATCAGATAGAAAGTTTCATCATAGAACCACACCTTATAGGGCGCAACACGCCGTTGGGTCATTTCGCGGCGACTCATGGTAAAGTAGCGCATATCGATATAGCATTTGCGTTGCACCGCCTCCTGGACCTGGTTGAGGGTATGTTGAAAAAGATGATAGGGCTTGCGGGTTTTGACGCCCACTTCCAGGCTGTGCTCGATCTTGCTTAAATAAGCGATATATTCAGGCGGCAGGGTGGCCTTGACTTTCTGAAACAGGTCGTCCAGTGATGCGGATAGGGCGGTGCCCTCCAGGAATTTGAGCATGTTGCGGCTGAAATAGAGCGCCATCAACTCGGTGAGGCTCAGCGGGATAGGCAGTTGACGCTTGCCGGTTTCCAATATGGACCATGATGTGCGGTTGTCCTGCTTTTCGGTGTAGAGGGGAAAGCCGGCCTGTTGCAAGGCTTCCAGGTCCCGGTAAATTGTTCGCGAATGACACCCAAGGGATTCGGAAAGCTCGGCCGCTGAACGGCCTTGGTTAGCGGCCATCAGGCTTTGAATGATTTTCCATTGGCGGCTGAGTTGATCGCCTCTTGCCATAGCGCCACTTTTTGAGATTAGCGTTTCAAGTGAAAAGTTGAAGTGTTCCGCCGAGCAACATTCGACGACCTTACTTTAGAGGCCGTTTGGTCAGATGTCAATTGCGAGGGTGAGTTGTTGGCTCAATATCGAGGTGTGCGGGTAAAGATGTCCCTGGAAGCAGCCGCTGCTGCTGCTAAAATGGCCTAAACCTTGGTGGCGGGCACATGGGCAAATGGTGCGCATGTGCCCGTTTTATTGGTTAACTCATCGGCCGACGGACGCTACACCAGATCCGTGGCGTTGGTGATTTGGCTGAAAAATTCAGTCACCTGCTCCTTGGCCTCCGATTCCATATGGGCCATGGCGGCACGCGGATGTTGGTTCAGCACGCCGGTCACCATATAAGGGATAAAATAGCCCCAGTCGATTTTCTTTCGCCAAGGAAAGATGTGCGATTCGATGACTTCGATGAGGGGGCGGACTTTGAATTTAGGATTTTTCAGAAAAGAGACCAGCAATTCCAAGGGACAGTTGCCGGCGCCGCGGCCAATGCCGTAAAGGCTGCCGTCCAGGTAGTTGACGCCGTTGATGATGGCGGCAATGGTATTGGCAAAGGCCAGTTGCTGGTTGTTGTGGGCGTGAATGCCGATGGTCTTTTCCGGCATACTCTGCATATATTTTTTGGCCAGCACATCTATATCTTCTGAGTAAAACGCACCGAAGCTGTCCACCAGATAGATAATGGGCACTCGGCTTTTCGACAGGTCGTCGAGTCCCTCTTCCAAATCTCTCAATCCCACGGTGGATACGGCCATCACATTGATGGTGGCTTCAAATCCCTTGTCCATGCAATGGTGGGCCAGGTCGATGGCGGCATCAATCTGATGGATATAGCAAGCGACCCGAATCATATCCAGCGAGCTTTCTGAACTGGGAGGAATATCATCATAATCAATGCGTCCGATATCGGCCATGGCGGAAAGTTTTATCTTTTTTTCACCATTGTGGGCGATAATGCGCTGGATGTCCTTTTCGGCGCAAAATTTCCAAGGGCCGAACTCCTTGCGCGAGAAAGACGATTCGGAACTGAGGTACCCGATCTCCATGTAATCGATGCCGGCTTTGGTGTTGGCCAAGTAAACCTTCTCAACCAGATCGTCTTCAAACTGCCATTTATTCATCAAGCCGCCGTCGCGAACGGTGCAGTCAAGGACTTTAATTTGGGGTCTAAACATCATGATCTCCTGTTGTCATCTGTTCAGTTCAATGGGACATCTCCATCGCTTCAATAAATTCACGTACGTTATGTCCAATATCATCGGGTTTTCGGTGTTCAATGGCTTGCCGGCCAAAAAGGGAAGCGCCCACTCCAACGGCCGTAGCGCCCGCTTTAAAAAACGCTGCCACGTTTTGTTTCGTAACACCACCGACGGCCACCAGCGGAATGTGATCCAATGGTCCCCGCAGTTCTCGAATATAGCCGGGTCCCAGTTGGCTGCAGGGAAAAACCTTTACCATGGTCGCTCCGGCCGACCACACCGTATAGATTTCTGTGGGTGTCAACGCTCCGGCCACAATCGGGATAGCCTGCGCTTTTGCATATTCGATCACCGCTGGATCCATATTGGGGGTGACAAGGAACATGGCCCCTGCATCCACGGCCCGTTTGGCCTCCTCCAGATTGCAGATTGTGCCCATGCCCAGCAGTTTCCCTGCAGGGACCCGTTGACGCTGCTGAGCGATTATGGCCTCGGCGTGTTCGGTGTTCAGGGTAACTTCAATGGCCTGCAGTCCGTTTTCAAAGGCCGCATCCATCAATACACCGAAAAAATCGGCATCGATGCCGCGCAGAATACCTATGACCGGTACCGATAGATTCACCGTTCACCTCAGAGGAGACCGTGTGGATTGCTTGAAATCGGGTCACAAAAAGGGTAAATGCCGTTTTTATTATAGGCAGTGAATCGTTGTCAAGTATTGACGCTGCGACAGCGCCGGAGTTGGCTGGGCCACGGACTGAGAATATGCGTAATTATGCAATTGTGGGGTTTAGTTGATGATGATGTGGGTAGCGTCCGCTAAAGGTGTTACTTTGCCGATGATGGCGGCGGCCGGGCTGTGGGCATTTTGCAAGGCCTGTACGGCGTCGGTGCTGTGCCCGGCGGGTATGGCGGCCAGCAGGCCCCCGCTGGTCTGCGGGTCATAGAGGATTTGCCGGTGCCACTCCGGCAACCGGGAGTTGAATTGGATATGATCTGAAACGAGTCGTTGGTTGAAGGCATTGACGCCTGTATTCATACCTTTACGGTACATTTCGACGGCTTGGTCCATGACGGGTAGGGCATCCATGTCGATTTCCAGACACACACCGGAGGCCTTGGCCATTTCCAGTGCGTGGCCGGCCAGGCCGAATCCGGTAACATCGGTGACCGAACGCACATTAAAACCGGCCAAGGCCTTGGCCGCATAACCATTTAAAGTGGTTAACGCCTCAATACAGGCCGCCATTGCCGCTGAGGAGACCCAATTTTTGAGATTGGCGTTAAAAAGCACCCCGCTGCCCAAGGGTTTGGTCAACACCAGCAGATCCCCCGGTTGAGCGCCGCCATTGGTCCAGAACTGCTTGGGGTGCACCACCCCGATTACCGAAAGACCGAACTTGGGCTCGTCATCTTCAATCGAGTGCCCGCCGGCCAACACAGCGCCCGCTTCGGTGATTTTGCTGACGGCGCCGGCCACAATCTGATGTAGATTCTCCGGCGGCAGCTTTTGGGATGGAAAACAAACCAGGTTCAAGCACACTTTGGGATCGGCGCCCATGGCATAGATGTCGCTGATGGCGTTGGCCGCCGCAATCTGGCCAAACTGATAGGGATCGTTTACCGGCGGGGTGATAATATCGGCAGTTGTGACGATGGCGATCTCATCGGTCAATCGGTAGATCCCGGCATCGTCATTGGTGTTGTAGCCCACCAATAAATTGGGGTCCTCTGATTGAGGCAGATTCGCCAGCAATTTACCGAGCCCGACCGGGTCGATTTTTGCCGCTCAACCGCAAGTCTTGGACAGGCTTTGCAGGGTCGGTTTTTGGAATGGTTTGAATAGTGACATCGCTGTAAGCTTAAATTATAATTGATTAGCGTGTTGTCATGCGGTTGGCAATCATTTTAACGTGTGCACCCAGTCGGCTATCTTTTTGGTTCAAATAATCCCCATCGATCCGCAGCATTAATTCGGGCTTGTGGTGAAAAATAAGCTGAGCCGCCAACTCGGCGGCTTTGGCAGTGCGCTGGGCGCATAAGTGAAATTTCCGGCAAGAGTTATCCAGGCCCTTTTTTATCAACACGCGGCAGCAGGCGGAACCAAATTCAGATTTAAATTTCGCATAAAGTTTACGCGCAGACGTTGTCACGATTGGATCACCACGCGCCACCATCCGCCCGTGCCCCAAAAAGAGCCCCAATGCCAGAGTGGCGCCGTTGAGTCCGCCGCACAAACAGCCGCTGCCGCCTATACCGTCACCCAATCCGGCAGTCAATCGAATAAGCTGATCTTGGGTCAAGTCACCGGCTAAACTGCGGTTGAGGGCCATCAGCACAGATCCGGAACACCACAATTGGTGGGTCAAAAAAAGATTGCCGGCCCGCTCACCAATGCGCCGGGCTAGCGTTTCATCACTGTTGCAGACTTTTGGGGTGGATGCGTTCATAAGCCGACTTAATGAATTCATGGTATTTGTCCAGATTGTTCTATACGAAAATTATCAATGTGTAAAATAGGTTATATCAATATTGACGGTGTTTGGTAATGATTTTATGGATATCCGAGGATAAAAAAACCGCTACCCATCGAAATCCATCGAGAGGGGTAGCGGATAGATTGCCGTTTAGAGGCGGCAAAAATATTACGAGGCCTGGCGAACCCGGCTGCGACGCAACCTTTCCATAGCCAGACGGATGCTGTTCTGCATACGAGAGATTGACTGCGCCAGATCTCCCAACACGTCCTTGCCTGCATCTTCGCGGGCTACCGTTTTATGGTCTCGCGATCCATCCATGGCCCAGAATATCTTTGTCATTTTGATGTCGAGGGATAGATCGGAAATGCTCACATTTTCCGCTTGTTTAAAGGTCACCTCCGAAAGCTCTTGCAGCGGCTTATCCATTTCATCCTCCCTAAAGCCGGCTTTTTCCTGATCCTATAAGATGGGGGTAGAAAAAATGGCATAACCTCGACCCGATTCTTCAGTGCACCGTGGGGTTTGAGCTGAAAAGCAAGCCTGATATCGGTTTTGTTCAATGCGGATATGGTTTTTATCATTTTTGCCATCTTTTTTATGCAACTGTGAAGTTGGTCCCTTCTCACAAATGCTGGGTGAGAAGAAATATCGGAAGAAATTGCGGAGACAAACAATAAGTTGAGCATACTATCAGAGAGGGTATTTCAGTACTTAAGTGTTTTTGACGTGTCATGACGTAACCGTATTTCCAAATCGGCCAATTGCGGTTCGGTAGCAAGGTTGACGGTTGATATTGCGCAAACAGCCTTGAAAAAAAGTCAGATCGCAGTGACCGTATCTGTCACACCCCTCTGATAAAGTGCCTCCAGATGATGAGAATTCAAGGATCTCAACCCAGGAGGATATCATGACCGCATTAATCGATTATCAGGAGTATCAGGAGTATTTTGAGTATCATGGCAACGTGTCTATTGAACGCACCCGCCTGCAGGACGGCGCGGTGGAACGCGACTGGCTGTTGTTTGACTCGGCTGAAGAGGCTGTCGCTTTTTTTAACGACCATTGTCTCTGTTCATAGGGCTGAGCAGCATGTGGCGGCCGATGGTCAGTGCGATGGTTGATGTGGTGGTCATGACCGCCTTCACGGGGATGAGTGTGTGCGTTATTTGGGTGTTGGCGGCCTAAACGGCAGCATCAATATGATGGTACAACCGGGGCCCTCATTATTGACGGCCTGAATGCTACCTCCCATGGCGCTGATGAATCTTTTGACCAGGGCCAGACCGATGCCCGTGCCGCCGGTAGTGCGGGTCAGATCGTTGTCCACGCGGTAAAAGTCGTCGAAGATCTTTTTGAGCTCTTTTTTGGGGATGCCGGGACCGCTGTCGGTCACCGCAATATGGACCCGATCCCCAATGCGTTGGGTACGGATGGTGATTTGCCGCTGGGCGGCATTGCGACCGAATTTAATACTGTTTTCCAATAAATTGATCAGCACTTGAATGAGAACTTCTCGATCGAAAAAGAAGGCGGGAAGATCCTGGGCCTTGATCTCCAGTGAAAAACCCTCCTGTTCGATTTTATGGGCCATGATGGCTTTTACTTCGACCAAAAGTTCAGACAAATGACCCACCTGCATGTCAAAATTGCGCTGTTGTTTCTCCAATTTAGCCAGTTCCAGGACATTATTGATCAGTCGGGACAGGCGTGTGCTCTCCGACCCTAAAATTTTAAAATAGTCTTGTTCACGGTCCGGTGTGGCGGCGATGCCTTGCTCGAGCATTTCAATGTACATACGGATATTGGTCAGCGGAGTTTTTAACTCATGGGTAACGGAAGAGACAAATTGTGAACGTCTTTCGGACAGTGCCACCACAGCCCGGGCGCTCTGATAGATGCCGAAAAGCCCCAGCAGCATGAAGACAACCAGAACCAGCAAGGCGACATTCAGCGTGCGGCGGGCCGGTGATGAGGGGACGGCATCCGTTTGCAGTGATGCGCGCAAAAAGTCAAATGGCGCGGGAAAAGTCCGTTGTGTCGTATAAGTGGCTGTATGCACAGCGGCACCGAATTGGACGGATTGGGGTTGTGGGTCATGGGTGGTGATCTCTAATTCCAACCGGCTGAACCGGGCCATGGGTTGGGATTCGAAATGGGCACTGGCCAAATGGCGCAAAAAAGGCTGCCACTTGAGAACGAATCCCTGGCGATAGATTTGGTTGTTGATGGCGATACGACGGAAAATAAAAAAATGCGCATCGTCAATGGAAACGGACTGGAAGGGCGCAACCTCCACTTGGAAACGACGGGAAACGCTGCCTTTAAGTTGGGATGCCGGGGGCGCGGCCCGGCTTGGGACTGAGCCGGTCAAGGTAGTGGGCTTTTGCACTGCGTCCTGGTCTTCAGCCAATTCAGGGACCGCTTGTTTTTGTTGGGATTCGTGTTGGCGCAAAATCGATGGTCCTTCCTGCGAAAGGTTGAGCGCCTGATCGGCCGTAATTTCTTCCGTGCGTTGGGCTTTTTTCCCCAGGTAGCGTTTGCTGCTTTTTTGAGGGGCTTTGGCAATGTAGCGATCCGCAAAAGCGGCTTCCGCTTTTTTTGCCAACTTGCGTT
Organism: Desulfobacteraceae bacterium; assembly: GCA_050305555.1. Lineage (GTDB taxonomy): Bacteria > Desulfobacterota > Desulfobacteria > Desulfobacterales > Desulfosarcinaceae > JARRKU01. The sequence goes on along the minus strand of JBNLFN010000076.1, from coordinate 34,120 downwards.
TAACACCTGATTTGTCTTCGGCAACTGCTGTTTTTTCAGCTTCCGGAGCGATGCGTTTTACAGGGATGGCTAACTTTTTGCGATTAAAAAGCGTGTTAATGGTCACAAGCTGATCGATCAAGGTGTTTTGTTGATCTGCCGTTTTTCCTGGTCCGGCCGCCAAAGGGGTTTGAAACGAACCGTCCGGGTTGTTTTGAAGGTATCCCAAAAGGTAGCTGTTGGCAGGGGGTTGGGCTAAGGGCGGCAGCGGCAGACCGGCGTCTCGTTCAGCAGGTGTCGGTTGGTACTCGTCAACGGCCCGGTTCTCTTCGCGTTGGACCAGGGCGGCCAGCTCGGCTTCCATTTCATCAAAAAGCGCTTCGCAAAAGAACTGCAACTGGCCCTGCTCCTCCCGGGCCAGGCCGGAATAAGTTTGCCAAATGACGTAAGCCAACGGCAATGAGACCGCCAAGCAGAAGATCGATATGAACAGTTTGAGTCGTTTCATTTTTCGGGCGCCAATCGATAGCCCTGGCCGCGTATGGTCTGGATTACGGTGATCTCAGGGATTAACCGGTCTATTTTTTTGCGCAGTTTGAGCATATGAATGTCTACCGTGCGGGTTTCGATATCCGCATCGGCATAGTGCCACACCTCGGTGAGCAACTCTTTTTTATTCACAATGCGTTGTTGGTTCCGAAACAGATAGGTGATGATATCCATCTCCCGCCGGGTCAGCTCCTGGATGCGCTTGCCGCATATCGCTTGCAGATTTTGACCGTCAAACAAAACGTTGTGCAGTGTGATTTGCTCATCCCCCAAATGCTTTCCTGATCGCCGCAGCAGCGCTTCGACCCGCACCATCAATTCCCGCAATGAGAAGGGTTTGCTCACATAGTCGTCGGCGCCGGCTTTAAAGCCGGTAACGATATCATCCTCAGATCCTTTGGCTGTGATCATGATAACGGCCTGGCTGGGTTTTTTTTGGCGCAGTTGCGTGCAGATGGAAAAACCGTCCAGGGTTGGAAGCATCACATCCAGCAAAATCAGGTCGAAAGCATTGTCCAGGGCACAACGCAGTCCCTGGCCGCCATCGGCCACCCCTTGAACGGCATAGCCATTAAATACCAATACATCCTGCAAGCCATTTAGGATTGCAGGGTCATCCTCTACCACCAGAATGCGGGCTTTTGGATTTTTCATTAATATTTCGCCTTAAATAAAGATTATAGAAAAAACATTACAACATTCCCGACCTTCTGCAAAGTAAAAGTTATGTAAAAAAATCGAGGCATTCTTTTACACTTCTTTGAATTGTCTTTTCTTCCAATTGGATTATTGTGGAAGAAAAAATGAGAAGCAAAACATCTTAACAAAGGAGAGTTACCTATGAAACCGTATCGAAAAAGTTTTTGGTGGGTGTTGGCCATGATTGCCACGGTGAGTGGGATCACCGCTTATGTGGGCGCAGAAAACAGCAGAGGCGCGGTGGCGCGTCGGGATGTTGTCGAGCCTGTCGCCTTAACGGCCCATTTGGTTCAAGATAAAATCCACAAAGGGTCTGACGGCATCGTCTCTGTAGCCATAACGCTTTCAGCCTCCGATATCGAAGCTGCCGACCGTTTGCCGGTTCAATCCGTCGATTTGGTGTTGGTGCTGGATCGCAGCGGTTCCATGAGCGGTCAAAAAATCACGGATGCACGGCAGGCGGTCACCCAACTGATCGATCGGTTGACGGTCAATGATCGTCTGGCTCTGGTGACCTATTCCAACGGCGTTGAGACGGTTGCCCCTCTGATGCCCATGGACCCTCACCATCGCCGGCAGTTAAAAGCGGCGGTAAGTCGCATCACCACCGGCGGGGGTACCAATCTGGGGGGTGGTTTACAGGGCGGCATCGATACCTTGATGCACATACCGGCCAACGGTCGCCAGCGAAAGGTGATTCTAATATCAGATGGCCTGGCCAATCATGGCATTACCGATCCCAACGCCTTGGGACAGATGGCGGCGCATGCCTCGGAGCAGCAACTGGCCATCAGCACGTTGGGCGTGGGTTATGATTTCAATGAAGTGCTGATGACCACCATTGCCGACCATGGGGCGGGCAGTTACTACTTTCTTGAAGACCCCCGGCACATCGCACAGATTTTTGAACAAGCTTTCCAAACCACCCGTAATGTGGCCGCCTCGAATGTGGAGATCCGAATTCCTTTGAGAAACGGCGTGCGTTTGGTGCATGCCGGGGGGTATCCCATCACCAGCAAAGACAAAGTGGCCATTTTTCATCCCGGCGACCTGCTGGCGGGTCAGCAACGCAAGCTGTTTCTTACTTTTCAGGTGCCGACGGACCAGGAGCAAACCTTGGGCCTTGGCACTTTTGACATGGCTTTTATTCATAATGGCCGTTCGGGTCGCATCAACAGCGGCACTGAATTGATGGTGGCCTGTGTTTCAGATCCCAAGGCCGTTACGGCCAGCATCGATAAAAAGGCCTGGGAAGGGCAAGTGGTGCAAGAATCGTTTGGCAAGCTCAAAGAAGAGGTGGCCAAGGCCATCCGCACCGGTAAAAAGGATCAGGCGCTGGCCCATATTCAAGAGTATGAGACGCGTAACCGGGCGGTCAATGCGGCCGTTGGTTCGTCGGTTGTCGCCGACAACCTTGACAGCGACGTTCAGGAATTGCGTCAAAGTGTGGAGCGCACTTTTACCGGTCCGGCTGCTGCTGTGGCTGAAAAGAAAAAACAAAGTGCCAAAGCATTGCAATACGAAAGCTACAAAGCCAGACGCGACAAGAAATAAGAATATTGCAAGTCGGCAATTAATTGGGACTGATGGTGCACAATATTAAAAGCATAAAACTCGGCGCTTGAACATCATTGCCCGGTTGTTGGAAAGAGAAAGGTCGCCGAGGCACTGCGATACAGGAAAAGTCAAAGGAGGATGGCATGGCATTACTAACGCGCATGTTCCGATTGTGTAAAGCCGATCTTCACGGGGTCATGGATCAACTGGAAGACAAGGATCTTTTACTCAAACAATACATCCGGGAAATGGAAGAGGGGTTGATGCAAAAAGGGACCCGTCAAGCAAAGTTGCGCAACAGTTGTCAGCAGATTCAACGTGATTTGGATTTACGCCGATCTGAAATGGTCAAAATCGAAAAAGAGATCGAGTTGGCCGTAACCAAAGAGAAAGATGAAATCGCAAGGATGCTGATCCGAAAGCGCCTGACATTGACAATGGCATGCGATCAGCTTCAACGCCAATTAGAGGTTCTGGAAGAAGAAAATGCCGGCATGGCAGAAACATTGGCCACCCAGCGTCTGAGATATGAGCAACTCAAGATCAAAGCAGCCGCATTCAGCCGCTTGACCGAACAGCAGCGCTTTGCGATGACCGCATCGACTGTGGGGCGACCGGACGATTGGCAAACGCCCAGCGAGGAGGAGATTGAGCTGGAGCTGCTGCAGCGCAAAGAGGCCTTGGCCCAAGGAGGTGCCTCATGAACAAGCCTGTCCGAACGACCATTGTGTTTGCCCTGGTATGCGGCTTGCTATTCGGACCGCTCACTTGGGTGTTGGGCCGCTTCTGGTTGTGGCCGCCGTCTTTTCAGCTGGTGCTATGGGCCGAATTGGCCATCTATGCGGTACTGCTGGCCCGGTGGAGCAACACCCGTTTCAAGGCCGTCGTTTTTCCATTGGTTCTGTTACTGGCAATGGCCTTGTCTCCAGGCATGTCCGGTGGTTTTGTCGTTTTCGCCCTGGTGATGCTCAGCTGGATTCGCAGCGGAATCTGCTTTAATGGCGGCGTATTGCGCAGCCTGCTGGCCGAAACTGTCACCGGGGTGGGCGGTCTTGCCCTGGTGGTCTTTCTAACGGGGTCGTCGCTGCTATCGTGGTCACTGGGGCTGTGTCTTTTTGTTCTGGTGCAATCGCTATACTTTTTTATGGTGTCGGACGGCTGCATGGATAGGATGAAAGATGCCCCCCAAGATCCTGTCGAACACGCTTTTCACGAAGCTGAAAAGATTCTAAGCGCAGGCTAGTGCGCCCACCCGACGGCTGGGAGGTCTGCGCATGCCTCCGCATGCCTTTAGGCAGTCCTGCCTGAGGAGACCTCCCAGTCAAACCCCATGGAGTAGAAACCATGTCACGTTGTATAGCCCTATTTTTAGGCCTGGTAGTGATCCTGACATCTGCAGCAGCAATGGCGGATACGATTCCGACCAGTGTCCGGGCTCAAGAAGCCATCATTCGTCTGCGGCCCATGCTTGAAAAATCACTCGAAACTTCCGGTTTTCAGTGGGGCGCCCCGATATACCTGCGCATTTTCAAAGCCGAAAAGTGTCTTGAGGTTTGGCTCTTGGATGGTCGGCGTTTCAGGCTATGGCGAGCTTTTGACATATGCACTTATGGCGGCAGAGGTTTGGGCCCGAAAATATGCGTCGGCGACGGCCGAGCGCCCGAGGGATTCTATTTTGTTGCCCCGAGACAGTTAACTCCTTACAGCCGGTTCCATCTGGCCTTCAATCTGGGTTACCCCAATGCCTACGACCGCTATCATGGTCACAGCGGTAGCGCCTTGATGGTGCACGGCGCTTGCGTCTCCATCGGCTGTTTTGCCATGACCGATGAACGCATGGAGGTCATTTATGCATTGGTCGATGCGGCATTTCGCAAGGGACAACCCTTTTTCAGGGTTCACATCTTTCCATTCCGCATGACGGACCGATCGTTGGCCGGTTATAACAAGGCAGAGCCCATCAACTTCTGGAAGAACCTAAAGCAGGGGTATGATTATTTTGAACGCCATAGACAACCGCCCGATGTGACCGTTGAAAAGGGGCGCTACGTTTTTAATGCGGGGCATTAAGTGCGAAAGTGGTGTGGCCGCCGGGTCGGCTATGTCATAAAGGCGGCGTGGTTGGATGTGAATATCAATGGATCACGGCGAACGATGGGTTGGATCCGGGGGTGCTTTTTGAATTTTTTTTCCACGAATCTGCGAACGGTGGCGCGATCCCACCCTTTGGGATGCACAAAGTCGCTGTAGAGCGCCAGATCGCCGGGGTAAAAATCCCGCAATTTAAGATCCTGGGCTTGGGGGCCGGCCACAGGTAAATTAAAAATGGCCATGTTGAGAAAGTCGATGGATGCGGCATGGGCGCTGACGAAATGGAGTGTTTCAAGGGCTGCGGACGCATCTTCGGCGGGCGTACCGAACAGCAGGTAGACATAGGTGGCGATGCCGGCTTGTTTCAGATTGGCCAGCACCTGGGGTGCCATGGCAAGATCAATGCCTTTTTCCAAAGCATCCAACACATGGGAAGAGCCGGACTCCAGCCCGATTTTTAACATCGTACAGCCCGAAGCGGCCAGTTGCCGGCAAAAGTCCGCATCGTTCAGAGGTTCCCCGATACGGGCAAAGCCATACCATGGTGCACCCGGGGAGACGGCTGCCAGGTTTTTAAGCAGGGCCGGTGACAACGCATTGTCCAGCAAGTGGATGAGAGTTGGGTTTGTGTCGGTGCTGAGTCGTTTTAGCTGTTCGACGGCGATGGAATGGGGCAGCGGATGATAGCGGTTACGTTCGGCGCGTTCCGGGCAAAAGGCGCATTTTCGCCACCAGCAACCGGTGGCGGTGCTGAATGGCAGCACCCACCCCGGACTTAAATAGGCATTGCTGCGGACATCCTGATATTCCGGAATGCAGCGTCGGACCTCAACTGGATGGCCAACAGCCTTGAGCAAGGCTTGTTCGCCCGGACCGGCCACCATGCCATCCACCAGCCCTGCGAAGCGCCGGGCAATACCGGGTCGCTGGAGCCATGAGGTCACCAATCCACCGCCGATGATGATGCGCGTCTGCGGCAGGTTGCAGCGCAGCATCCCGATCAGGGAAAAGGCGCATAAGGCCTGGGAAAGATAATTGATCGAAAGGCCCACCAGATCCGGTGACGTGGTGGTCAAACGGGGTATCAGCTGGCGGCGGAAATAATCAAAGAACGGATTGCGGTCCGGATTTTCGGCAGCCCGTATCAGATCGTCGCTGCGAAGCGGGCTGAGCTGTGAATCCAGGTAGTTCGCCAGTCCGACACGAATAGTATTTTTGCGGCCCGCAAGGTTTAAGAGACGGTTGATGTCAGCCACCGCCCGGCGATAGCGGCCCGGCGATCGATAGGTTTCAGCGGATCGTAACTGCACCAGATGGCTGTCCAAATTTCGACGGGCGCGAACCGACCAGGTATCCCCAACGCCATATTGCCGCCGGACCAGATCGAGCAGGCCCTCCATATTGGCATCAATGACTGTGCCGGCGACCCCGTGATCCCGCAAGGCACCGGCCAAACGTGTCACGCCCGCCGGTGGCTCCGAGGGTTTGACCACCGGCGGATGGATTAAGAAAATGGGGGGAGTTGGCACGTATGCGTTCCGTACTCGGCCTGCTAGAGGCAAAGTTGCGTTATGGGTCAGTTATTTTAAAGCCTTTAGCTCCTTTTCAATGGTTTCCACAAATCCCTCCAGGCGTTTGTCCATTTGGCGTGTACCATTGACAAATACCGTTGGCGTGCTGTTGACGCCGATGTTTTTACCTTGGATGATATCGCGCTGGATGATTTGATCAATTTTGGCCGAGTTCATAAGGGACTCAAACTCCGCCGTATCTAATCCAAACGCTTTGCGCAGGCTGTTCATGACCCCATCGTTCATGTTGTGGTAGTTGGCAAACAGGCCATCGTGAACCTGCCAGAATTTTCCTTTGAGATGGGCAGCCATGGCCAACGACGCCGCTTTTTTAGAATATGGGTGTCCTCTTAGAGGGTAGTTTTTATAAACGACTTTAATTTCCTTGGGATACAGTCGGAGCAGCTCTTTGAAGATGGGCAAGAGCCTGGCGCAATATGGACACTGAAAGTCGGTATATTCGACAATCACAATCGGGGCATCGATGGGACCTTTAAATGGTGCGTCTTTTATGGAGATGGCGAGATTGTATGTGACGGTTACCGCCTGGATGATTTTTTGGCGGCTGCTTTTGAGGTAGATCTCTTCATCGGTACGGCCCGGTTCGATTTGGTCAAAGCTGCTGCCTACAGAAATTTTACCGATAAAGGCGCCTCGGTTGGAATACACTCTCAATTGGCCCTCTTGGGTAAGGACATAGAGCCAGCGACCGCTATTGGCCAGCTTGATATCGATGGGGGTCTCTTCTATCTTGAGGCGCTTTTGAAATTCAAAGTCGACTTCAGCGTGGCACACCGTGGCAGCGAACAGCAATATGCTGAGGGGAATAAAGCGGATAATGGTTTTCATGGGATCGTTGCTCCTTCAAATCAAGTCGTGCAGTTCGGCCATTAGCGGGGAAAGGTCATCGCCGGAAAAGCAAAACTGCATTTTACGAAATTTTTTTCTAAGGGTCATCACATCCGTGCGGACCTGTTTTTGCTTCAATATCACATCAGCCATAAGCAAGGCCAGGGATTGAAATGCGGTCTCGGTCATGCCAAAGCGTGTCATCTCCGCCACACCCAGGCGCAATGCGCCCGCTGCGGTGAATCCCTCTTCCCGGGGGGTTGCCTGATAGTTGCAAATAATGTGATTCTCTTCCAGGGCCCGGGCAATGGCAGGGCCTTGGGTGTAGCCCACCTGGACAACCACCTGGTGGGTTTCGGTAAAATCAATGGCCGGATCACCCGCAACCTGCAAACCGCAATCATCCAGGGCCTTGGCAAAGGCTTTGGCATTGGCCACCACTTGGCGTTGATAGGCATCTTTATAGGTATTCATCTCCATGGCGGCCACGAGCAGACCGAGCAAAGTGCCTAAATGGTGGTTGCTCACCGCGCCGGGAAATGCGCGGCGGGTGATGGCTTCCCACAGATCGGGACTGTCTTGCGGGTCAAAATCGGCAGCCACGATACCGCGCTGGGTGCCGAAGAAAGTCTTATGGGTCGAGCCCGTCACCAAATCAGCCCCTTCGTCAAACGGCTGCTGAAAATGGGGGCCGGCCAGTCCCAGCACATGAGCCATATCATACATCAGCACGGTATCGAGATCCAGTTGGTCGATCAGCCGGCGCATATCCGCCACCGGCTCTTTGTGCAGAATCATGCTTTTGCCCAGAATGATGAGCTCCGGACGATGCTGTTGCATCAGATCTGCGCAGGCGGCAACATCGACCTGATAGGGATTGTGCGCCAGAACGGGGAAATTAATCACCGCCGGGCGTTCGCCCTGAGGATCGCGCATCACAAAGTCTCGCAGAGCTCCCATGGGTTGTGCGCTTAAATGGCCGCCTTTGATGATGTGGTGGTTCATTACATAGCGGATGCGGCGCTGTTCGGTTTTACGGTCGCTGCGATTGAGATAATCCACCAAAGCTGAAAATACGACCATATTGGCCATCTGCCCGGAAACCGGCCGGGTTTCCACTTGACGGCATGTGAGAAACCGAGTCATCTGTTCCACCACTGCCTGCTCCACTGCGCCAATGAAATCCGTCCCCTGGTAGTAGAATACTTCCGCGTCCTTAAAGGCCTTGAGGGGTTTGTGTTCGGCATAACGACCGCACGGGTCCATGATGGAGAGCATGCGCACCAATGGGGAAGCGGTCTGCTCCGAGGGGATCAAGTTGATGCACTGTTGCTGACGCCAGATGGTATTGTCGATGGCTTTTTGGATCCATTGGTGTACCGGCTCGGATTCAGAAGGCGTTTTAAGGGTCCTTAACCCCAGGGCTTGGTAGTCCTGCCAGGTGATGGGCCTGGCCATGGGCGGGGCTTCACTGCGCAGCAAAAAAGGCATCACACCGGCTTTGAGTTGTTTGCCGCGTACGGCAACGGTTAATTCGGCGCCGTTGGGTATGCGGCTGTCCAGCAAAGCCAGGGCAATGGCACGACGTTTGTTTTGGTCACCGGGGATGGCTTGGATGCCCACCCCTTCGAATTGCCACGCGGGTACCATGGTGCCGCTGGTGATAAAGCCGGCCGGCCGGCCTTTTAAATAAACGGGTGCCGCCCTGCGGGCGATCCCCCTATCCAGGAGTTCTATGGATCGAATCCGGCGTGGTAGTGCGCTGATATCACCTGCTTGCTGTTTGACAATGGCGTCATAGGCATGGAATTGCTTTTCTAGAGCGGCTTTTCCCATGAAATCGCCTTTGAGCGGGGAGAAGCTCACCGCAAAGCGCGCTAAATCCAGAGCGAAAATAGGAATGCGACGGCCTTCGGGGTCCTCACCCAACTCATGGCCGTAGAGGGGCAGCCCGGCTTCCAGACGCAGGGTGTCACGGGCCCCTAAACCAACCGGTTGGGCGCCTTGGGCTACTAACATATCCCATAAAACCACGGCGCCGGCCGTGGGAACAAACAACTCAAAACAGAGCGGTTCTCCTGTATAACCCGTGCGTGCCAGCCACAGCTCATGGTTGTTCCATTGGATGGTGCCCAAGGCATTGCGCTGGGGTTCCGGCAGCGTTTGGTCCTGGCTCAGGTCCATGAGAAGGGCTTTGGATTGGGGGCCCTGCAGGCTCAGCATGGCCAAATCCTGGGTGCGATCTTCGAGTGTGACATCTGCAAAACCGGATCGCAGGTTTTGAAGATGATCCCAATCTTTTTCTTTGTTGGCTGCATTGACCACCAGCAAATAGGCGTCCTCGACGAAGCGATAGAGGTAGGCATCGTCAACTGCGCCACCGTCGCTGTCGGCAAGAATGGTATAGTGGCTCTGACCCACTTCCAAAGCCGCCGCATTATTGGTCAGCGCGTGCTGCAAAAAGGGCAGGGCACCGATCCCGCGGAGCTCGAAACGGCCCATGTGGGAGACATCGAAAAGGCCGGCATGACGACGGGTGGCCAGATGTTCCTGAAGGATGCCACCGGGGTATTGGACCGGCATCTCCCACCCGCTAAAGTCCACCATCTGCGCACCCAGGGCCACATGCTGCGCGTGCAAGGGTGTTTGTTTCAGTGCTGGCATGGTTTGGAGCCCTTTCTCTTAAGGATTAACATACGCTATTGTGTTTCTGCATCGAGATTAAATTTAACGTTAAACGCCGCGGCATCTTCCACCAGATCGATGCCGGCTCCGGAGATATTTGCGGTGCATGCCACATAGGGCGGGCAATCTGTTGAGAGGTCCAGTTCAAGCCAGCCCTTTTTTTCAAGATAGACCAGGTTCCAGTTGAGCGCCTGGGGTGTTGTCGCGCATTCATTTTCTATTTGTCTCAGTTCCACAGCAGCACGTGGGTAATCTTGAAAGCAGGCATAGAGATGCTCTAAAATGCAACGCCGCAGGCGAATGGCTGCTTGAACTTCTGGTGCGGTCAATACTTTTCTCCTATCAGAAGGATGGATAGAAACCAACTGCTTTAAAAGAACCTTAACAAAACCCCATGGATAGCGGCATACAGCAGTACCAGCAAGGTGATACCCATGCAAGCGATGGCCAAAACACGATGGCCATGCCGTTCACTGCTTTTTTCCTGATACCCCAGCAGCAGTGCGGCAAGCGCACCGATAGCCATACCGCCGATGTGAGCCCAGTTGTTCACCTGGGGTATGAGCACGCCAAACAATATGATGCCCACCGCCCAACCGCCAATTTGTTTATAGATGGCCTGGCCAAAGGGACCCCCCGGCTTTTACCATAATAAAGCGCCGCCCCGATCAAACCGCACAGCGCGGCAGATGCACCAACGGTAATGGGGACACCGGCAAAATATGAGATGAGAAAACCACCAACACCTCCAATGGTATAGATTGCAAAAAAGCGGTAGGGACCAAACAGGCGGGTGATCAGGATCGCAATCTGATTAAAGGCCATCATGTTGATAAAAATGTGCAGTACACCGCCGTGCAAATAGTTGGCGGCGATCAAGGTCCACCATCCGTTCTTCCCAATCAGGCGGGTACCTGTCGCGCCCAAATCCTCCAATGCTTTGGGGTCCGGAGAGAGCATCAGCAACGGATTAAATCCCGATGTATGAATATTCGCGCTGATGAACAAGGAAAGCAGATATAAGCCAATATTGGTGAAGATGATGATGCGAATCAACTGATCTCCCGAACCCCATTGGCGCATCAGAGGATTGTTTTTCCATCGGGCCCCCGGAGTGGCGGTGTTGCAGTGGGGACAACGACGCTCATCGGCACTGATAATGCGGCGGCAATGGGGGCATAAAATGGATTTTCGCGGAGACGGGTTCATCGAGTTTTCCCATTTTGCTCATATTTCCAACAGTTGTCCTGGTTGATGCAGGAAAAAATATAATAGTCAGAATACAATTGCTTAAAACGTAACACGTAAAACTTAAAACTCAAACATACGAAAGTGACCGGTTCATCGGCATCGATTCAGTCTAAAGGAAATGATGCGGTCGATGTGCGGCTACCACTTCCACATCACGGGATTGTCATCCAGATGATCGGTGACCGATCGGCCGATTGAATCCAGCGATGCCAGCGTATCTTCCGATAGTTGAATTTCAGCAGCGGCTGCATTTTCCACCGCTTGACGGGCATTGCGGGCTCCGGCAATGGCACAGGTGTTGGCTTGCGCCATGATCCAGGCCAAGGCCAGTTGCCCCAGTGTGGCGTTGCAAGACTGGGCGATGGGCCGCAGTTGATCCAGGGCGGCTTGTATCCGTTGGTAGTGTTGGGGCTGGAAGAGCCGATTGGCGGAGCGATGATCGCCTTTTTCAAATTGATGGTCTTTGCCGAATTTGCCGGTGAGCAGCCCTTGGGCCATTGACGAATAGGCCAGAAGGGTCATCCCCTTTTCCCGGCAATAGGGTGCATTTTCGCGTTCGACCTGTCGCCAGAAAAGAGAGTAGGGGGGTTGCAGACTCACGATATCGCCATACTGGGCAGCCTCCTCCATCTGTTGCCGATCGAAGTTGGAGACGCCGATAGCCCGAATCTCTCCCTGAGATTTGAGCTCGTTCAGCGCTTGCATGGTCTCTTCCAAAGGTGTTTTGGGGTGACCGAAAGAACCCGGTGGCCAATGGATTTGGTATAGGTCGATATAATCGGTATTGAGGTTCTTGAGCGAACGCCGGCATGCTGCTATCACCTGGTTGTATTTCAGATGGTTGGAAAAGACCTTGGTGGCCAGGACCACCTGGTCGCGGACATCGGCCAGTGCTTTGCCCAGCACGCGTTCGGAATGACCATTTCCGTAAGCTTCAGCCGTATCAAACGTGGTGATCCCGGCATTAAAAGCAGCCCGGATGGCCTTTTGGGTTTCATTATCGTCGATACCGGTCCACATGGCCTTTCCGGCCTGCCAGGTGCCCATGATAATCGGTGATATCCGGATGTCGGTGTTGCCTAAAGGTCGTAAATTCATGCCTCTCCCCTTAAATCGATAACTTCCTTGTATTGCTGCGGACCGATAAACTTCTAACCCTGATTCGGCGCTTTTGCAATAGTATTCCCTGGCTTTTGAGATTGGCTTTGCCGGATAAGCGATTGACACTTTTTTGGCCCTGGTTGTATATTTTGTTTGTACTCTTTTTTATCCATCAGAGGGCATGAGGATGCGATCTGTTCTTCTATCATTTTTGGCCGTAGCATTATTTTTAAGCTGCGCCCATCAACCTGACTCCTCCGGTGGCCGTTTGGCGGAAGTTGAGGCACCATGGGTTGCCGATTGTACCCGGTTGGGCGTAATCAATGAAACCGCCGATGCAGGTGATCCATTTCCCTTTTCGGCCACCCAAAAGATGATTCGGCGGGTGAAAGCGCGTGCCGCACAATTGGGCGCCACCCATCTGGTATGGTTACATAAAACCCGCTTGTCCGGATCAGCCGAGGCTTACCGCTGCCCGGCGCAATAAGTGCGGCGCCTTTCCTCTGCACAGGGACCCTACCCATTTATTGAAACCCACATTTAACATAGCGGTCCGCAGCCTGGTAGACCACATGCTTCGACATGGCGACCTGCGAACGGATTTCATGGGTTCCATTAGGGGAGTCGAGGGTATTCGTGCCCACCAGAAAGTACAACGCCAAAGACCACCCCACTATCGGGCCGAGGTCAGCGTGCGCCATGAAGTGGTGCGGGAAGATTTTGAATTGTGCATCAGCGGTCGTATTGATGGGGTCATGGTTGAAAAGGAGTGCGTCGTGGTTGAAGAGATCAAGACCACGCGCATGCCTTTGGATGAAGTGGTGCCCAGCCCCATCCACTGGGGACAGGTCCGGTGTTACGCCTATATGTGGGCGGTTGATCAGGGGTGCAACGCTGTGGAGGCCCGTCTGACTTATGTCCATCTTGGACGTTGGAACACGCGCACCGAGACGCAACGTTTTAAGATGGATGAACTGGCAAAATTTTTCAACGATCTGATAGAAAGCTATTCCAGCTGGTTAGAGGCCATCACACGATGGGTGGCTCTGCGGGATGCGTCCATTCGCCAACAAGCGTTTCCTTATGCAACCTATCGTCCCGGTCAGCGTGAAATGGCCAAGGCGGTCTATCGGGCCATTCGTGACCAGACCCATCTTATGGTTCAGGCTGCCACGGGTATCGGCAAAACCATGGCTGCCCTGTTTCCGGCCATCAAGGCATTGGCCGAGGGCCAAGTCCCCAAGGTCGTCTTTTTAACGGCGCGCACCACCGGACGGCTGGCTGCTGAAGCTGCCCTGCAAACCCTGCGGGCCGGCGGGTTGCGTCTGCGATCGGTCACCGTAACGGCAAAAGATAAGGTCTGTTTCTATCCCCAAGGCAATTGCACGCCTGAAGAGTGCCCCTGTGCCCGCGGCCATTTTGATCGTATCAATGAGGCCCTGCTGGCGGCGCTCTCCGAGGAAGCCTTGACCCGTGATCGCATCGTGGCCATTTCAAAAGCCCATCAAGTCTGCCCTTTTGAATTGACCCTTGAAATGGTGGGATGGGCCGATTGCGTGATCGGTGACTACAATTACGCCTTTGCGCCGGGTGTGGTGCTTCAGCGGCTATTTGGAGAGGAAGCCGGCCAACACGCCGTCCTGGTGGACGAAGCGCACAATTTGGTGGATCGATCCCGTGAAATGTTTTCGGCTCACCTGAACAAGCAAGCGGTCTTGTCCCTGCGCCGGGCGCTTAAATCGGATCTGCCTGCACTTTACAAATCCTTGGGGCGCATCAACGCATGGATGGCCAAAACCCGCCGCCGCAGTCAACAGCAAGGCGATGGCGTGGTGGTGGAAAAAAAATTGTCCGACACCCTCCTGGAAAGGTTGCAAGATTTTTTATGGGGCGCTGAACGCTGGCTGATGCGTAATACGCCCGCTGACTTTCGCCAGGAATTGTTGGATCTGTTTTTTAGCGCCTTGCGTTTTGTGCGCGTTGCCGAGGACTTTGACCATCGTTATGTTACCCTCTACGAAGCGGAAGGGGATGATTTGTGCATCAAATTGTTTTGCATCGATCCCTCGCACTTGTTGCAGCAGGCATGGAAAAATTGCCATGCGGCGATTTTGTTTTCCGCCACTTTGACCCCGGTCGATTATTTCTTAAGCATATTGGGTTGCCCTGCCGATACCCGGCGCCTCAATTTACCATCGCCGTTTCCGCAGGAAAATTTTGCAGTCTTTGCGGCGGATAGGATATCAACTTACTTTCGCGATCGTGAGCAATCCTGCCGGGCGGTTAGCCAGGTCCTCGAAGCCTTGGTCCGTTATCGCGAAGGGCATTATCTTCTGTTTTTTCCATCCTATGCGTATATGGAAATGATCCGTCAACAATTTGTAGCGGATTGTGACGATATCCGAACCATCGTCCAAACGCCGGATATGCAGGAGGATGAACGGGAGATCTTTTTAAATCAATTTCGCAAGGCACCCAAACAATCATTGGTCGGTTTTGCTGTTCTGGGTGGGATATTTGGGGAAGGTATTGATTTGCAGGGAAAGCACCTGACCGGCGCCGCCATTGTAGGGGTCGGCTTGCCAGGCATGGGTGTGGAAAGAGATGTTATACGAGGATATTACGATCAAATCGATGGATCGGGTTTTGAATTCGCTTACCAATATCCGGGTATCAACCGCGTGTTACAGGCTGCAGGCCGTGTGATACGTTCTGAGACAGACCGGGGCGTGGTGTTGCTCATCGACAGGCGCTATTGTCAGCAGCGCTACCGTGCATTCTTTCCAAACCATTGGCTTGTGCGGCGTGTCGATGACACCGTTGCCTTTGGGGACCAATTGGCGGCATTGTGGCAATGCAATTAAAACAAGAGTGGGTCAGGCTTCTGATTTGGTGGCATGGGCCGGGTCAGGATGTTCCAGACAGTATTGCCGCCAAGCGCATTCCAACTGATCGCAATCTGACAACCCGCTTCTAAAACAGTCGGTTAGGCCTTCTGTTCTTTGAAGGCTGCGTATCATGGCGGTGATATCCACATGGCGCTGAGGGGCAAGTTGGTCGTTACCTGGGTGCATACAGTTTGGCGTGCTTTCTTTTCTTATGCCTTTGGAGGGCGTGGGTTTTATTGGGTCACTCATATTGGCATACCATTTTTATCGGCTAAGCACGCTGCGGGCCGGCTACCGGATGGAACGATATTCCTTACCTATTGGGAAAAAATCCCAAACCATGGGAAAAAATCACAGATACTGTATATAATTACAGGGCTAACTTTTTTGCTATGCCAGCATGTTAAAAATCGCTTGTCGGTTTAGCAAGCGGTGAGTGCGCTACCAAATGGCGTGGCGATTTGAAAGCGGCTCTCTTCCGTAAAGTCCACGGCAGTGTAAACATTGCTCTCTCTGCGGGACAACTGCATGCTTTGAATGTTTCGCAGCATTTGACAATTCTTCAGGCACTCATCTTTGGGATTGTTCTTTAAATGACAGTCTTTGCACGGAGATGAAATCATGAGGACCCCTTTGTTTTGGTTTTTATAACCGTCTGAAATATAAATATAAAATTAAATTCCCAAAATTTTATAGTTCACTATAAGTGGTTTGCGCCAAAGAGTAAATGAAGCAACCTATTCATTTTAATAAGGTTTTTGGGGTATCTGCGGGAGTTTTTCCGGGTGGTGGCAGCCAGAGGCAGGGAATTATCAAGGCTATGATTGGGTTTGAACCTGGATACAAAACTGCGCTTGAGGGTTCCTGTTCATATTTAAGCCCGAAAAAAAGCCCAAATATCAAATGAAGGTATGAGGCCGATGATCATTTATTCTTTCCAAAGGTCCACATCGATCAAGCCCAGGCGAGCGGCATAACGAACCAGATCCATGGCGTTGTGGATGTCCAATTTGCGCATGATGTTGGTCCGGTGATTCTCCACTGTTTTGATGCTAATGCAGAGTTGATCTGCAACCTCAGCCTTGGGCGTCCCCTCGGCCAGCAGGCGCATAATCTCCTGCTCGCGGGGGCTTAGCTTGCCGTATCCGGAGTCGCTCACTTTAGCCTCTTTGACCGGCGAGTTCATCAGTTTGGCGACCACTTCCTGAGAAATGGAGCTATCCAGATAGTATTCCCCGGCCGCAACCGCTTTTAATCCCTGTGCCAGCCGTTCGGCCGCTGATTCTTTGACCACATAGCCCGTGGCGCCGGCTTGAAATGCTTCAACGATATAATCGATTTTAGAGTGCATGCTCAAGATCATGATTTGTGTTTGCGGGGACTTGATACGAATTTTGCGGGCCACCTCCATACCGGTGCCGTCGGGCAACGAAATATCCACAACGGCGACGTCGGGTTTGAGTTGGGAGGTCTTTTCGAGCCCTTCACGCGCACTGCCGGCTTCATCCACAACCTCAAACTGATCATCTTTGGAGATGATGGTTTTGATGCCTTCGCGGAACAAGGGATGGTCGTCAATGATCAGTACGCGGGTTTTCATTGTCACTGGGTTGCTCCTTTATGGGAATGGTGATGAAAATAGCCGTACCTTTACCGGGTTGGGAACGGATATCGATGGCGCCATTGAGCAAGCCCACTCGTTCCATCATGCTCTGCAGGCCCATCCGTTTTTCTTGTGGGGATAGGGCGCGTGAGCGTTTAACGTCAAATCCTCGGCCATCGTCAATGATGCGCAGCATCAGCTTGGGGGATGAAGCCACCAGGCGGATGGTCACGCCTTTGGCATGGGCATGTTTTTTGACATTGTAGAGCGCTTCCTGAATCAGCCGGTAGAGGTTGATCTGAATATCATCGTCCAGGTGTAAATCATCCAATCCTGCCGCCTTAAAATCGACGGTTAGATCATTATTTTGAGAAAAATCTTCGCAATAGGTGAACAGGGTGCGCACCAATCCAAATTGATCCAGACCCGGTGGCCTGAGATCGTAGGAAAGATTGCGTACCTCGGATATGGAACGCTGTAGGATTTCGGTTAACATCGCAGCCCGCTCCTGGAGCTCGGGGTCGGCAAATTCACTGCCGCTGAAGATGGTTTGCAGGCCGATTTTAAGAGAAGACAAATCCTGAGCGATATGATCGTGCAGATCGCGCGCAATTTTATGCCTTTCGGTCTCCTGCGCTTTGAGTAATTCATGGGTCAGGGTTTGAATCATCTGTCGCTGCCGTCTGCGTTCAGTCATATCGACGCCCACGCAGAGAAATTCAATAATTTTGCCGTCAGCTCCCCGAATGGGTCGGTTGGTCCAGGCCACCACCACCCGTTCGCCATTGCGGCGCACATTTTCCATGGCAATGTTCTTATACCGCTCCGGATGGATGTAAAAGTCTTGCAGGTCAGCTTCGAGGTTGCGTCCGGCACTGTCTACGGGCGGTAAAATGGTTTCAGTGATTTTGCGTCCCAGGATCTCCTTTTCTTCATATCCGAAAAATTCCTGGGCAAATTCATTAAAAAAGGTGAGACGGGCATGGGTGTCTAAACGCACAATCATGCTGTTGGCGTTTTGGACCAATTCGCGGTATTTAGCCTCGCTGCGCCGTAAAGCGGCTTCGGCTGCCTTGCGTTGGGTAATGTCGCGTGCGGTGGTGTGGATACAGCGTACGCCGGCGAGGGTGACTTGCTTGCTGCTGAACTCGGCATGTACCCGGTGACCCGCTTGGTGCTTCAAAGCGGCCTCGCTGGTAAAGACATCGCCATCGAAAATGCGGTTGAAGTAGGCCTTGTAAGCAGCCAAGTCGACATCCTCATCCAACTCGTGGACGGGTGTATAGATTAACTCCGGCTTGGTGTATCCCGTCAATTGGCAGGCCGCGTCGTTGGCGTCTAAAATAAGTCCTTTGGCATCGCTGATGAAGATAGCATCCCGGGAACCCTCAAAGAGACTGCGATATCGCTCTTGGCTCTCTTGCAGCGTTTTGACGATCTCTTTACGATCTTCAATTTCCAAGCGCAGTTGCTCATTGATATATGTCAACTCAGCCGTGCGTGCTTTGACCGCCTCCCCCAAATGATCATGGTGCTTTTTTAGTGTTTCTTCATTTTGTTTGCGTTCATGGATATCCATCATCATGGCGTATTTGGATACCTGGCCGTTAATATGACGAATGGGGGCGTTGACCACATAGTACCAGCGTCCGTCGATGGGGCTTATAACCTCCCAGCGAACAGTTTCGCCTTTGAGGATGCGATGGTTGATGCACCATGGGCAAACCGAGTTGCGCCCAAAGGCGTTGTAGCAAAGTTCTCCAGTGGCATCCTGGCCGATATGTTCTATCATGCGATCGTTCAGGAACTCGACACGGTAATCCATGGAACAGATATAGATCATGCCGTCAAATGCAGCGACCATGGCATCAAACAAGCCCTCACTCTCCAACAAAAGATCCGATATCGCTTTATCCTGGGGCAGCATGGCCTCAATGGCGGGCAAGCCTTGGCGCAACAAGGCCATTAGATTGGACCACGGCAAACCATTTTGATTGGTTTTGTACGCTCGCATAAATGATATAGCTCCGTTCAGAGCGATGATAGACTATATTACGCTCAGTGCGCAGCCGGAATTTAGATAGCAAAGGATTAGGCCGGCGTATGCGGTATGGTAAGATCCGGCAACGCCAACCCTTGAATCCGGAACATGGCGCAGCAGCGCCAAAACGGCCTTTTAATTTGCCACAAACAGGCGCTGTTGGAAAGAAAAATCTTTGATTAAACACCAAATTTATGCAAAGTTGGAGGGCCGTGCGGAGAGGAAGTATCTGGATTTTTTCGTTGGATTTTCTCTGTGGTGGCGTGCCGGGTGGGCTATTCTTTAAGGGTTGGACAGTTAAATTTTTTGATTTGAATATTGGTTGGGTATTGGCAAAAAGTCACAGATGTGAATCGTACAGGCACGGGAGCGGGCTATGGAGGTCAAGCAGGCGATTATTTCCTTTTCACAAAGTGAAAAGGTCAAAAGCGGTCTGATCTGGTGTTCACAATGTGTGCAGGTAAGCCAGCATCTATCTGAAGAGGCGGCGCCGGGGGCCGTTCAATTGTTACGAACGCTCGTGGGCATGATCGCCACTGAGGTCCAGCTGGCACGTCATTCCAGCAACGATGAAGTGTGGCTGGAGGTGGAAAAGATACTGAACACGGCCCGCGTGATGATCGACTCGGGGGTAAGCGAAGAAGCCACCCACCATTTTACGCAGGCCTTAAGCCAGGTGAATCGTGTGGGGCAGAAGGCCATGACGCTGTTGATCGAGAAAGGTTTATTAACTTAGGAAGGTGCCATGAAGATTGTTATGGTTTATATGACGGCCGGCGATAAAAATGAGGCCAGAAAAATTGGGCGGCATCTGGTAGAAACCAAATTGGCGGCCTGTGCGAATATTATCGACAACATGAATGCCATGTATATCTGGCAGGGACAGTTTCAGGATGACCAGGAGGCGGTTATTATCGCTAAGACGACACAAGATAAAGTATCTGATCTAATTGAAGCGGTGAAGGCACTTCACAGTTATGAGGTACCTTGCATTGTAACGCTGCCGATTAGCGATGGCTATCCCGGTTTTCTCGACTGGGTGGCCGAACAGGTGACACCCGTTGAAGCCAAACGGCCCAAGGAGTGAACGTTGCATGAAAGATGATAACGGACTGTATTACTACCCTTTTCCGAGGAACAAACGGGTACGTATGTATGTGCGCTCCGGCGACAGCGAACCTGAGTTTCGCTTGTGGAACCAAGATGATGCGAAAATGTGGGAGGCTCACGGTTGGGTCCCGCACTCTGCAATTTTACAAGCCAAGGCCATGTACAGAAAAGGCGGATCCTTTGATCCGGATCAGGCGTATGATTTGGCTGCAGCAAGCGTTTTAATCGAAGAAAATGAAGCGGTAAAAAAAACCTAAAAATACCTGCGAATTAAGCGTAGGCGCCGCAAGGGTTGCCGGAAAGGATTGGTGTCAATGACTGCCATTCAGGGTGCTGCCGGATTGATAGCCTTTACCGCCTTGGCTTGGGGATTGAGTGAAAAACGCAACAAAGTCTCATTCAGACTGATTGCATCAGGTATTGGCGTCCAATTGCTGGTGGGGCTGATTTTACTTAAAGTGCCGGCATTTCAGCAATTGTTTTTGGCGCTAAATTCGGTCGTATTGGCCTTGCAGGATTCTACGCAGGCCGGCACCAGCTTGGTTTTCGGCTACTTGGGGGGCGGTCCTTTGCCCTTTGAAGTCAAGTCTCCTGCAAATGTTTTTATTCTGGGATTTCGCGCACTGCCCTTGGTGTTGGTGATCAGCGCGCTTTCATCGTTGCTCTTTTATTGGGGCATCTTGCCGCGGGTGGTGCGTGGTTTTGCCTGGTGCTTGTCCAAAACCTTGCGCATCGGCGGGGCAGAGGGATTGGCAGTGGCGGCCAATGTTTTTGTGGGTATGGTGGAAGCGCCGCTTTTCATTCGTCCTTATCTGACCCAGATGACCCGCAGCGAGCTTTTTACACTCATGACAGCCGGGATGGCCACCATCGCCGGTACGGTGATGGTGCTCTATGCTGCCATATTGGGCGATGTGCTGCCGGGGGTTATGGGGCATATTTTGACCGCTTCCATTATCAGCGTGCCGGCTGCTATAACCATAGCCAAAGTAATGATACCGGAGGGCGAGGCCATGACCAGCGGTGAGATGCAGGCGCCGGAGCAAGCCTTCAACAGCATGGACGCTGTCACCCAGGGGACATTGCAAGGGGTGAGCCTGCTTGTCAATATTTTAGCCATGCTGGTCGTGCTGGTCGCCCTGGTTCATCTAATCAACCTTGTATTGGGATTGCTGCCCCATTGGGGCCAAACGGCCATCACATTGCAGCGCCTGATGGGTTATCTGATGGCACCGGTGGTTTGGCTGATGGGTGTTCCCTGGGCCGAATCAGTGGCAGCAGGAAGCCTGCTGGGAACCAAAACTGTGCTGAATGAGTTTATTGCTTACCTGGATATGGCGCGTCTGGCACCCGGCACCTTGAGCGATTCAAGCCTATTGATTATGACCTATGCATTATGCGGTTTTGCCAATCCAGGCAGTTTGGGCATCATGATCGGTGGCTTAGGTACCATGGCCCCCGAGCGACGCCGTGAGATAGTCTCGCTGGGGCTGCGTTCCATTGTGGCCGGCACCTTGGCCACTTGTATGACGGGGGCGGTGGTTGGGATTATAAGCTTTTAGCGTATCTGTTGTGAAGGCACATGTGGACCATTATTTTGCTCATAGCCACCGCCCAAGTTTTAGTTTTTATATCTCATTTAAGATTTTCTTAACGATGTTGCCGTCTGCATTGTTACCGAAGTGTTGCATGATCGGTCGCATGGCCTGCATCTTGTTGTTGAACTGAGCAAAGTCGATGTTGGCGCTGATCCATGCCTTGATCTCTTGTTCGCCGGCCATTTGGGGCAGGTAGGCTTCGGTCACTTCAACGAAACGGTTGCTTGCGCCGGCGCCGCTTCTTTCCAACACCTCTTTTTCAGACTTGACCAGCTTTTTGAGGATTTGAATGACATCCGCATCGCACAGCTCTTTTTCCGTGTGGCGGCCAAACTCGCCCATAATGACACGCAGCGCACTTTTTTTCTCTTCATCTTTTGCTTTCATGGCGGCCATCAAATCTCGTTTAATTTGTTCTTGTAGACGCATGCGATTTTCCTTCCATAGGCATGGATAGATGCATAGGTGAAAAGATGTCGGAACCATGTTGCTGCAAGGGGTGTATTTTCAGGCAAGCCATCATTTGTCAAGAGTCAAAAGTGATACCGGAACTGAACATGCGCAGCGATTTTGCCCCATCGGTCCTTATATATCATTCGTCCGGCCGGTCGACCAATAGAATGCATGGGCCGCTTGTCAGTTGGCGCCAATTTGAGTATACCAAACCATCACCACATTAAAAAAAACCGATCCACCTGGAAGGAAAGTCATATGCGTTTGTTGCTCATTGAAGATGATCAGAAAATTGCCTCCTTTATCATAAAAGGTTTTAAATCCGCTGGATTTGCCGTGGATCATGCTGCCGACGGGGTGAGAGGGTTGGACCTGGGGTTGACTGAACCTTACGATGTCATCATTGTGGACTTGATGCTGCCCAAACTGGATGGCCTGGCTGTGATCGAAAATCTGCGACGGCAAAAGGTCGTTACACCGGTGATCATTCTCAGTGCCAAAGATTCGGTGGATGACCGGGTTCTGGGGCTTCAAACCGGCAGTGACGATTATTTGCCCAAACCCTTTGCTTTTGCTGAATTGTTGGCCCGCGTCCAGGCCCTGATGCGTCGTCAAAGCAATGCATCCGAACCCACGCGGTTGCGTACGGGTGATTTGAGTTTAGACTTGGTGACCCGTGAAGTTATGCGCAGTGGACAACATATCGATTTACAACCATTGGAATACTCTTTGCTGGCCTATTTGATGCGCAATGCCGGCAAGGTGGTCTCCAAGACCATGATAATGGAACATGTTTGGCAGTATAATTTCGATCCCCAAACCAACGTTGTGGAGGCCCGCATCTGCCGTTTGCGCGACAAGATCGACAAGGACTTTAGTGTCAAATTGATTCAAACCGTGCGTGGGGTTGGCTATGTTCTTCGCCAAGATGAATAAACTGCGTCGCACTTTGGCTTTTCGGTTGACCCTCTGGTACGCTTTGGTTTTCGCTGTGTCGGCCAGTATCGTATTTGTGGTTTTTTATATTTTGATCACCCGCATGATGCAGCAGCGTATCGATGAAGATTTGCTCGGTCAAAGCAAAGAGCTTGCGGCTGTTTATGACACCCAAGGCGCCACGATGCTGCAACGCACAGCAGTCCTGCAAGCACAGGCAGCCGGCGAGAAAAAGATGTTTTACCGCCTGTTCTATCCCAGCGGGATTGTTTTTTCCTCTTCCAACATGGTCTATTGGAAAAATGTCGGCATCGATCGTGCGGCTGTGGATGCCGTTCTGGGTCATCGCCCCTACTTTTACGCCAACCATAAACTTGAAACCGAACGCCACCAGGCGCGCATCATCTACTACCGGATTGGTCGGGCCATCATCCTGCAGATGGGCTATGCTATGGAGGCAGAGGGCCGCCTGCTGCAGGTATTCAGACAGATCTTTATGACGACCATGTCCGTGCTGCTGGTGTTGGCCATAGGGATCGGCTGGTTTATGGCCAGGCGGGCCTTGGCGGGTGTGGGCATGGTCACCCGCACGGCGCAACAGATCTCAGAAGAGGACTTAGAGACGCGGGTTCCGGAGCGCCAGCGACACGACGAAATTGATCTTTTGGCGCACACCTTCAACCAAATGCTGGACCGCATTCAAAAACTGGTAACCGGCGTCCGGCAGATGAATGACAATATTGCCCACGATCTGCGCAGTCCCATAACACGCATTCGAGGGCTTGCCGAGGTCACCCTGACCCATACGCCCAATATGGCTGATTTCCAACAAATGGCCGGCAGCACCATCGAAGAGTGTGACCATTTGCTGGACATGATCAATACGATGCTGACCATTTCACGCACCGAAGCCGGAGTTCACCCTGTGGTATTGCTGCCGGTTGATTTGACGGCACTGGTGGAAGACGCATGTGAATTATTTCAACCGCTAGCCCAAGACAAACAGATACAGCTTGTTGCAAAGGTGGATGGCAATGTGACCCTCCAAGGTGATCCGTCCATGCTTCAACGAATGGTGACCAACCTTATCGACAATGCCATCAAGCACACTCACCAGGGCGGTCAGGTCACGGTCACCTTGGGGGCCAACGCCACACAGCAGGTGATCCTGCGTATCATCGATAACGGCGACGGCATTTCACCGGTAGACCAACCCCATGTTTTTGATCGATTCTTCCGAGGCGACCAGAGCCGTTCCCAAGACGGTGCCGGGCTTGGCCTCAGTTTGGCCCGGACCTTTGCCCGCGCTCACGGCGGCGATATTGAAGTTGAAAGCGCACCGGGTGAGGGAAGCACCTTTAGTATTGAATTGCCTGGGGTACGCAGGTCTAAATAAACTCAGCTTGGTCCCACGTTTTTTCTATTCTCATCCGAGACATTACCAAATGGTAATTTTAAGATCATCTTAAGGTCATCTTGTTGCGCTATCAATGACATACTAAAAATTCAAAAAATGTTTTTTCGGAGGAGATCGCTATGAAGTATACATCACGTTATTTATTTATTGCATTGCTCGGTGTCGCATTGCTTGTATCCGTTGGGGGGGCGCCGACAACCACACTTGCCCAGGAAGTCCCCATGGTGCCGGCAAATTTTTCCGAACTTGCCGAACAAGCCCGACCGGGGGTGGTTAATATTCGCACGGTTCGTACCATCAAAGGCGGCGGACCCGTTTTCCGGCACTTTTTTGGTGAGCCTTTTGGCGACAAACGTCACCCCTTTGAAGATTTTTTCCCTCATTTTGATCAACCCAACCGTGAACGCAAAGAGCGCAGTCTGGGTTCGGGTTTTATCATCGATAAAGCCGGTTATATCGTTACCAATAACCATGTGGTTGCTGAAGCCGATGAGATCAAAGTCAAGCTGTACAATGATAAGGAATTTGACGCCAAGGTGATTGGACGTGATCCCAAGACCGATTTGGCGCTGATAAAAATCGAGGGGGCCAAGAACCTGAGCCCCTTGCCCACCGGTAACTCCGAAAACCTGAAGGTCGGCACTTGGGTGGTGGCCATTGGCAGCCCCTTTGGGCTGGAACAGACGGTAACGGCGGGTATCGTCAGCGCCAAAGGGCGCAATATCAGCGCAGGGCCCTATGACGATTTTATCCAAACCGATGCATCGATCAACCCGGGTAACAGCGGCGGTCCGCTGATCAATCTCAAAGGCCAGGTGGTGGGGATCAACACTGCCATTGTGGCCAGAGGACAAGGGATTGGCTTTGCCATACCCATTAGCATGGCCAAACGCGTGGTTGCGCAACTCAAAGAAAGCGGTGCGGTAACCCGCGGTTGGCTGGGGGTTCAGATTCGCGATTTGGATGAAAGCTTGGCCAGCTACTATAAATTAGAGCCGTTAAGTGGTGTTTTTGTTGAAAAGGTCGTACCTGGAGATCCTGCGGATCGCGCCGGTATCCAGGCAGGCGATATTATCCTTTCGATTGATGGCCAAAGCGTCAATTCCGGGCGTGCACTGGCGTCTCTGGTCGCTGCCATACCCGTGGGCACAAAAGCCAAGGTCAAACTGGTGCGGGACGGTAAAAACAAGACCTTAACGGTGAAGGTCGCCAAGCAATCAGATGAAAAACTTCAGGCGGCCAGCAAAGCACCCACCAGCGACAAGCTCGGTCTCC
Source organism: Desulfobacteraceae bacterium (assembly GCA_050305555.1). GTDB lineage: Bacteria > Desulfobacterota > Desulfobacteria > Desulfobacterales > Desulfosarcinaceae > JARRKU01. The sequence continues at coordinate 8,467 of JBNLFN010000076.1, read as the reverse complement.
AGGTGACCGAATTGTCTGCTGAGCGTGCACGGCAATTCGGCCTCGACCCCGAGGAACGGGGTGTATTGGTTATTGAAGTGGAAGCCAATAGCAAGTCGGCCGAGGCGGGTGTGTTGGTCGGTGATATGATCAAAGGCATAAATCGCCACAGAATCGACAACTTGGGTGATTATGAACAGTTCATGGCAAAAGTGAATCAAGACAAACCCATTGACTTGTTGGTCAGTCGACGCAACCAAGGTTCGACAGGTATACGCATTATGCCTGAATAGTGTGGCGCACTGAAGTCCTCCTGCCCAGCGGGAGACCAGCTGCGTATTTTAAGCTTATGCGCTGACGCAGCCGGTCTCCCATGCCTGCGCCGTAAAATGGAGGATTCAGGCACTATGGCCGAAGGGATTTTTGGCCTTATTTGCACTTGACATGCAGCCCATAGACTCTTAAATTGGCACCAGATTAAATTGTATCCCTAATCTGGATCGCGGAAGGATGTAAGCATGCCGGTATATGAATTTGAATGTCAATGCGGCCACAGCTTTGAAGACTTGGTAAAGATGGGTACCCAAAAGCTGAAATGCCCCAAATGCAATGCCAAGGCCGAAAAGATTATGTCACCATGTCGCTTCGAGCTTAAAGGTGGCGGTTGGTATGCTGACGGCTACGCGTCTACTTCAAAAAAATAGCTCCCTGTCCCATAACAACCTACGGGCTACTCTATTTTCAATCCCCTGTTAAGTGCTATCGGCGCTGCCATTTGTATATTCCAAGTGGCATTACAGGTTGTTTGCAGCAAACTTCTTTTTCCTGGCCCGTCCAATCCTTGGAGGCGAAATGACAAAAACGGTGGACGGTTTGACCATAGCGGAATTGTATGCCTTTGCCCTTGACACGATTCAAAAGATGGGCCGGGAGGCATTGAAATTTCATGGCAAAGGCCGCCACCATCCCCCGTTTGACCAGGATCTGGTCACCCAAGCCGAGCTTCATTTGGCAGGATCGTTTCAAGACCTTATCTCACGACACTTCCCCAACCATCTGATTTATGGTCAACAAACCCTGGGCGAAGGCTATACCCACGGCGACAAACGCTATTTATGGGTGTTTGATCCCCTCGACGGGGTGGATAATTTCCAATCGGGCATCCCCATGTGGGGCACTTCTTTGGCCCTGTATGAAAACTATTGGCCGGTGTTGGGTCTGTTTTTGATGCCGGCCACCAACGATCTGTTTCGGGCGTGTGCCAATGAACCTGCCTATTGGAATGACCGGCTTATTAAAATCGATGACCGCGGTGGGGTCTCACAAGAGAGCCTGCTGCTGACTTTCTCGCGCTTTCATCAGCACTATCGTTGCCGTTATCCCGGTAAAATCAGATGTTTCGGCAGCACAGGCGCCCATGTCTGTTTTGTGGCCATGGGGCGCGCTGACGCGGCCTTTACCGCCAATGAATCTTTTAAGGACTTGGCTGCCGTGAGGGTTATCCTGGAATCGGCCGGCGGTAAATTTTTTAAAAGCGACGGTACAGAATTCTATCTGGGCGATCACATTGAAGGGCAGCGCATTGACGAGCATCTTATGGCCGCCGGGCCATCATGTGCGCCGGTGTTTTTGGATTGTGTCACATCGAAATAGGTTAAGCCTCACAGTTTGCAACAATGGGGTAAAGTGGGGTTACCTGGATCTGCCTCTCTTTTTCGGCCTTATATTTTTCCTCTCGATACTGTAAAAAATCCAACAGGTGGCCAAGATACAGCTGTAAATCAGACAAAACCGCCACACCCCATCCGCTGTCCGGCAGGTCGCCAGATAGAAAATCCAAGTAAGAAATATTAATAATTTTGTACCCATAGAGCATGTCCGATTTGGGGCAGTTGTACAACCTGCAGGTCCGCAAAGGATATCGGCATAAAGGAGAGGATGCTTTAATGGGAATGGGATGGATTGGGTCTGAAATTAGTTGCTAACCTATCGGTGGCTGACCCTTTTACGCATCTTTGCTGGTGATCTGATATGACTTATGACCCTGGGCGAATTAAAGCTCTTCAAAACGCCAATAGGGATAATCCAAGGCGTATTCAGCCACCAAGCCGGGATTGCTCTCGCGGCTGGCCACGATCCAAAGCTGGCTGGTGCGCTTTTCCGTACCCACCGAAGCCAAAGGGTCCCAGTTGGGGATGAGCACCATGGCGTTGTCGGCGCTGTATTCGATATCGCCTGATTCTTTAAAGGAGCTCAGATCTGGTTTTTCACCATAGCCGCCGCCCTTGCCACGGGAGAGCTCACTGATCACCAGAAAGCAGACTTGCTGCTCGTCCCGGATGGCTTCTATGGAACGCAGCCACGAGTCGATGCCTGTGCGGCGTTCGCTCAAATCTTTAAAGGGCAGCTTGTGCAAGCTGTCCAGCACCACCAACAGATCATTTTTACCGGTTTCGTGTTTAACAAACTCGATGTGACGGCGCATCAAATCCGGATTGAGTTGACGATCGGTAACCACCCGGAAATAGGCCAGCATCTTTTTAAATTCATTCAAGCTGGATTTTAATTGTTGGGATTCGGCATCATCCAGGTCCCTCCGGCGCAATTTTTTTTCTGCCAATTGGCTGGTGCGCACCAGGGTGCGAAGATAGATTTTTTGGCGACCGTTTTCAAAGTCGTAATAGATGACCGGCGATTTGCGTCGGGCGATTTCTGTGGAGATTTGCATGAAAAAGCATGATTTACCGGCTTTGGGCGGTCCCCCCATAATATTGATGCCCCGCAAACCGTCCAGGGTTTGATCCAGTTTGGTAAACCCGGATTCAAGACCGAATAGGGACTTGTCTTCTTCACTCTTTAAAAAGGTTTCCAGCGCACGGCACTCTTTTTCCGGCGAAGGAAAAGGTGAAAAGGATTTGGCGTCCTTGAGCATGCCGGCCAATACTTTTTTCAATTCCTTGCCTGCGGTTTGTGCAAGTTGAGAGAGGCCATCACCACGTTGGGTCCGGGCAGACCAGGTTAGAATGCGGGCTTTGTATCCCAAACGGGTGGCCAATCGCCGCGCGGACTGACGAGACTCGGGCGAGTTGGCCACCAAGAGAAAAATATGCTCAATCCGGGCCAGGCGTTCCGCCCGGATATGGTTCAGGTCGGATGATGTGGGAACGGCAATGGCGGGATAACCCAATTCCCTGAGGATCAGCAGATTGCGCTCGCCTTCGGTGATGAACAAAGCACCGCCGTCGCAACGCTCAATCTCCTGCACATTGTAGATCCTGAAGGCTTCCGCAAAGAAAGCCTGTTCGCCGTGCCAGAAACAATCTTTTTCCTTGCCGGGTAAAACGCAGCGGGCCGCGTAAGCCTGCCCGCTTTCCAGGAAATAGGGATAGACCAGGTAGCGTCCGTTAAAGCCCACCTTGAATGCTTCAAGGGTGGCCTGGGAGATACCGAATTCGGCGAAGTTGTCGTATTGATCCTGCCCCATCAATGCGCAAAACTGATTGATATCGGCGCCCAGGTGGCGGGAGGGATATTGCGCGTCAGGTACATGCATCTCGGTATCAGGGTCGAGACCGGGAATGGAAGCGGGGGCAAGTCCTAACATGCGTCCGAAGTGCTGATGAAACCCGCCGGGCACACAACGGTTGGAACACTTGAAATAGCCCCTGAAATAGCTGTCCGGGTTCATGAAAACGGCCACCTGACCCGTATTTTCCACGCGCTGGGTCTCACACATGGGGCAAGGCGCAAAGAGCAGATTGCCTTTTTCCTCGGCATGGGGCAGGTGATCCTTATAAAAGGCCCTGATCTGTTCGAAGGGGATCATATCATTGGGTTCCCGGTTCGTGGTTTTGATCTCGCTTGTCGGCAGGTGGCAACTATCTGAGGCGGGACACCGCCCCCACTCCATTGAAGGTATAGCGGTCTTTTAGCCTATGTGTCAAAAGCTTTAGGTGGATAGACCCACATGAGGTATCTGCAAGTTCTAAATGGGCGGATCAATAGGACCTATCACCCATAGCGCTTATTGATTTTATATTGAATTTTCATGTTCCGCTATATCAATGTCGCTCCTTGGGCCATGCCCGGGGCGGCCAGTCGGGAAATCCGGTCCACGACATCCTCGCTCAGGGTGATGCTTGCGGCCTCGGCGTTTTCAGTAACCCGATTTGGTTTGCGGGTCCCGGGGATTGGGAGGATATCTTCTCCCTGGTGCAGCAACCAGGCCAGGGCAAGCTGGGCCGGTGTGACGCCGATCTGCTGTGCGATTTTCTGCAACGGGGCGAAGCGATTCAGATTGGTCTTGAGGTTTTCGCTTTGATAGCGGGGATTGTTATGGCGAAAGTCGCCTTCGGCCAGCCGGTCCACGGTACCGGTTAAGAAACCACTGCCCAGTGGAGACCATGGCACCAGCGCGATACCCAGTTCGCGCAAGGTCGGCAGCAAATCGCTTTCCGCTTCCCTCCGCCACAAAGAGTATTCGTATTGGACGGCTGCAATGGGGTGGATCTGGTGGGCGCGGCGCACCTGGTTGGCGGCAACGTTGCTCAGTCCGAGAAATCGTACCTTGCCTTGCTCCACGGCCCTTCCCATCGCCCCCACGGTTTCTTCAATGGGAACGGCCGGGTCCGGGTAGTGCAGGTACCACAGGTCGATATGGGACATATTCAGACGCTTGAGGCTCTGTTCCAGACAGGTTTGGGCATATTCCGGTGTGCCGTTGACGGTCAGCGAAAAACCCCAGCCGGTGGGGAGTTGGGTTCCGGTTTGGACGGGGTCGAAGACGATGCCGAATTTAGTGGCCACAAAGGCTTCCCTACCAGGCTGAGAGAGGGCGCGTCCCACAATTTCCTCATTGTGTCCATTGCCATAGGCGTCGGCGGTGTCGATGCAGGTGCAGCCCTCTTTCACGGCATGTGCGATAACGGCCAGGGCTTCATCTTCTCCGGCTGCGCCGTAATATCCTTCCAGACCCATAGCGCCGTATCCGATGGCGCCGACCCAAGGGCCGTTGCGTCCGAGCTTGCGTTTGGATTTCATAGTATGATCTCCTTTATTTGGAACTCTTCATCGGCCATGCAGCTGATCACGATTGCCGGGGAGTTGGTGCTAAAGTCAAGGCAGTTGTGCAGGATGGTGTGGCTCTTGGTTATTGATTGCTCATCATGATGTCAGGGGCTCGTAGGACAGATGCCGACAAAAATCGCCAGCCGGGTCCTACATCAAAATCGGAAGAATGCTTATACCCATCCACCCGCAAGATAATTAAATTGCAGCACAAGGGAAGCAAAAGGCGGCGGAAAGATCGTAATAGCGCTGCCCCGGGAAACAATGAACAAAGGAGAGAATCATGGCACTTCGAAAATATTTCCATTTGGGATACATCTTCGTCATCATGGCTGCCGTAATGACCCTGGGCCTGACCCAGTGCCATTCAAAAGCTAACAGCAGCACAATCCAGATCGCATCCCCGCCGGCCGGGATTACACCCGCCGCAGTCGATCAATCCGCTTTTAGTTTGAAATCCGCTATCGCCCAAGTGGCCCGGGAGAATATTCCAGCCGTGGTCCACATCGATGTGGTCCAGCGCAGGGAGATTTCAAATCCGATGACACCTTTCGGCAATGACCCTTTCTTCCACTTTTTCTTTAATGGCCCCCAAATGCCGCGTAAGTTCAAGCAGGAGCTGAAAGGACTGGGCACCGGCATGTTGATCGACGATCAGGGCCACATTCTGACCAATAACCACGTGGTGGGCGGTGCCACTGAAATCAATGTCCTGCTGGCCGACGGAAAGTCATACCCGGCCAAACTGGTGGGCACGGACCCTAAGACTGATCTGGCCGTTATTCAAATTTCCACCCATGAAAAATTGCCCGCGATGACGTTCGGCGATTCGGATAAAATGATGGTGGGCGATTGGGTTGTGGCCATCGGCCATCCCAGGGGGCTGGATCAGACCGTGACCCAGGGCATTATCAGCGCCAAACACCGGCGCGGCGTACTCGATCCGAGCACGTACCAAGACTACCTGCAGACTGACGCCGCCATCAATCCAGGCAACAGCGGGGGACCACTGCTCAATCTGGAAGGCCAGGTCATCGGCGTCAATGCCGCCATTGCAACCGAATCGGGTGGTTTTGAAGGCATCGGATTTGCCATCCCTAGCAACATGGCCGTTCACGTGGCCCAAGCGCTTATCGATCACGGTAAAGTGATACGCGGATGGCTGGGCGTCAACATCCGCGACCCGCGGCCGGAGGACGTCAAGACGCTGCACTTTGAAAATAGCAAGGGCGCTCTGGTGGCCGATGTGGTACCGGACAGCCCCGCTGCTGAGGCCGGACTGAAGAAAGACGATCTGGTCACCATGTACAAGGGCCGCAGGATTGACGATGCCGCAACGTTGCAAAGCAGTGTGGGCGATACCCCCGTGGGCGAAAAGGCGAACATGACCGTCCTGCGGGATGGAAAATCCCTGGACCTGACCGTCACCATCGGCAACCTGGAAACGGCCATGCACAAAATCGCAGCCTCCCTGCAGGACCGCCTGGGCGTGGTGGTCCGCCCCCTGACCGCTGATGAGAATGAGAAATACGGTGTTGAAATGGGTCAAGGCGTGGCCATCGCCAAGCTGGACAAGGACGGCCTGCTGGGAAAAGCGGGATTTGAAAAGGATGATGTCATCGTGGACATCAATAATGTCCCTGTGCAAGGCGTGGACGGATTCGTGTCTTTGGCCAAGTCCCTGCCGCCCCATCAGCAGGCGCTGATCAAAGCCCTGGACCATCGCACCGGCCGGAGCGGATATGTACAGGTCACCATCGGGTAACCGGTGAACAGCAATCTACGGGTGCCCTCATAAAGGGCACGCCGCAGCTATCGGGCCAGGCTCCCGGCGGAGGTCGTTATGAAGCAGCAGCAGAAATTTTCATTAGGCTATTACCTGATCGTTTTTTTCAGTATTATCTTCCTTGAGTCGATCTTCTTTTCGGGTACGGCGGGCAAAGAGATACCTTACAGCCGATTCCGGGATATGCTCAAAGCAGACCGGATTCAAAGTGTCATCGTGGAACCCGATCGCATCTTTGGCCTGGAAAAGGCACCCGAACAAGCGGGGGCATCCAAATCCAAGGCAGGTGACGCGGCCGCCAATGGTGGCACAGACTTCCAGCCCCAACGCAAACAGGCACCCTGGCACCTGGACTTCAGCCTCTTCAACGGTCAACAGCAGCAGAAGGCTAAACGTCAATTCATCGTCACACGTCTGGAAGATCCCAAGCTGATTCCCGATCTGCAGACCCATGGCGTAGAATACCGTGGTAAAATCGAATCCCATTGGTTTTCCCATTTTTTGTCCAATTGGATTCTGCCCCTGGGGATCTTCATCCTCCTGGGCCGGTTTCTGGCCCGTCGCATGGGCAAGGGCACCGGTTTTTTGGATGTGGGCAAAAGCAAAGCCCGCATCTATGCCGTGGATCCTTCCCAGAAAGTTACCTTTGATGATGTGGCCGGCGTGGACGAAGCCGTGGAGGAGGTCAAAGAAGTGGTCTCCTTCCTGAAAGAACCGGACACTTACACCCGCCTGGGCGCCAAACTGCCCAAAGGCATTTTGCTGATCGGCCCTCCCGGTACAGGCAAAACGCTGCTGGCCAGAGCGGTGGCCGGTGAGGCCGGGGTGCCCTTTTTCAACCTGAGCGGTTCGGATTTTGTGGAAATGTTCGTGGGTGTGGGCGCCGCCCGGGTGCGCGATCTTTTCAAAGACGCCAAAGACAAGGCCCCGTGCATTATCTTCATCGACGAACTGGATGCTGTGGGCAAGAACCGTTCCCAGGGTGTCTACATGGGCGGCAACGACGAGCGCGAAAATACGCTCAACCAGTTGCTCACCGAAATGGATGGCTTCGATCCCCATGCCGGCATCATCATCATGGGGGCCACCAACCGTCCCGAAGTACTCGATCCGGCCCTGCTGCGGCCTGGACGGTTCGACCGCCAGATCCTGGTTGATCGCCCCGACCTGAACGGGCGGATGGAAATCTTTGCCGTGCATACGCGCGATCTGAGGGTCGATGAAGATGTGGATTTCCGGAAACTGGCGGCCGAAACCCCCGGCTTTGCCGGTGCTGAAATCGCCAATGTATGCAATGAAGCCGCCCTGCTGGCGTCGCGCAACGGGGGACAAATAATCACCCATAACTACTTTCAGGATGCCATCGAGCGGGTTATCGCCGGTTTGGAAAAGAAGAACAAGCTGATCAATCCCCACGAACGCCAGGTGGTGGCCTATCACGAGTCCGGCCATGCCGTTGTCGGTCACCTGACGCCGGGTGCCGATCCGGTCCACAAGGTATCCATCATTCCCCGGGGCATCGGCGCGCTGGGGTATACCCTGCAAACGCCCCTGGAAGATCGTTTTCTCATGTCGCGCACCGAACTGCTGGACAAGATCAAGGGCCTCCTGGGCGGTCGCGCCGCCGAAGAACTG
>JBNLFN010000075.1:0-66362 GCA_050305555.1 Desulfobacteraceae bacterium | reverse complement strand
GTTGAGCAAGGGGGGCTTAGCAACCGTGAGATGCAGCGAAGGATCAGCGGGCCGCTCGGTTTGAGCGCGTTCGCGAGTTCATAGGGCCCGCCCGCAGCGCATCTTATGGTTGCTTGCCATCCTTGCGTGTGCGCCGTGTCGGCTTGTACACTGACCTCCGGCTACAGATGCAAAAAACCTGCTTCCATACGCCTTGTTTTGGGTTATGGAAGGTCCGTAAATTATTCGGTTCGCCGCGGAAGCATAATGATAAAGGGAATGCCGCCAAAACCCAGCAGGGCGCTGAGCACATAGGTGTTTTGCAAACCAATGGCGTCGGCGATGGCGCCCACTGCCACCACAACCGTGGAACGGGCGGTAAATGAAGTCATCATAAAAATGCCGTTGGCTGCTGCCGGACTGGCGGTGCTGTGCTCCTGAACCATAGCCAGCATGACCGGCGTTGTGGAGATCAGGGTAAAGCCGGTCAGCATCAGGGCGGCAAAGCGCAGCCAGCCCGGCAGCCAGATGAACGCCAAAAGAAAAACAGGCGCACCGACCAAGCAGACCAGCAGCACGTTCCTACGGCCGAAGCGGTCGCTCAGGGGACCGGTGGCCAATACGCCGGCCACACCGGCGCCTTCCACCAGGGCCAGGGAGATGCCTGCCAACCATAGGCCCCCGGTTTGCTGGGTGATATAAGTGGGCAGAAAGGTGACGATGGAGGCATGCATGAAACCGCGGGCGATCAGGATGGCCGCCAGGGGAAGCATGACGACGCTGATCTGCTTCCAGGTAGCCTTGAGGGAGACATCATGCTGACCCCTGGTGCGGATGGGCACATCCTTGAACTTGACAAAAAGCCAGACTGAGGAAGCCAGCCCGAACAACATGATGGGATAAAAGCCCTCCAGCCCCAGCAGCGATACTGCCCCTACAGCAGCCATGGGTCCCACGGTGCGAGCGAATTCACCACCCACCATGAAAAAACTCATGCCGCGCCCCTTGTATGGACCGGACAGCTTGGCGATCATCACCGGCGCCGGGACATGAAACAGGGAGACGCTGATGCCTGCCACAAAAAGCAGGAACAACAGCACGGCGTAGTTGGGCGCCAGACCCAGCAGGCACATGGGCACTGCTGTCAGGCTGGGGGCCAGGATGATGAACCAACGCACGCTGATGCGATCGGCCCATAGGCCGATGATGGGATTGATCAGGGCCGGCAGCTGCATGGCGGTGGTCAGCAGCCCCGCCCGGGTCAAAGTGAGGGAGAGTTTTTCAATCAGCAGGGGCAGCAAGGGGGCTAAAAAGCTGGAATACACGTCATGGATGAAGTGGCACAGAGAGACAAGCAAGACGCCACCGACGCGGAAATGTTCATCGAACGGTTCAGGGGCCGGTTTCTGGGTTGCGGTATTTTCAGACTCGGGGGTCACGCGAATATGCTCCTGTCTACGGTCGACGGAAAAAACTACCTATTGCGTTCGAAGTGGCGTGTCAACTAGAGTTTGCAATCCTGCGTCAGGATCTAATCGTTCCGGGCCACGATCCTTGCGGGAATGCCCTGCCTTATGGGTGTGATTCAGATGCCGCGTAGCCTGCACCATTGCTAAAAGAATTGACATGCAAGCAATGGCTTGGCGGGCTAGGGGCCGCCAAAAGCACGTCTTTATTTTTCCAAGAGGCCATGGCTGCGCCAAAGTTATTCGTGAACTGTTTGACAGGCGCTTTTAAAACGAGATCGAAGCTGCTGAAAAAATCTTCCCCCGGGCTGATTTGCCTCCGGCGTAGAGCGACGCCGTAAAATCCAGAGCAAAGCCATCTTTTCTGGGTGTCGAGATCATCCAGGCGCACCCATACAGCGCTTTGGTCATCAAATATAATGGGATGGCGCAGGTCCTGATAGACAATATAGCGTATTTTGCCTCCATATTTGCTTTTAAGCTTGGCGATATGAAAACCGCTTGCCAGCAAAACCGGAATATTCCATATATTATACGGTGATACCGTAGCGCACACATGGGGGTGGGTGCCTCTTTGCCGCAGCAGCCCCAGGGAAATCTGATTCATTTTCAACGCCAAACCATTTCCCCTGTATCGAGGATGGACGCAAACCAATTGAAGATTGGCCACTTTTGCTAACTCTTCTTCGGCAAGTCCCAAATCCAGCCCCAGATTCCACTCTTTATCCCCGAGCTCTGGGTAGTAGAGATTACGAAAAGCTATCAGTCGATTTTGCACAAAAACCCCCAGAACAACTCCCCGTTCCTCCATGTGTTGTTTCATAAAGTCGCGGGAAAAAGAGTGCAGCAAATCCGGCTGCTGCAGATTTTGAACAATGACCTCCTGCAGTGCCATCACCTGCGGTAGATGCTTCTCATTCAGAATACCTACGGTGTACTTCAAAGCCCGGCGCCGGGTGCGGTTGCTTCTTTGCTTAAGCCATCCTGCAGCGAAAGAGCTCTCCATTTGTCCCTCCTTTTTGATCACAGGCTCATCTTCAAGTATTTTTCCGTATTTGAGTGTGATGCTCGCAATAAGCATGCCGTTATAAAATAACTCGCTATATTATAAAAATATGCTTTATATCAGAGGGTTAAAAATTTAGCAGCCAGGCGGGAAAATAGAAATCGACAATATCATGACAGACTGCTCGTCAAGATCCAATCCCCTTAAATTTCCGACATGGTTTGAAGGGGCGTAGAATTTGCTTCAGCGAGGAGTTTTTTCAAGTACTTTGCGGATGGTTTCAGCCATTTCTTTTACTGGCACGGGTTTCATCAACAGCGCGTTGATGCCGATGGATGCAGCATTTTCTGGTGATAATTTTTTACTGTAACCGGTGCACAAGATAACCGGAATCCCAGGTATCCTTTTTTTTATTTCCAGGGTCAATTGATCACCGGACATTTGCGGCATGGTCATGTCCGTTATCACCAGATCAAAATCATCGGGACTCGCGACCAGGCGGTCCAGCGCTTCAATACTGCTGGTGACCGCAGTGACCCGATACCCAAGCAGACTCAGCCTTTGCCGGCTCAGATCGGCAATAGACGGCTCATCATCAACGAATAAGATTCGCTCGGTGCCAAGGGGCAGTTCTTGCGACCGTTCGACTGCGGTTGGGCTATTCTGGATTGAAAGCGGCAGGTGGATGGTAAAAACCGTCCCTCGACCCACCTCGCTTTCAACTTCGATTTCGCCACCGCAGCTTTGGACGATACCATGAACCACGGATAGACCGAGTCCCGTGCCCTCGCATCTGCCCTTGGTCGTAAAATAGGGATCGAAGATCATTTCCAACTTGTCTTGAGGTATTCCGATGCCGGTATCCGCTATCCTGATTTTCAGAAATCCGGCCGGCTTGAAAACAGAGTACTTACTGTCGAAAGAGCGGTTAAGGGTTACCTCTGAAATATGAATGGTCAACACACCACCGTCGGTTTCCATGGCTTGGGTTGCATTGGTGAACAAATTCATGAAGATCTGATGGATCTGGGTTGGGTCCGCCATGACAAAAGCCTCGCTGTCCACCGTCAGCCGGGTGTCGATGGATGCCGGGATGATGGAACGAATCAGTTTACAAGCTTCCTTGGCGATGGAGCTCACCTGAACGGGCCGGATTTGGGTTTCGTCTTTGCGCGCAAAGGTCAGTATCTGTTTGACCAGCTCTTTGGCCCGTACACCCGCCCGGTAGACCTCCTGCATATTTTTTTCCAAAGCACTGCCCTTTTCCAGATCCATGAGGCACAGTTCCGAATATCCCAGTACGGAAGACAAAATATTGTTGAAGTCATGGGCAATACCGCCGGCCAGGGTCCCGATGGCCTCCATTTTATAAGTATGGCGCAACTGGGCGGCCAGCCGCATTTGTTCATTTTCAGCGCGTTTGCGTTTGGTGATGTTTTCATGGGCCACCACCACGCGCCGCTCGCTGACGCCGGGAAAAGGCGTCACCCTTCCGTGAAACCAATGCGTTCCACCCGGGTCGCTCAACGGATAATCCATCTCAAAGCGCTCTTTTTCAGCATTCAATACACATTGGATTCCGGCGGCAAAGGCCCGTGCGCAGTCGGCATCCTGGGCATTGTCATCTTGTACCGCGCGGCAGGCATCCGCATAATTGGCGCCCTCGCCGCATCGCATCGGATGCCCGCCGGTCGCTTCCGCAAACGTTTTCCAGGCTTTGTTCACGGCCAGGATCCGGCCGGTGGCATCGATGATGGCAATATGGGCCGAAAGCGCATCCAGGGTTGAGCGCAAAAATCGCTCCGATTCACGCACCCGGTCTTCGGCACCATGCCGTTGCATGGCATAGCGGATAACACGCGACAGGTGGGGACCATGGGTTTGCCCCTTGACCAGGAAATCCTGGGCTCCGTCCTGAACGGCGGCCATACCCATGTGTTCATCCTGATGGCCGGTCAAAACGACGATGGGCATCTCCGGCGCGGCGCGGCGTGCAGCGCGAACCGTGGCGATACCCTGGCTGTCAGGTAAATCCAGATCCAGCAAAGCCAGATCGGTCTCCTTCCTTTTTAGATGGCTAACCGCGTCCGCCAAACGGGTAACGCAATGGATGCTAAACCCCGAATCATCGGTTGAGGGCAGCATTTCCCGGATCAGGTCGGCGTCACCCAGGTTGTCCTCAACCAATAATATGCGTATGGGTTTATCCATTTTTTTCTCCATTGGGAGGTAGCACCACGATGCTGAACCAGAAATCTTCAATGGATCGCACTACCTTGACGAATTGGTTTAGATCGATGGGTTTGGTGATGAAACAATTGGCATGCAGGTTGTAAGATCTAAGCACGTCCTCCTCTGCATCGGAAGTGGTTAGGATAACCACCGGGATGCGCTTCAGATCTTTGTGAGCTTTGATATCGGCCAACACTTCACGGCCATCTTTGCGGGGCAGATTAAGATCCAGCAGAATCAGATCGGGACGGGGCATCTCGCTATAGCTGCCCGATTGGAATAAAAAGTCCATGGCGGCCTCACCATCGCCGACGACGAAAAGCTGGTTATTGAGTTTGCCGGCTTCAAGGGCTTCGCGGGCAAGGTCGGCATCGCCAGGATTGTCCTCTACCAATAAAATATCGATGGGCCTGACCCAGGGCATGTTGTTCATCCGCTGACTCCTTTCTAATGATCGGGGATCGTAAAGTAAAATATCGTGCCCTGCTCGGGGGACGATTCAAACCAGATTTGACCACCGTGGCGGTCGATAATCCTTTTGCACAACGCCAATCCAATACCCGTTCCAGGATACTCGTCTCGCGTATGCAGCCGCTGAAATACCAGAAAGACTTTGTCCTTGTACTTGGGCTCGATGCCGATGCCGTTGTCTTGTACACTGAAGCGCCAATTGCCGTTTTGGCGGTCCGCGCCAATATGAATTTGGGGCGTCCGGTTTTTTTTTTGGAACTTGATTCCATTGTTGATGAGATTTTGAAAGATCTGGGTCATCTGGGTTTCGTCGGCCAGGACCTGGGGAAGATCACCGGAGGTCACCAAGGCCCCGCTTTCATCGATCATCGTCTTGAGGTTGACGATGGCCACACCCAGGGCGCTGTGGGCGTCAACGGTTTTAAATTCATGGGCGTGAGTCTCCACCCTGGAAAAGGCCAGCAGATCGCGGATCAGGATTTGCATGCGCGCAGCGCCGTCCACGGCATAATGGATAAATTTATGGGCCTTGTCGTCCAGTTGGTCATTGTAGCGTTCCGCTAGTAACTGTGTATAGCTGGACACCATGCGCAATGGTTCCTGCAAATCGTGAGACGCCACATAGGCAAACTGTTTCAGATCTTCGTTCGAGTTTTCGAGGGCGATGATGGCCTTTTCGCGCTCCAGTTCGGTTTGCTTGCGCTGGGTAATGTCCCGCACAATGGACCACATGCCGATGGGAAGGTGCGCGTCATCGGTGATCAAAAAGGTGCGCAATTCCACCGGGAAGACGCTTCCTTCAGCCCGGACGTACTCTTTTTCATACACCTGGGAGCGGCCCAGGCGCACCACCTGCTCCTTTATAATATCGGCTTCCATTGTGCGCCATTTGGACGGGGTCAGATCCGCCTCCATCATTCCCGACAAACTTTCATCTTCATGGCCGATCATCTCTTGATACGCGCGATTGAAATCCACGATTCGGCCGGACATGTCTTGTTGGACAAATGCATCCCGCATGGTTTCGTGCAAACGGCGGTAGCGGGTCTCGCTTTCCCGCCAGGCCGTCTCACTCTGGAGTTGTTTGCGCAGCAGCCGGGATACCAGCAATCCCCCTGTGAGGCAGACGGCAACAAATGCGGTTCGGGCAAACAGATCCGGCGAAGCGACGTTCAGGAGAATGGAATCCCATACATTTTCGGGCGCCTTAAAAATCAGGAACCGTAAATACTCCCGGAACTTATAGTAATCCACCAAACCGTCGATCACCCAAAATAACAGGCCGAACAGCACAGCCGCGCTGATCACATAGCCGGTGGTGATTTGGCCGGGTTGCCGTCGCAGTCCGAAAATTTTCCGCACCGGTCCCAGGTTTAACAGTGTATCGGCGACCAAGAGCACAAAATAGGCGTTGACCGCTTGCGCGACAGCTAAGAAATGGGCATAGCTCAAGGACACATCCGGCGGCACTCCAGATGGTGGCTGTGCATGCAGTACCCAGCGAAGCAGGGTATAAAGCACAAGCGTATTGGCGATGCGAAAAGGAATTTCGGCCCCATAGGGGTTCAGGGCGGGAAAGCGGCCCTTTTTTCCCAAGCCGGCACACCATCCATGCCAGGTAATCCATAGCGATAGCAAAGGAATGGTGATAAAGGGCTCCCAGCTTCCATTGGGCCACTGTAAAAACCATCCGGTCTGGCAGCCCAATCCCAAAGTGGTCGATAACAGTCCGTAGGGCCACCCCCAGACCAGCGCCGCGACCATGGGAAAGGCCAAGCCGAGCGCCAAGCCGGCCTGGAATGGCGGAAAAGCAAAGTTGATGGGATAAAAATTTACTCCAAACCCGATCAAACCCAATATCAAGGAGACCACAATTTTATAGATGAGCTTGGTGCGTATGTCTTTTGTTTGGGTTATCATTGCTCCCCATGGGATCAAAGTCGCAGCGTCTTTATTGTTTAAAAAGCTTAATATTTCAGTGCTTCAGGTAGGGTATATTTTGCTTGAGATCTTTCCTATTTGTAAATATGGTCAGCCACCCGCATCAGACCCCTGGGCGGCTTAAATTCTATGGCCGCAGCGGTCTTGAGGTTAATTGCGATTTTTTTGGGATCTTCAAATATCTGATTTAGATCCCCGGGGCGTGCCCCGTTTAATATTTTTGCCATAATTTTGGCATGATACATCCCAACCGGTCCGAATCCCGCCCTGGAGATACTCAAAAGCACCCCCTGGCGGACCTCTTCCGATCCCCTTTGGGACCAGGTGGGGATGTTGTGTTCAACCAATGGTGCCAGAATCTCATCCATATGATGGGCATCCACACCGTTATGAACGGTCAGAAAAAGGGCGTCGATTCGGGGCGCTAGCTTATTATGGCAATCGATCAGTTTCTGGGTGCTCACCTGGCGGGGCACTCCCGCCCAGGGCGCATTGCAGGTGACCAGTTTAAAACCGCGCTGGGCGGACACCTTTTCGATGTCTCCCAGGGCGGCGTAACTTTTGCCGGCCACCGAATCTTCATAGACGATTCCCAGGCGCCTGAATCCGATGATGTCGTGGAACAACCGAACCTGCCGGATGTAGCGGTTGGGGTCACACCGGGCGTGCACATGACGAAAGCCGGATTGAGCGGCACTCTTGATAATTCCGGATTTGACCGGATCGCTGGTGGAAACCACCATGGTGGGAACCGAATGCAGGTTGTTGGCCAGGTCCTGGCCGGCCCAGGTTCCCATGGCGATCATGAAATCCAGCTGCTTGCCTTGGAGCCGTCCGATGACAGCAGCCTTGTTTCGGGCCCGCAAGGTATTATCCCAACCCGCCGAATAAAAAGCGTCCGGAACGAACCGGAGGTAGTCGCTTTGGGTATGGCCCAGTGACTTCCAGATCCCTTTGGCATCTGAGGCGTTCGTCATTTCTGCGACATCTGTTCTATCCATCCAACCGAGTTGGGTCAGGCCCTTGGCAATCGCTTTTAGATTGGCCGGGTAATTGATGTACGGCCCGCCCTCGTAATAGCCGATACGCCATTTTTCTCCTTTGTTGGTGATTGCATCGGTCCGGTACCTTTTGGCACCTTCAATGGTATTTGCAGCATACAAGGGCCAGCCAAGGCTTAATAAGACCAGCAGCATGACCCTGAAGATAGGTTTTGTTTTCGGCATGCTTCTTTCCTGAGTCCAACAAAGCTATATTGTATTAAAATTATATCTACATTTATGAAGAAACCCCATACGCAGAAATTCATCCACTGCACCAAGCGTACTTGCGATGGGATTATGACGACAGATCAGCGCTGTTGCCTGTATGAGAAAGGAGAGGGGATAGAGGTGATGGGAGCTGCAATATCTGTTGAGTTGAATTTTACTAAACTGAACGATACCAAAACTGCATAATTCTGTCAAACAATTGATATCGGCCAACAAACAGAAATTGAAGGTTGCGCATGAATCAGTTGCATTGGGATTTAAATTTTTGTAAATAGAAGATACTCCAGATTAAGCATAATTAAGCATACAAAGCATCAGGCCGAAAACAATGGATCGAGGACGAATACTTATCGTTGATGATGAAGAGATGGTTTGCAGGGAATTTGCGCGAATTCTTCGAAAGCAAGGTTTTCATGTCACAACTGCCGATACCGGCTTTGGGGGGCTGGAACGCCTTTCCGATGGCTCCTATGACCTGGTCATGACGGATTTTGCCATCGTCGACATGAATGGTTTGGAGTTTCTCACCCGGGTGAAGAATCAATTTCCTGACATAGAAGTAATTTTGGTAACGGGTTATGTTTCCATTCCCACAGCAAAAAAGGCTATAAAAAAAGGTGCCTATCATTATCTTGAAAAACCCGTCAGACCTGATGAAATTGCACAGCTGGCCCGGCATGCCATTGAGAGAAAGCGATTTCGAGAGAAGGTTGCAAAGCTGGAGGCATTAATAAAAGGTGATTTGGAAGAGCCCATTTTGATCGGTCAGAGCCCTAGGGTCGTTGAGGCGCTTAAGTTGATAAAACAGATCGCCAAGGTGGACAGCAATGTGCTCATTACGGGTGAATCCGGTACGGGTAAAGCATTGGCCGCGTCTCTTATTCATTATCATAGTCCGCGTCGGAAAAAGCCTTTTCTGGCGATTACTTGCGGAGGCCACGCCGAAGGAATGATGGCCAGGGAACTCTTCGGTCATGAAAAAGACGCGTCTGGGGGTGGTTCAGCGGCCGGGGCTGGGTTGCTGGAAACCGCCAGCGGTGGCATCCTACTTCTGAATGAGGTCGGTGAACTGCCGCAAAGTATGCAGGGTGAGCTGTTGCGGGTGATTCAGGAGCAGCAGATAACCAGAGCCGGGGGAAATCGTCCGGTTCCGATTGACGTCCGGATAATCTCGGCAAGCCACCAGGATTTGGAAAGGGTGGTCAGCAACGGCTTATTTCACAAGGATCTCTATCATCAGCTTAAGGTGGCAACCATTGATATGCCGCCACTTAGAGATCGGGGGGAAGATATCATGCTGCTCGCCCATTTTTTTCTTCGCCGGTTTGCCAAATTATTTGTTCGGGAAATTAAAGGATTCTCTGAAGAGGCCCGTGGGTTGCTGCACGGCTATCATTTTCCTGGAAATGTGCGCGAACTGAAAAACGTCATTGAACACGCGGTTGCCAAGGCACCGGGTGATACGATCCGCGTAAAGGATCTTCCACAGAAGCTATCAGAAACATGACGCCGGCATGTCATATGCCGGAAAGCAGCGATCGTCATTGGGAAAGGAAGAAAAAACAATGCAGATCATTTGCATTTCAGGAGGAGGTTCCAATCGCACCAAAACATTTGCCGACCGTCTGGCGCATAAGCTGGGCTGCAAGAGCTTAAACCGCGAGGACTTGATCGAAGAAGCCTTCAACGAGGGTATTCAAGTCAGCAAACTGGAAACCGCCACCATCAAACCTCAAATATTCACCGAACGGCTGGCCCTGGAACGGGAATACTATCGTGCGTTCATGACCGCTTTTCTGGGCGGGCAGAGCACCGAAAACGAACTGGTTTATAACGGTCGCAGCGGCCACTTGTTTTTTTCAGGGATTGACCACGTGCTCAAAGTCCGCGTCGTTGAGGATGAAACCGCCAAGGTGAAAGAGGTGGTGCAGCAACTCGGCATCACTACCCCAAAAGCGATCAGATACCTAAAAGATGTCGAAGCGGATCGAAACAGATGGGCGCGTTCGATGTTCGGCGTTTCATTGGAAGATGCCTCCCACTATGATGTGATGCTAAATCTGGGTCATATGAGTGTTGAAAATGCGGCGGCCGCTTTAGCAGCCATTGCCCAGCTTCCGGACTTTCAGGTTACACCGGCATCTAACAGATCGATGCAGGACCTGTTGCTGGGGGCCAATGCCCGGTTGCTTTTGTTCCGCGATGAGCGAACCTTTAGCGCCAATGTCAAAGTTCGTGCGGACAGAGGTGTTGTCAATGTCACCTATCTGCCGCAAGACGCAGGGATCGCAGAAACGATACGGGAGGTTCTCGCACCCTTGGCCGGAGTGCAAGAGCTTAATGTCACCATGGCCACAACCAACATTCTATGGATTGAGGAGACTTTTGAAGCCAATACGGAAACCTATCGTCATGTGGTTGATATCGCCAGCAAATGGAATGCTGCCATTGAACTGCTCCGTTTTGTTCCGCAGGCGATTGAGGGGCAGGAAGTATTGTTGCCGGAAAATAATTCGCCATCATTATCCCAACGACCTGATTTTGCCCGGGAGTGTTTTGGCGGAATTGAAGAAGAAGGCGAAGTGGCTTGTGAGGACGGCGGGTTTCAGGCAACCCAGAAGGTGCTGGCTCGCATAGGACGTTCCGGCGGAGGGCGGCGGATCGCTGGCGGCGCAATGCAAATTGTAAAATCAATTGACCGCACCGTGCCTTACAGCCTGATTGTCATCGGTAAACTGTTTCTGTCTAAAGCAAATTCGGCCCAGGTACGGTTGACCCGGCAGTTGGAGGGTTATTTGAGCGACAAAATCAGTGCGCCGGTGGTCAATACCGAAGACCTTAAGAGTCAGTATCTTTTCGGACGTCGCGATATAATGAATTTAATAGGATACCTGGGCCTTTTTTTACTTATTCTATTTCTGGTATTCAATAACCAAGAATCGATATTAAGGTTTCTGTCGGGTATCGATTTGAAGGACAGAGTTATGGCGGCGGCAGCTGTCTTTCTTTTTGTTCCCACGATTGCCTACGTGTATGGAAAAGTGGCGCACTCATTGATGAAGCTGATCCGGATGGAATAATTCTAAACCTTTTAGACTAAGGAATTTGTGTATGCAAACCGTCTTGGGCGATATGTTTGTTTCATTAAGTCTTTCTACCGCACTGCAGGTTTCCCTTTTGGGGTTCATCGGGGGGATCCTCAGCGGTTTTATTGGAAGCGGTGGTGCTTTTTTTATGACGCCGGGTATGATGAATCTCGGGATTTCGGGTGTGGTCGCCGTGGGGAGCAATATTACCCACAAATTCGGCAAGGCCATGATCGGTTCGAGGCAACACAGCAAGCTTGGAAATGTAGACAAACGGCTGGGTATCTGTTTAATCATTGCTTCTTTTGTCGGCATCCAGATAGCGGTTCTGATTAACAGCACACTGTTTAAGGGGGGCGGCGATGGTCACGGCACCGGCGGAAGCGCGGCAGTGGATCTATATATCAGTATGGTCTTTATCTGTATTTTAACGTTTGTGGCCATATCGATGTTGCGCGATGCACTTAAATCCAGAGGCCCTGGAGGCGACCAGGGGCCGTCCAGAAAAGTCGCCAACTTTTTGGCCGGACTTCGCCTGCCGCCTTATATCTCTTTTCCGGTTTCAGATGTTCGAATATCCTTATGGGTGCTTATCGCCGTCGGCCTGGCCACCGGATATCTGGCCGGAACCATCGGTGTCGGAGGATTTATCGGTGTGCCTGCAATGATCTATGTGTTTGGAATCCCCACTGCGGTGGCGGCCGGAACCGAGCTTTACCTGGCCATGTTCATGGGCGCCTTCGGCGCCCTTAATTATGCCTTTCAGGGGTTTGTGGATATTCGACTGACCATTCTTCTGTATACCGGATCTTTGCTTGGCATATTCGTCGGGGTTTATGGGACCAAAGTGGTCAAAGAGGTCATTATTCGGGTGGTCACCGGAGCCATTATCCTGCTATGCGTTTTGAGCCGCACCATTGCAGTACCGATGTATCTGCGCAAGATCGGCTGGCTGGCCATGAATCCGCAATGGGATGTCTATTTCCAATCTGCCAGCAAGTTTTTGCTTTTTGCCGCTGGAACATCAGGCGTGGTGATCATCCTGTTTTATGTGATCCGGGCCTATCGGCAGAGGCGGCGTATTGAACACTCTTTGCGGGGGGTTCAGAGAATGGAAGCACCGGAAACGGAGCACCTGGATATGTCCGAAGCCAACTGATCAAACGGCCATTTAAAGAAGAAAATCCTCGATGAGGAGGTCCGAAATGATGAAATTTAAACGTAAGTTTGAAAACTGGTTGAATACGCTTGCCACCGGCAAAGAAAGTTCCGAAAAATCGGTTGAGGAACCCGCAGCGGCGATTGAAGACAAAGGTTCAGCCCCCCGACCACCAACACCGGTCACCGAATCAATAAATTCCGATAAAAAGATTGAAGTTATGGTTGTTGATGATGAACCGATTGTGGGCAAACGTCTCAAGCCGGCTTTGACAAAGGACGGCTATAATGTGGAGGTGTTTGATAATCCCGTCGAAGCGGTCAATCGATTCGATGAAAAAGAATTTGACGTGGTGGTCACAGATTTACGGATGGGCCAGCTGAATGGTATTCAAATCCTCGAACACGTGAGGGCCAAATCGACCAAAACAAGAGTCATTTTTATTACCGGCTACGCCACAGTGGAAAAAACGCGTGAGGCACAGGTCAAAGGGGCGTTTGATTTTATTGCCAAGCCTTTTAAAATCAATGACCTTAGAATGCTAATTCAAAAGGCGGCCTCATCTTCAAGTTAGAGGATAAACGGATTCATGGATACGAACACGGAGCCGATTGATCAATTCAAGCTTGAGGCGCAACGCGCCTGGCAGGCGCTACCTATCCTTTCGGTTCGCAGCGTCATCTCCCTCGGGTTCGCACTCTGGTTTATTTTAAGCCTGGGTATTACCATCGCGTCGATTGTTATCTTGACCAAAATGGAGCGGAAACTCAATTTCATGGAGTCTGCCGCTAAATATATATTCGAAGTCCAGCAAGCGCGCCGTTTTGAAAAAAACTACTTGCTCTACGGCACCGACCTGGAAAATGCGCGGCAAAAGATCCGCATCGCTTACACTATTATTAAAAATAATGATGAGAAAATGGAGTCGGTTGTCGGTAAACAACCCTTCGAGAAAATGGTCCATCACATCAATATTTATGAAGAGCTGCTGTCCAAGCTTCAAGAACAAGAAAAACAGCCGTCCCAAAAATCCACTTCTCAAATTAAACAGATAGAAAATGAGATCCGCAAACATGGGTCGGAAATGTTGGAGGCCGCAATCAATTTGCTGGCCAGGGAACGTCAGTCCGTCAATGACATGCTATATCTGACCCAGCGAGGCCCCATGCTGTTCCTGCTCTTCCTTCTGGGGCTAATGATCTATAGTGCGAATTTTATTGCCCGTCAAATGAACCGACCCTTGAAAGAACTGACGGATGCCACCCATCGCATTGCCGATGGGGATATCACGACACCCATTCGACCGGTTCGCCGGTATCGCGATGAGTTCGCCGAGCTGGCAATCGCAATGAACACGATGATGCACCAGCTATCTCAAAGACAAGAGCAGCTCATCAGAGCGCACAAGTTAAAGGCCGTGGGTACACTAACTGCCGGGGTGGCCCATGAACTGAACAATCCCATCAACAACATCATGCTGACTGCCGCTGCGCTTCAGGAAGACTACTCTGAAATCGATGACGCGGAACGCCTGGATATGATCAACGACCTGGTTGAACAGGCGGAACGCTCGCGGAAAATTATCAGGAATCTGATAGAGTTTGCACGCGAGCGGGACATCGATACCCACCTTTACCAGCTGGATGATATACTGGAAGAGTCTCTCCAGCTCGTTGCCAATCAGCTCAAAGTATGCCAGGTAAAGGTGGAGCGCCGATTTTCCTCTAACCTGGCACCTGTCTCGGGAGACAAGCAGCAATTGGCGCAGGTATTTTTAAACCTGGCCCTGAATGCCATTGATGCGATGCCCGGTGGCGGGACCCTGACGATTGAAACGGATACCGTTAGCGAGGGCGGGTTTCTTAAAATTAGTGTTAGGGATACCGGAACCGGCATTGCCGATCATATCAAATCCCATATTTTTGATCCGTTTTTCACTTCAAAACCACAAGGAGAAGGTACCGGTCTGGGGCTATCCGTGTCGCTGGGTATTATTCGAAAACATGGAGGGGATATCCGGGTGGACAGCCAAATTGACGAGGGAACAACCTTTACCGTCCTGCTGCCGATGGCTAAAATTCCGGCATAGATTATTTACGAACTCGTGGTCCATCGATTCAATCTTTCACTGCCAAGATGGAGATGCGCCGTAAATCTATTGCAGTGCAATAAAAATATTTCGTAAATAAGTTATCTTATCTACCATAGAGTATCACGAAGATAAAGAGATGGCGGTGCAGCGCTGCTATCAATTTAAAATTACAGAGAAATTTTACATCTCAACACGATGCCGTATTTCCTCGACTTGTGACTTTCATGGTATGAAAATTGCTGTTATCATCTGTTTGATTGATCGTAAATCCATAGGTGGGCGGCTTATTTTCTATTCTCTTAAAATCGAATAAACTTTATTGCAGAGGGTCATTTCGTTCAAACCCTTTGAAGATTTAAACATATCGACTATTTCTTGACTGGAGGCGGTTTATGGAAAAGGAGATTTACAGCTTATGTTTTATGTGTTCAGTACGCTGCCCTATTAAGGTTTACGTTAAGGAAGGCCAAGTCAATTTTATCGAGGGCAATCCCCATGTGGCCGGTATGGAGAGTAGCCTGTGCCCTAGAGGATCCGCCGGGATCTCATTGCTTTATGACGAGCAAAGGGTCAAAGACCCGATGATCCGGGTGGGTGAGCGGGGTGAGGGTCACTTCAGAAAGGTCGGTTGGGATGAAGCCCTGGACTATGTGGCTGATAAGCTTAAACCCATAATTGAAGAACATGGAGGGCATAGTCTCGTTATTGGAGAACGAACACAACTGGCCACCCATGCCACCAAGACCTTCTTGAAAGCGATCAAGTCGCCCAATCATTTTACTCACGACGCGCTTTGTAAAGGCTCTGTGAACACGGCCTGCCGTTCTCTTTTCGGCTATGCGGACAGCCAAATGGGCATGGACGTCGGAAATACAAAACATCTCGTGCTTTATGGCCGCAATATTTTTGAATCGGTTCAAGTCAAAGAGGTTAACAACCTAATGAAAGCGATGGGAAACGGTGCTGAGCTAACCTACATCGATCCAAGGGTCACCATAACTGCGACCAAGGCGCGACGCTACTGGATGATCCGCCCGGGCACTGATCTTGCGCTAAATTACGCTCTTATTCATGTGATACTTAAAGAGAGATTATACGATGCGGAATTTGTCAACAGGTGGGTAACAGGTTTGTCCGAGCTTCGGGGTTTTGTGAGTCCCTATACACCGGAGTGGGCTGAAAAAGAAACAGGAATCGCCGCTGGAGCAATGATTGACCTGGCAAGGAGAATAAGCAAAGACAAGCCAAAGGTTATCTTCAGCTTCGGTTATCGAGGTGCAAACCATACTGATGAAATATACTTCCGCCGGTCCATTATGATCCTCAACTCCCTTATGGGAAGTGTTGAGTCAGAAGGAGGCTTTTTTTTCAAAAAGGGTCCGGGGGAAGAAGGTGGTAAGCCTGCAAGGAAGCTTACGGAGCAAAAATTCCCGAAAATAAGTGTCCCCCGGTTTGATAAGGTGGGGACCCCTGACTTGCCTCTGGCGGATCCGAATCATGGTGTCGCTCAAATACTGCCCAACGCTATCCTAAACGAAGATCCATATCCCATAAAGGCCCTTATTGCTTTTCGCTTTGATCCATTGATGTCCATACCTGATACCAATCATACAAAAAAAGCATTGAAAAAATTGGACCTGATTGTGTCCATCGATATTAATTACAGTGATATTGCATCATATTCTGATGTTATCCTTCCGGAATCCTGCTACCTTGAGCGTACAGATTGCATTCAACTGATGAATGGTCTTAAACCCCAGATGTTTCTAAGGAGACAGGCTGTTCCTCCCCGCTACAACACCCGTGAGGGGGCAATGATACTTAAGCAGCTTGCAGATCGTATCGGTACAGGAAAATATTTTCCCTATGAAAACATGGAAGATCTTGTAAGCTGGCAACTTAAAGGAACCGGTTTTAAAATTGATGACTTCGATACCAAGGGATTTGTGGCATACGGAAAGAAAAAGATATTCTGGGATAGAAAAGACGGAATCAAATTTAAAACCCCTTCAAAAAAGATCGAATTCAAATCCTCTCTTTTGGAGGATGCGGGATTTGAGTCATTTCCAAGCTATGAGCATGTGTCCTCACCACCAAAGGGCCAATTCAGATTAGTGGTCGGCCGAAGTGCCATCCATACCCACGTATCCACCCAGAACAACCCTTACTTAAATGAAATTTGTTCGGAGAATACACTCTGGATCAATTCCGTGAAAGCACAGGAGCTTGGCTTCAACGACGGTGATTTGGTAGAAATAGCTTCTAAAGTTGGCAAAGGTACGCTCAAGGCTTACGTTAGCGAGCTTATCCATCCGGAAGCTGCTTTTATGCTTCATGGTTTTGGCCATGAGTCGAAGCAAGCGACCCGTTCTTATCAAAAAGGTGTCAGCGATGCACAGCTTCAGGAGAATATCTCGGATTTGATCGGTGGTAGCCCGGCGCTTCACGAAACCTTCGTATCCGTTAAGCCGGCATAAATAAATCGATCTTTGCAAATTGCGCTCTGGCGGTTGAATACCAACGCAAAAAAAGTAAATATTAAGTTTTAACCATCGATGGAGAAATATAATGAGTAAATATTTTATGTTACAGGACCAGCAGAAATGTATCGGCTGTCATTCTTGTGAAATTGCCTGTAAGAGCAAAAAATCTTTGCCCGCAGGATCGAGGCCCTGTCAGGTCATCACTGTTGGGCCTAAATTCTTTAATGGAAGACCGCGGGCATCTTATATATTTATGCCGTGTTTCCACTGTGAAAATCCTTGGTGTGTAGCTGCCTGCCCCACAGGCGCCATGCAAAGAAGACCTAAAGATGGAATCGTTTTTATCAATCATGATGTCTGTGTGGGCTGCAAGACATGTATTTCCGCATGCCCCTGGGGCGCACCGCAGTGGAACCCGGATATCGGCAAAGTGGTGAAATGCGACTACTGTATGGATCGTATCGACAAGGGGCTTCGTCCGGTATGTGTGACGGTATGCATGACACACTGCCTGAGCTTCGACGTTACAGAGAAAATGCCGCTGGTCAAGCGGGAGCGTTATGCCAAGGCGATGGCCTCCACCAAAGGCACGTCGAGTCTGGAATAATTACCATGCGCTTTACGCCGGTTGTATGTTGATTGGAATAATTGTTTGTGAGAGCCCTGTCTATTCAAGATAAGGAGTATAGTTAATGGATGTAGCCACAATAAACTTGATTTTGTCAAAGTTTCCGGAAGTCAAAGGCAATCTCATTGGAATCCTTCACGAGGTGCAGAATCATTTTCATTACCTGCCTGAAGGCGAGCTAAGGTACATATCCAAAAAAACTCAAATTCCCATCACTCAAATATACAGCATCATTAATTTTTATAACCGTTTCAGCCTTAAACCAAAGGGAAAGAACGAAATATGCGTATGCATGGGTACGGCCTGCCATGTTAAAGGTGCGGGAAAAGTCATGAATGAAATCCGTACAAAACTTAAAATCGGTAAAGGAGAGACAACGGATGATATGAATTTCTCTCTAGATGAAGTTCGATGCATTGGTGCCTGCAGTTTGGCTCCCGCAGTTGTTGTAAATGAAGACACTCATGGAATGGTTTCCCCTAAACAGGTTGCGACAATTTTAAGTAAATATAAAGATTGAGGGACTCGTAAAAAGTCGAACTCATCCTGATTAAGGCCTAAACAATGACGAAACAAAAGAGCAAAGAAATCATCATCAGTATCTGTACGGGCACCGGGGGCCTTGCTGCCGGAGGTAACAAGGTCATCGAAGCCTTTGAAGCTTCTTTTACGGAAAACAAACTTAGCGCCAAGTTTGAACCTAGAACCCATAAAGTTGGATGCCGCGGTTTCTGTGCAAAAGATGTTCTGGTGGATGTGTCGGTTGCCGGCAAGGCGGAAACATACCAGTTTGTTACTCCTGAAAAGGTCGATCGAATTGTTAAAGATCACATTATCGGGGGCGAACCGGTTAAAAAATGGCTGGTTCAGCAGGACTACCATGATTTCCACAGCAAACAACAAAAACTGGTACTGGCCAACTGCGGTAAGATTGATCCTGAATCAATTGACGAATATATCGCTATGGGAGGATACAAATCAGCTGCAAAGGCCCTTAAAATAGATCCCGATGATATCATCGATATCATAAAAGAATCCGGGTTAAGGGGACGCGGGGGGGGCGGTTTCCCCACAGGAATCAAATGGGAAAGCTGTCGGCGTGCAGGGGGTAGCATTAAATATGTGATGTGTAATGCGGATGAAGGCGATCCGGGCGCTTTTATGGATCGTTCCATCGTTGAAGGGAATCCCCATGCGATTATTGAGGGGATGATTATCGGCGCGCATGCCATAGGGTCCTGCCAAGGCTATGTGTATATACGAGCGGAATATCCTCTGGCCGTCAATCGCCTCCGGCTTGCACTTGATAAAGCGAGGGAAAATAATTTTTTGGGAGAAAACATTTTCGGTACCGATCTTGCTTTTGATATCAAGGTGGTCCTTGGCGCAGGAGCCTTTGTCTGTGGTGAATCAACGGCCCTCATGACATCTATTGAGGATAAAGCCGGAGAACCCAGACCTAAATATGTTCATACTACGGATCGAGGCCTCTGGGGTAAACCGAGCAATCTGAACAATGTGGAAACATGGGCCAATGTTCCCATGATCATTGAAAAAGGTGCCAAATGGTACAACAGCATAGGAAGTGAAAAAAGCAAAGGAACCAAGATTTTTTCCCTGGTGGGAAAGATAAACAACACCGGGCTTGTGGAAGTCCCCATGGGCATCCCTTTAGAAGATATCATTTTTAAAATCGGCGGTGGTATACCCAAGAAAAAAGAATTTAAGGCCGTTCAAACAGGCGGTCCGTCAGGCGGTTGCATTCCGGCCAGTTATCTCGACATGCCGGTTGATTTTGAAAACCTTTCAAAAGCCGGTTCCATGATGGGTTCAGGCGGCATGATTGTCCTGGACGAAGATACCTGTATGGTGGATATGGCCAAATATTTTCTGGAATTTTGCATGGATGAAGGATGTGGCCAATGTACACCCTGCAGGGAAGGCATTGTTCAAATGGTACGCCTTTTAACCGAAATTACTGAAGGAAAGGGATCACCCGATCATATCAGTATTTTAGAAGAACTTTCTTTTATGATCCAGGACTCATCCCTTTGTGCCCTGGGAACGAGTGCCCCGAATCCGGTTATTTCCACTCTACAATACTTTCGAGATGAATATGAGGCACATATAAAGGATAAAAAATGCCCCGCCGGTGTGTGTAAGGCGCTAACAACTTTTACTATAGATGAAGCGATATGTACCGGATGCACCGTGTGTGCGCGAAACTGTCCTGCTGGAGCCATAGACGGCGAAAAAAAAGAGCCGCATTTTATTAACCAGGGCAAGTGTGTAAAATGCCGTGTCTGTTTTGAGAAATGTAAATTCGGGGCTGTTTTGAAAGGATAGGGAGAAAAATCTATGGCCACAATGATCAACTTTACAATCAATGGGAAAAAAATAGAGGCGCCGGAAGGAACGACGGTTCTTGAAGCGGCCAAAAACGAAGGCATCTATATTCCCACGCTCTGTTATTACGAAGCCTTAGAACCCGAAGGGACATGCAGACTTTGCATTGCTGAAATGAGTGGTGCCATCAGGCACTCTATTCGCATCAGTTGCCTTCAGGAGGTTAAAGAAGGGCTTATCGTTGAGACGGAAACAGAACGAATTAAAAGGAATCGGAGGCTTATTTTAGAGTTGCTTTTGGGACGCTCGCCATATTCTAAAGAACTCCTTGATCTGGCAACGAAATGTGGGGTTATGACCAGCCGTTTCCTTACCGGAGAAAATGATGACTGCGTACGCTGCGGGCGATGTGTCCGTGTATGCAGGGATAAGATTGGCGCTCATGCACTTTGCTGGGTAAACCGGGGATACGAGCGAAAAGTAACCACTGATTTTGAGCGGCTTTCAGAATACTGCATCGGGTGTGGGTCCTGCGCTCAGGTTTGCCCCACAGGAGCAATCAAGATGGAAGACCGCGGAGATGAGAGAAAAATATCTACATGGGGGCAGGTATTGGCCAAATTTAAACTTGTAAAATGCAACAAGTGTGGTCGTCCTTTTGCCACTAAAAAATATTTGGAATGGATGAAACAAAGGGCATATAGACCTAAGGGACTCGAACTTGTGGACATTATTTGTCCTGAATGTGTCAGGAAAAAGGAACGACCGGCACCTGTTGCCCCCCCATTAACCGGAGAGTTTTTTAGAACCTGGTAATGAAATAAATTTGTGGGATATCATGAATAAATTTTTAATGGAAAAATTGCTATGGACAAAATGATCAAGATAACTGTCAATGGCGAGGAGCATGAAGTCGAAAAAGACAACAGGCTTCTTTTGGTACTAATAGAAAAAGGTATTAAAATTCCACACCTTTGCTTTCATCGTGCCCTGGTACCCGGCGCATCATGTAAACTCTGTGTGGTTGAAGTAAAGGAAAAGAATAAGCCTCCTAAAACCAGATTGTCATGTGCAATTAAAATCAGGGAAGAGATGGAGATAACCACGGAAAGCGCGATGGTGCATCAGCAAAGGAACAAAGCTATCGGTAATCTTTTAAAAATGGCTCCCCATGCTGAGATCATCCACCGAATTGGCGAACAGTTCGGGCTTACCACAGGGGGGAAACCTGATGGGTGTATTCGCTGCCGTCTGTGTGTCAGGATCTGCAAAGATATTATAGGGGCAAAAGCGCTCAATATGGTTAAAAGAGAAGGCATGATCTATGTGAGTCCTTCAGAAACCGGGAACTGCATTGGGTGCGGAACCTGTGCTAATATATGCCCGACCGGTGCTATTAGATTGGAAGATAAGGGAAGTGTAAGGAAAATATTGATAAGAGATGAAATTATTGGAACGCATCCTCTTGAAAGATGTGAGATATGTGGAAGGCGGTTTGCAACCAGCAAGTTCTTAAAACATATACAAGTGCTTGAGAGGTCTCACCCCGATACAAAAGAACATCACAAGCTTTGTTCTACGTGTATCAAATTGAATGCAGTAAAAGACAGGAGTTTTCTTGCCCCGAAGCTCGGATAGACACATACCGGCAATTCTTTTTTTAGAGGGGGCATTTCATCTCCGAAAGAGGCGTTGTAACAGGAATCTTTGAAAATGATTCTCGAACTCAATGCTGATCTGCTGTTGGAAGGTCATTTTGGCATCATTGAGGGGAAACAAGCGGTCCGTCGATTTATCAGTTCTTATATGGATAGTTGAGCGCGGCTGCGGGGTTAGTCCGTCAACATTCAACCTATTGCCTGCAAATGACCAGAGCCTGGGGACTCGGAGATGCGGTCTTCAATTTACACCGGACCGGCATCATACTGATTTATAATCGCTGGCGGTTTTTTCAAAAGGCGGCTCTATTTCGAAATGATGCTCCCCTTGTGCGCCTTGGAGCCGACGCAATGCTTTTTCAACAATGCGCTCAGGTAATTCATAGACATCCACAAACTTGCCGATTCCGGTAGGCATGGCCAAGGTCAGGCGCCCCCCTAAGTGCTCCCTAAACTCTTCTAAGCCATTTAACAGTATTAAGCGCCCGGCTTGATCCCTTTGCTTCAAGCCGGGATGCCACAAAACCAGGCCGCACGCCCGCATTGTTCCCAGCATTTCTTCGGCCAGATCCATGGGTATCATATCCATCAACGCTGCACAGTATATGTCAAGGGCCATGCCGATAGCCACAGCTTCACCGTGTCGAACCGAATTGCGGGTCATAGCTTCGAGCTTATGGGCCGACCAATGGCCAAAATCCAATGGCCGCGATGATCCTTTTTCAAATGGATCGCCGCCGCTGATGTGCTCAAGATGCAGTCTGGAGCTCTTCAAAACGATATGCTCCAGCACGGGCCAATGATTTTCCCTGATCTTATCTGCATTGGCTTTGATGTGCTGGTAAAGGTCTTTATCTTTAATAAACGCAACTTTCAGCGCTTCGGCGACACCGGATAGGATGTCTCTGCGGCTCAGCGTTCTTAGAAAGCGGTAGTCTACGATGACGGCATCGGGCGGATAAAAGCAACCGAACAAATTTTTGGCGCCGTTGTGATTGATCCCGTTCTTAATGCCAACCCCCGAGTCATCCTGGGAGAGCAAGGTAGTGGGCACCTTGATCTGGCGAATCCCCCTGTGGAAGATAGACGCCGCAAAACTAACGGCATCCAAAACGGCGCCGCCGCCAATGATCATCACATAGGAATGCCGGCAAAGGCCGGCATCCACCATGTGCTGTGCAATGTTGGTGATGGTCTCCCAACCCTTTTTGATATCCTCCCCTCCAGCAATGATCTCAATCGGTGAAACCAGTTTTAGGGTGTCGGGATGGGTTTCCGCCCAATCCTGCACTTGACGGGTAAGCTTTGGAAAAGCATCGGCCACTTTATCATCGATAAAGAGCATGACCTTGGATCTGTTTTCCCCCAAAAGCCGGGTCAAAGTCGTATCTTCGGCATCAAAAAGCCCACGTGTATAGACGACATCATATGCATATTCAACCTTGAAAGATTGTCTTACAATCATACATGTCCTTCCTTCAATCAGCGTTATTCATAGCTGCATAAACGGCCTGGGATACAAATTGCAACTCCGCACTGACCGATGTGCTGGTATCCTGGTATTTATGCGGCAACACGGCGTATGTATAGGTTTCCGTCTCAAGGTGGGTGGTGCTTTGCAGGGCTTGGCGAAAAAAGTTTTGATTTAATGGTTCGGCTGTTGAACGCAGGTGGGTGTGACGGGACTGATAATGGAGCGGTACATGAAAATGAATCCGCCAATGCCCTTCGGGATGAGCGGCCAGCGCTTCAGGAAGATCCGCATAGTGCAGCAACGTATCTTTGGAGTCCTTTACGCGGGTTTGATGTAAATAAATCCCATCGTCAAAAGCTTTTAAATCAGCCAGATCGCGATCCGTGGGTTCTTCAACCTCCAACGCTGCGCTGATCTGAATTTTGGGAACATGGATCCCGGCCTGCTTCAGTCGCTTGAGAGCGGTCACCGGGTCTTCAAACTGTAAAGCACAATGACAGACATCCAGGCAGACCCCTAGATAGCGATCCACCAGTGAACGGTTGAGCGTTCTGAGCTGTTCGAAAAAATCGATACATTCATCAATCCGTTCCAGGAAACAATCCGGTTCGGGCTCCAGCGCCAGACGGATCAGCCGTCCGGTTTGGGACTCGAGTTTTTCCAGGGCCGCTGCGGCAGCCACCAAATTTTCCCGGGACTGTGGCGGACAATCTTTCCCATATGCAACCGGGACGGTGCTGATGGACCCGTCCACCCCCTCGGGTAATAATTGTGACAGGATATGGGCCACATTGATGGTATACGCCAGTCGCTCGGATGAAGACCAGTCCGGTAGATATACATTGTGTTTGACGGGTCGGGTATGAAAATCACCGAATGGAAACGCATTCATTGTGAAGGCATATAGACCCTGTGCCCGGAGTTGACGGTGCAATCGTTGGGGATGGAGCCGAAATTCCTGCGCGGCCTTGGCAGCCAACCAGAGTCCGACCCCCATTTCGGTATGCGGACACACCGAGGATTTGACCCGGGAACATTTCTGCTCGACATGATTTGAAACAGCGGCAGCCGATTCCCCCGGATAAATGTTAAGACAGTAGCCGATATGGGTGTTTCCAATCTGCATCAGTATTCCTTAGCGACGGATTCGCGTTGTTTTATCGGATATACACCATCGCGAAGAAGCGGCAAAGAAAAACTTGACTATTGCCAAGCTTCGTCGCTTTCTGTTACTCAATCGGCGCAAAGGAATCGACATATTCGATCTTGAGAAGTTGAAAATGATAACGCCAACAGGAGTCTCACAGATTATGACGAATTATGCCAAAGCCAATGTGATGCGGCTTGCAGACTTGCCTTCGACTTGTCCACCCAAACACATCTTTACGGATGCTTTTACCATGATCGGGGAAGAGACCGGCGCCCGCAATTTCGTATTGTTCAATGTTGAAATACACCCGGGTGGCGAAGCCGAGATGGACATCCACCCGGGCCGCGAGCACTGCTATTTTATCTTGTCGGGCATTGGCGACGCGGTGGTGGACGGCGAAAATTTCAGGCTTCAACCCGGCGACTGCCTTTGGATACCGCCAGGATCAGAGCACGGTGTCAAACCTGTGGGTGGTCAAACCCTGCGCTTTGTAGTGGTCACCTCGCCACCACCTTGGATTGACGTGTAGTCCACGGATAACCCCAATCGCCGTATCAAGTAGCCCTATCTGGCACTATCGTTATTGTAGCGACATCCAAGATGGGATTATATGTCCATGTTGTTCAATTGTGCCAGGACCCGATAGAGACCTTGGGTACCCAGGTTTTCAATTCCCTGGGCCATGGCTGCGGTATAAAACTGGTGGGCCAACGCCAGGCCGGGCAAAGTGAGGTTCATGCGCCGGGCTTCCGCCAGGGCGATGCCCATATCTTTAACAAAATGTTTGATGAAAAAACCGGGGTCATAATCTTTTTTGGCGATGCGGCGCCCCATGTTGTTAATAGCCCAGGAGCTTGCCGCCCCCTTGCCGATGACGTCAATGACTTCGTCAAGGTCCATGCCGACTTTTTGGGCATAGAGCAGCGATTCCACCGTACCGAGCATGGTGCCGGCGATGAGGATTTGATTGCACATCTTGGTGTGTTGGCCGGCCCCGGCCGGGCCCATCAAGGCGATGTTTTCACCCATGAGTTCAAAAAGGGGCAACACGCGTTTAAAAACCGCCTCATCGCCACCCGCCATGATAGCCAGTGTGGCATTGCGGGCGCCAATATCGCCACCGGAAACTGGCGCATCCAGGCAGGCAACGCCACGTTGTTTGGCCGCTTCATAAACGGTGCGTGCCAAATCCGGACTGGACGTGGTCATGTCCACCAGTACGGCACCGGATCTCAATGCGGCCAATAAACCCGTTTCACCCAGCAGTACCTGTTCGACATCGGCTGGGAATCCCACCATGGAAAAGACGACATCGCTGTCTTGGGCGACTTCTTGAGGCGTTGCACACCATTGGGCACCTTCGGCCACCAGGTTGTCTGTTTTGCTTTGGGTTCGATTATGCACCCGTAGTCGGTGACCCCCAGTCAACAGGTGGCCGCACATGGCATTTCCCATGACACCGGTGCCGATCCAGCCAATCTTCATTTTGCTCATGCGGGTTTCCCTTCTTTTGGGCGGTTATGGTAAGATGGGGTTAATCATTTGAAGATCCAATATAGGCGTCTCCGGCGTAAAATGCAAGAATTGCCGGATGGCCATTGGCCTTTGCCCTCGGGCGGTCAAAGACAAGGAAGATTTGAGCATTTAGGTGTTCTCCATGAGCTTCATGAACCATTTGCGTGTTGATTGCTATAGCGGTTACCGGGGTGAAGAGACGCCGTTGCGATTTTTGTTGGACGAGCGCTGTGTGACGGTTCTAAAAGTGTTGGATCGCTGGTTGGCGCCGGATCATCGTTATTTTAAACTTTTGGGGGATGACCATGGCGTGTACATCCTGCGTCACGATCCTGATGCTGATGTTTGGGAAATGATTTTCTTCAAACAAGGAGAGCCGCCTGTGTCGTGATGTTCTGTAAGCCATCTCAATTAAATGATCTGGATTCCGTCTCAGAAATTTTCTCTACCGCCGGCACCATCAGGCGCTGATGGACGCGCAGCATGGCAAAATCGACCTCTGGATTGCAATGCCTCAACAACCACATGGGAATATCGAACTTTTCACGACACAGGGTCCAGTAGTTGTCTCCTTGCTCAATACGATACGGTTGCAGTGCGTTGATGCGATAGACTGCAAAAAAATCTTCCTGCAAGCGCTTGTGGTATTCATAACGGTCTTGTTCAAACGCTTGGGCACTGATTGGGTCCAAGGGTATTTTGACCTTTTGATGCAGGTGCAGGGTTCGGCCATAGGCCAATTGGTTCAGGCGGCGGATGCGCCAGGTAGGTACACCGGCCCACTCCGCATAATGACCCAATGTTTCTTCCACTTCCACTCGGATAATTCCTACCGGCTGGCCATGGTGGGCAATCGTCTGCATAATGCTTACATCGGCCGTCATGGCCCCGGGATCAGGAATTTGACCGTTTGGTTCGGCAACGGCAGTTAGGGTGGTTTCCGGCTTTGGCATCGTTGGCAATACAGATGCCAAAAGGGGCGTCGGATAAGCCTCGGGTTCCGGTTCGATGGAGATGGACGATGGCGTCGTGGGGACAGGTTGGTCATTGGATGCCAGCAAAATTGGTGGTTGGTCCACAACCGGGGGTTGTATTGGAACAGGCAGCGATTCGCCGGCATTCGGTATGCGGAGCGTCTGGTGCGGGTAAATGGTAGCGCGGAAGCTTAAATTGTTGGCCAGGATGAGCTCTTTGAGTTTGATCCCATGGCGGCGGGCAATCTTACCCGCCGTGTCCCCGCGCTGAACCGTATAAAAATTACTGGGTTTTTGCTTGGATTTGTAAAGCGTCGCCGGGATGGCGGCCGACGCCACGTCAATGGCATCGGCCGATGCCGGTACACGCAAGGCATAGCCTTTGGGGATATATTTCTGCCCCTCATAAACGGGTTTGCGCAAGGCCGGATTAAGGCTTTTAAGTCGTTCAGGAGACAGGTGGAAATGGGCGCACAGATCTTCGAAGCGGATATAGCCTTTTATTGGCACGGTTAGGGTGTGGCTCGGTCGATCCAGGACAAGATCGCCAAAATAGGTGACATAATTGCCGGCCACTTCGCGGGCGGCCAAAAACTCAGCATAAAAATTGCGCGAAGCAAATTTAAAAGTGCGACCGCGGTAGGATTTGAAGATCTCAGGATAACGGCCATACTTTCGCTTGGCCCTTTGCATGCCGGTGGCGCCGTGATTATAGGCTGTGATGGCCAACGGCCAGGAACCCAGTTTGTTGTAGTTGTCTTTGAGCAGTTGGGCCGCTGCGTGAGAGGCTCGAATAGGATCCCGGCGTTCATCCAAAACATAACCGACCTTCATAAACCGTTTGCCTGTGGAGCGTGTAAATTGCCAGATACCGGCTGCACCAAATTTGCTATAGGCTTTGGCGTTAAATGAGGATTCCACATGGGGCAGGAACGCCAAATCTTCCGGCAGGCCATGGGATTTAAAGATATCTCGAATCTCATCAATATAGGCACCGGATTGTATTAATCCTTGGGCAAATCGGTCTTTTTGACCGATCTGACAACGGATGTCTTTGCGTGCCCGGCGAAAGGTTTCGGCCGTTGCCTGGACACCGAAAAGTTTGGCGACCTTTTGGCAATTGGCATTATTGATATCAGGATTGCGGGCCAACCGTTTTAAGAGGCCCTGATAGCGCATTTTAGCCCGTTTCATGCGTTTTTGATTGACTTTACGGGCTCCTGGAGCGTCATAAGGCACTAAATTAATGATTTCGTATATGATATTGAGATTGATACTATCGTGCACAATGGCCTGGGTGGTGTCAAATTCTGTGTATACCCTTTTCCAAAAAGTGACGTTGGGCTCAATGACGTCAAATTGTGGGAATGGATGACTCCATGCCAGTGCCGAAGCGCTCCAAATCAGAGTGAACAAGACGAGTGGCCCAATGGTTTTTTTAATCGGTGTACGGATCACAGCGATCCCTCCCCGCAGATGGTCGTTTTTTATTTTCAAGCAATACCAGCAAGTTAAGCAAGGAGTGTACCATTGCCCTTAGAATCCGGATTGTGTTTAAAGTTTAAGGGTTAGCGCTTTTTTGGATTTGACTTGGGGAGCCATTAAGACGACAAGTGTCAAATTCAGGACACCAGCATGTCAAATATTGTCGAATCGGATAGAAATGGAGTCTCAGAACCGACTCGTAAAAAGTTTGATTTTTAGCTCGAAGAGCATGAGGCAATATGCATCCCTATGCCGGACTTCCTTACCGCTTGGCATGCATGGCAAATGCGCGACGTTCTATAAATGATTCACCCACCACAAGGTGAACGGTTGACTCCTACCGCATAAGCCCATACATTTAAAAGTGCTTGGGTCGCATTAGGCGTAAGGCATTACCAAGAAAAGCAAAAGGCCCACACCATGAAGATCGAAACCCATCGCATACCCTCCCGGGGCACCACCTTGAATTATCATAAAGAGGTCGGTTTTTTTACGGCGCTAAAAAAAATGGTTGAAACAGGCGAGTGCCGCTTTAATGTACCGTTGGTCATTGATCTTGAGATGATACCCGCTCGGGATATTATTGAGGTCACAGGTAGACTGAGCACTGTTGCACGACTGAGCTGCAGTCGCTGTCTTGTTGAATATGATTTGCCGCTGAACCATCAATTTCATTTATTGTATTCCCAAAAGATTCCCAAATCGTTACAGACGGAACAGGACCAGAGCGTTGAGTTGACGGCCGAGCAGATTGGGGTGATTTATTATAAAGGTGAAATAATTGATTTCACGGAAGCGGTTCAGGAACAAGTGGTGTTGGCGTTGCCCTACAAACCCTTGTGCAAACAGAATTGCAAAGGCCTGTGTGTGCGATGTGGAATTGATTTAAACCACCAAACATGCCAGTGTGACAAGCAATCGGCATCAAGCCCGTTTGAAGGTTTAAAAGGTCTCAAGCTGCCAAAATCCTGATGCATTAAACAGCAGAACCATTGGGTCGGGTCTCGCTTTTGCGACGCTGGGGTACCCATGCGTTGGCTGCAACGTCTCTTCGACAAATTCAATGACAGGGTAGGCTGATTTTCACAATTAGCGGGAGGTTCGACCTTGCTGTTGGCAAATCCATTAAAGGAGTGCGTCATGGTTCGAAAATTAATCAGCGTTGGTCTTATCCTTGTTTGGATAATGGCCTGCAGATCAGGTGATATCTCTGTCAATATCATATATGATAACATTGCCGGCGTTAATGTTGAAGATGTCGTTATATTTGAACAAAATGTTATCGGAAGCGTCGAGCGCATCCAATACAATACGGATGGTACCTACACCGTGAAATTGAAGATTGATCAAGGCTTTGGCAATGCAGTGACCGAATTTTCAGAGTTTCAGGTGGTGGATAATCCAAAACAGAAGGGGCGCAAAGCCATTGAAATCCGCATCACGCGTCAAGGTGGCCGATTGTTGGCTGATGGCGCCACCGTGCGAGGGAAGGCACCCCCTGATGCGCTGATTAATAGTTTGCAAAAGCAGTTGGAAACAGGTTTGGATTTTATCATCGAACAGATGGAAAGGTTTCGCCAGGATGCCCGAAAGATTCCTGAAAGCGATGCCTATAAGGAGTTGAAACGTTCGATGGAAGCGTTGGCTGATGAGATTCGTCGTTCAGAGAAAAAGGCGCGCGATAGAATTAAGCGTGAATGGCTGCCGAAGATAGAGCGTCAGATAGAAGCGCTTCGCAAACAGTTGCGTCAATTGGGGCGTGAAAAGGAGTTGGCACCTATAGAAGAAAGGGTCGAAAGAATCAGACGCATTTAGTTCTTCTTTTTTTTGCTGAGCAGCGTCTGGTAGTACTGGGTTAAACGATTAAACAATGCTGGGTTGCCGCCTTGGTCGGGGTGGTGTTTGAGGGCCAACCGGCGATAGAGCCGAGACAGCGCCTTACGGCTTAATTGATTGAGTTCTTTCCAACAAAGGCCGAAGAGTGTCTCAGCCTCTTTAATTTTAATTTGTACTTTGCGTGGCGGGGCATACGCACGGTGGCGGTTGATGAAATCTTGGAAATAGCGTTGCCAACCGTTGTCCGGCGATCGTTCCACGTCGAAGTACATGATGGCATATTTGATAAGATAGTGATGGAGATTTTCCTCCCTTGGCGCGCCAGTCCAAAATTCTCGGTCTTGGTCAAGTTGGCAAAGGCCGGTTAAAAAATATTGGTCAAGTTGGTCCGACACGCTTTGATCGCTTGTTGCATCAGGCAAAAACTGATGTAGATTAAAGATCGCAGCGACGTATAGCGGCACCTCATGTTGTTTGAGCACGCGTTCCTCTTTTAGAAAGTACTGCTCAATCTCATCTCTGGATTTATTCATCACAGGGCGGAATGTTTTTTCAGGCTGGCGATGGATTTGTTGCCGCATTCTGGCCCCAAAGCGCAAAAAGTGGAATCGTCTTTTATCAAACAAATGGACAGGTCTGGCCGGGGTCTGGGTTTGATCGGCCGTTTTGCGAATCCTGCCCTGATGCCTGCGATCGAAACCTGTTATAACGCGCTGAACCTCAGGAAGGAGAAAATCGAAAAAGATGATATCCAATGCATCTTGGTCTATGTCGACCCCCTTTTTTTCCAAGGTGTCGATGATGTCGGGTTCGTAATAGTAGCTTTTACCGCCGGGGTAGGAGATAAAGCGTTCAGGGGCTGTACCCAAATCATATAGG
This sequence comes from Desulfobacteraceae bacterium, assembly GCA_050305555.1. Classification (GTDB taxonomy): domain Bacteria; phylum Desulfobacterota; class Desulfobacteria; order Desulfobacterales; family Desulfosarcinaceae; genus JARRKU01. Next base: position 35,231 of record JBNLFN010000075.1, on the reverse strand, counting down.
TTGCGGCTTTTAAAACATCCTTCGCTTTCGAAAGAATCACGGATATAATAATGCATGCGATCGTGAATGCGTTCTCTGGCCAAATACATAAAAACACCTGCTTTAAAGAGGGTTTCGAGTGGCTAACCTGCTGATCATTATTATCATAAAGCCTCAAGCATCCAAAGGCAACTTCATAAAAATAAGTGTCCTGGCCTACAATTGGGATCTATAAGCCAAATATCATGTTAGCCCATGCAGTTGATTGCAGGGGGCATCTATAAATTAGTTATACTGTAAAAAATCGTACTAATTAGAAATAATAAATTAGAAATGAACAACCATTTAATTAATGTAACCATAAAAATTAAAAAAATATGACTTGACAAGACGATTACAATGAAATATTTGGTGTTAGCATCAAAAGATAAATGGGTGCGTTTTAGCTCTGTCCGCCCAGAACTGGGTGGGCCACCGTCAACCGGTCGATGTCATTCAAGGTCCGAAACAGTCCCCGCGGCCGGGGCTGTTTCGGATGAATGACAGAGGCAAGGCACCTTGCTGTCTGAATTTTGTGACCCATCTTTGGTATCCGGTATTGCCAATCGTAATCTATATGTTAGACAGATGCCTTTTATTAAAACCCGAGACGACTGCAGCATTTACTACGAACTAATTGGTGACGGACCCCATAAGCCCACCATCACTTTTATCAATGGTACCTTACAAACCACTGTCTATTGGAAGTTGGTGTGCAACGCATTCTCAGATCGTTATCGCTTGTTGATCTATGACTGTCGTGGGCAAGGAGAGAGTGGTCTTGGCCAGACGCAGTTGTCTCTCGAATTACATGCACAAGATCTTAAGACATTGCTGGATGGTTTGGAGATCGAAAAAACAGCTTTGATCGGCATCAGCCATGGGGCCAGAGTGGCATTTGCCTTGGCTGATCAACGACCGGATCTGATTTCGCGTATGGTGCTATGCAGTGTCTCCACCCAAGCACCCTTTCGCGCCAAGATGATCGTGCGTTCGTGGTATGAAATACTGCAACGGCACAGTTTGGATGCGATGGTTTGGGCTGCAACGCCTCTTGTTTTTGGCACACGCTTTATGCATGAGAACGCTAAAGTGATAGAGCGTATTGTTAAGACCATTGTGCGGCGAAATAAAACAGACGCCCTTCGGACACAATTAGAGGCCATGCAGCATTATCCGCCTTTGGCGCGGAGTCTGCACCGAACGCCTTTTTTGGTGTTGGTGATCACCGGTGAAGATGATCCATTGGTTACACAGGGGGGTGCATCTGAAATTGCGCGTATTTGCGGCGGCCGTCACGAAATACTCAAAGGCGTTGGGCACTCCATACCGGCAGAAGCACCGAAGCTTTTTGTTCACTTGGTTTTAGATTTTTTAAGCGCTTAGATCAGATTTAGCTACGATTGGTGTTAAAAAAAGGCCGTAAACCTTCATAACATAGAGGCTCACCCCAATTCGTTTCAGACAGATGTGCGATTTGTTCTACTGATAGAGAGCCTCCTATTCGGTTTCCATACCACTTCCCATACGAAGGCAAGGGGTTATATCCTATAGTATTTATTCAGTGGTTTTTTACCTCAGGCGATGTTTTGAATCGGGCAACTGATAAATATTGTTAATATTTTTAGGGGAAACCAGCGATCTTTTGTTTGACAACCCAGCGATCTTTTTCTATAGTCAATTCCGAATAATAGATATTCAAGAGTCCATTTGTTGTTCGCAGACAGAAATTTTGAGAGGGGCAAAATTTTATGCGAAGTTGAAGGTGGAGTGATGGCCCAATTTCTAAAGTTAGTTCAAGACAGACCGATATGTTGTTAGCACAAATCCGATTCGGGTTTGGCGGGTCGGGAAAGAATAGTGAACAGACTTACTGTCGGGCACAAAAACATTCCAGGATTTGTTTTCGTTTCTTACGCATTACAAGGAGGCCCCCAATATGAAAACCAGCTTGACTCTTTTTACAGTGATTGCAGCGTTACTCATGGCCACCCCAGCCTTTGCAACCAACCGCATTCTTTATATCGATTCTTACCATGCCGGGTTTCCGTGGAGTGACGGCGTCACCGAGGCGATTCAGAAGACATTGGACGGCAAGGATGTGAACCTAAAGATCCATCGCATGGACACCAAGCGCAACCCGGATGAAAAATATAAGATCCAGGCGGCTGCTATTGCTAAATCAGTTATTGATAATTACCGGCCCGATATTGTCATTGCGTCGGATGACAATGCCTCAAAATACCTCATCATGAAGTATTACAAAGACGCAAGACTGCCTTTCGTGTTTTGTGGCGTAAATTATAATGCCGATGCCTATGGATTTCCATATCGTAATGTCACCGGTATGGTAGAGGTGGCGCCGGTGATAAAACTGATCTATTCCCTCAAGCACTTCACCCGCATCGTCTCTGTTGGTTATTTGGCCCAGGACACACTGACGGAACGCAAGGACGGCGCTTACACCAAGCGCGATGTCCGCGAAAACTATATTGAGCGTTATGTAAAAACCTTTGAAGAGTGGAAACGAGAATTTCTCAAACTCCAGGACGAAGTTGATGTGCTGATCGTTGGAAATAACGGCGGTATCAAGGGGTGGGACGAAAAGGAGGCCCAGCGATTTGCCGAAAACAACACAAAGCATCCCACCGGCTGCCTGCTGGACTGGCTAACGCCTTTTGCCTTTCTCGGCGCTACGCGACTCGCCAGCGAGCAGGGCGCATATGCCGCGAACACCGCATTGAAGATATTAAGCGGGACGCCGGTTGAAGATATTCCCATTGTTCGTAATACCCAAGCGGATATTATCATCAATATGAGGATAGCCAAAAAATTGGGACTGAAGGTGCCCAATAGTTTTCGCAAAATAGCCGCTAGACTTATTGAGTAGCAGCAATTGATTTAAAGACCAAGCTTGGATCGATGTTTTTCCATATTCTATTGCCTGAGGACGCTACATGGCCTTAACAGCGCAGCTAAAAAGTGGATTCGGACGGTTTGATATGAATCCCAGTTTAAATAATCGACAGGAGCAGAAGTCTGCCCAGTAAGCCCTTTTTTCAAAATCGTACAGGAGGCTTGGTACAATGTTGAGTAAGATAAGAAATCTCGGATTGCGGCCCAAGTTGGCTTTTCTAGTTCTGGTTGCCGTCTCGGTGGTCATTTTGGCCTCTATCTTGTGGGTTGGGGTCAGCGCAAGGCGAATGGCCCTGACAGAAGCTAAGGAAAAGGCTATTGAGGTGGCCAATCACTGGGGTGCTGTGGTTCAGGCTGAGATTCAGACCGCCATGGACGCAGCGCGAACCATTGCCCAGGCCGTTGAAGGCATGAAGGCTCGTGGCGTACCGCCACGGGATATGATTGATGGTATCTTAAAAAACGTGCTTGAACAATATCCCACATTCCTTGCGGTTTGGACCTGCTGGGAACCCAATGCGCTGGATGGAAAAGACTTTGAGTACATCAACGCCATTGGGCATGACGAGACGGGGCGCTATATCGTCAACTGGAACCGACTTCAAGGCGAAATTGACGTTGAAGCCCTAAAAGATTATGACGTTGAAGGCGCTGGTGACTACTACCAGGTACCCTTTAATTCCGGTAAAGAAACCGTGTTTGACCCCGTGCCATACGAGGTGGATGGGCAAAAGAAACTAAAAACCATCCTGGCCGTACCGATTAAGTTCAATGATGAAGTGGTCGGCGTTGTCGGTATTGATATACCCCTCAAGCCGTTTTTTGAACCGATTATCAAACGCGTCAAATTTTTCGGTGTCGGCTATGGTTTCTTGATGGCCAACAATGGCGTTCAGACCGCACATCCAACCAAGTGGGATAATGTCGGCAAACCCCTATCTTACTTTCATTGGGACCCGCAGATTGGAGAGGCAATTAGAGCGGGTCGAGAAACAACAACCTATAAAGTGTCAAGGACCACCGGAAGGAAAACTTTTTATGCCTTTTCACCGGTTCAAATTGGTAGTGCCACAAAAAAATGGAGCCTGGCAACCAACATCCCGGAGGATGTAATTACCCAACGCGCTCGCGAAATTTTCTATCAGTCAGTCGTTGTGGCCGTGATCGGTATCGCCATCCTTGGCGTGGTGGTATGGTTTGTAGCCGGTACCATAACCAAGCCTGTTTTAAACATTGCCAGTACCATTCGTCAGGTCGCCCGTGAAAAAGACCTAACCCTGGATGTGTCAGTTGCTACGCGCGATGAACTGGGTGTTATGGGGCGTGAGTTCAACAACATGATGAAGGCCCTACGGGATTCATTTATCATGGTGGATGATGCTGCCAAACACGTGAACAGCCAATCAGCGGATGTGAGTCGGCGCGCTGCAGCCAACCGGGACCGTGCTGAGCAGGAAAAACAACAGATGGCCCTCATTGAGTCCACTGTGGGACAGATGGGCGAAACCGCCGGCGATGTTCAAAAGGCATCGCAAGGGCAAGCCAAGGGCGCCAACGACTCCTTGCGCAGTACCGAAGCATTGATCGAGGGTATGAAACAGGTAAGCCAGGCCGCCAGCGAACAGATTCAAGAAGCGAGTGTGGCCACCGAACGTGTGAGCGCCATGGGTGAAACCGGTGCGAAAGTAACCTCGATTGCCCAGAACCAGGCACAACAGGTGAGTCGGGTGACCGAAGCGATGCGCGCCATCGCCAAGTCGGTGGATGAGATGACACGCGCCGCCAACCGAGCCACTGAGCAAGGCCGTACCGTGTTACAAGCTGCTGAAGAGGGCCGGGATACGGTTAACGCGACGGTTGCCGGTATGCAGGCCATTAAGGACTCCTCCTCTCAAATTTCTGAAATCATCAGCGTGATTACCGATATCGCCGAGCAGACCAACTTGCTGGCTTTGAATGCCGCCATCGAAGCGGCCCGTGCCGGTGTTCATGGTAAAGGTTTTGCCGTGGTTGCCGACGAAGTAGGAAAACTGGCGCAGCGTTCTTCCGAGGCCGCCAAAGAGATTACCCAGTTGATTAAAGACTCAACGAATAAGGTAGAAGAGGGAACCCGTCTTACCGATCGCTCTCAGGAGGCGTTGCGTAAAATCGCCCAAGGTGGCGAGATCAACATGCTGGCCATTGAAGAGATCGGGCGCAGTTCGGAACTGTTGGCCGATAACAGCCGCGAAGTAAATAATTTGGTTGAAGACTTGAACCGACTGGCCCAAGAAATTGCTGGATTGGCTGGCCAACAGGGTGAACGACGCGAAGCAGCGCAAAAAGCGCTGGCCTTGCTGGTGGACAAAGCCAATGCCATTTCCGATCAGGTGATCCAAACCACAGAACGTGCCAATGAAGTGGGTACGGAGATGCGGGCGATTGCGAATTTGTCCGACAACATGCAGGAGATGACTGAAACACAAGCGGGACGTTCTCAGCGGTTGCGTGAAGTCACAACCGAGTCTGCCGCCCGCGCAGAACAGACCGCTGAAGGCGCCGGCGAGGTTGTGGGCATTACCTTGGAGATGCAGCGCCTGGCTGCTAACCTTACCCGGCAAGTGTCGCAATTTAAGGTTCAAAAGACGCGCCCGGGTGCATCCGTTGCGTAAGACAAAGCGGATAGGGGCGTCAACTTTTAAGTTTTTTATGGGGCAATGTGTTTTGGCTCATGTATGACCAACACCTGCCCCTCTTTTTTGGGGCAGGCAGCTCACCTTGGAATATGGAGTCAAATCCTATAGCCAAGCTTGATTGGGTGGAGACAAAGTGGCTACTCTTGAAAAAGAAGACAGCATCCAGTTGGTCGGCTTTCATGTAGGTCAGAAGCTTTACGGTATTGATATCTTGGAAATCCAAGAGATCTTGCGCGAACCCGAGGTCGAAAAAATATCTCAAGGATCTGATTATATTGAAGGTATTGTCCACCTGCGGGGGGCCTCAATTCCGGTGGTTAACCTGAGGCACCGCTTGGGGGATTCAACCCAAGCCGGCCCGGAAGATAATACATGGGTTATGATTGCCAACACCGGAGGAATCGCAGTTGGTTTTATGGTCGATAAGGTCACCCGAATAATCAAAATCAACTCGGATATGATACTACCTGCACCTGATCTTATTCTTAAAGGGTTGCGCAACCCATATATTCGGGGGGTATGCACCATAGATTTGGGTATGCTCGTCGTGTTGGATTTTGGGGGCATATTGGCCGCAGATGAAATCAATGAACTCAAACAAATAGACGTTCGTCAGGTTTCGGGCGCTCGTCACACATAGCAGCCCATTATCACAGTCGATATGCCGGTAGCTGCTACAGCTGCTGATGAAGAAAATATCTGTTTCATACATACGCAGGTGGTTGATACTGCTTTTAGTTATGGTGATCTTAACCACGCTTACCACTTACCTGCTGACCTACGCCGAAATTATCCGAACCCTGTCGAGCCACATGACTGCAGGCAATGATGCCCCATTGGCGAGCTTAAGATTCCGGTTGCTGATGCTGCTGTCCGGTAGCGCCCTGGTCATCTGTGTTTTGGGCTATCTTTGGATTGGTTTGGCCACACGACAACTCAATCGACCCTTGCGCATTATATCCAAGGCCCTTTCTCGATTGGCGCGCGGAAAACTAAATGAAACTGTTGCTATAGATGCGCCGGATGAATTTGCAAAGATCGGGTCAGGCATCAATGAACTGGCTGCCAATTTACAAGAGCTGTTGCTCTATATCTGGAAACAATCGGGGCAGTGCCTTGAGCAAACCAAGCAGCTTGAACAAGATGCCAAAGCCGAAAATAACACTCAACACGATGTGATACGATTGGAACGCATCCAGGAGCTTTATACCGCACTGGATGATCTACGCAACATGGCCAAGGCATATGTGTTTTATGATGTTCATCTGGCGGGAGACAAGACCCTATCCATTTCAGAGCCGGGGCGTTTCCCTCTACCTGATAAGAATCGTAACACGGGCAGCAGCGGCTACTAAAAAAACATCACCCGATAGTCCTGCATGCGTTGTTCCCAAATCAACACCCGGAGGGTGTGATGGATAACCCCATAGTGCAAGTCATGACATCTATTCCTGTATGGTACCTTATTCCACTTTTAGTGCTGCTCCTGCTGGCCATGTATTGGGCGCGCCATCCCTTTCACAGTTGTATGTCAGCATTGGGACGTATTGTTTATAGCGCCATGCGCCTGGCAGCTGCATCAGTTAAACGCGCTGAAAGTCGCCTTCACACCCACAATCAAAAAGTGCTGATGCGTGCCGGGTTGGATCTGGCTGAGCGGAGGGTGGAACGAGAATTTGAGCGATTGGGTACTGTCGTACAAAAAGATTTGGAAGGCTATCCACTGGTACAGCGAAAGGCCAGTGACAATTTACAAAAGTTGGAAGACGATTTCGAGAAAAGTAATGTCATACCCCAATCGCTACCAAACTGGGAAAAGGTGATCAATGCGGTTGCCAAAATTGAACCCCCCGGCGACCGGCTGGTGATCGATATGCTCGATAAGATCCACCACACCTTGGAAGAGCAACATCGCACTGCTTTGGCGCGCCATCGGGAAGATGTCGCCAATCGTTATGCCATACTCAGTAAAATGCTGCCGGTATGGCGGTCGACTCAAAAAACCTTGTCCGGAGTTCAAAAAACAATTGCCCAATTGAACCAGCGCGCCAAAAAAATTGATGGGTACATGGACGCCTACAAAAAAATTAGGAATCAGGACGATAGGGCGGAACGTCAGCTTTCATCCTCTTCGCTGACGCAGTTTTTTATATCCGGATTGCTGTTATGCTTTGCCGGTGTGGGGGCCATGATCAACTTTAATCTGGTAGCCCTTCCCTTGTCCGAGATGGTGGGGGGCGCTAGCTTTATCGGTGGATTCAAGACTTCAGACGTGGCCGGCATTTTGTTGGTGGGTATTGAAATTTTGGTCGGTTTCTTTATGATGGACGCTTTACGTATCACGCACCTGTTTTCTATCTTCGGCAGCATGGATGATCGCAAACGCAAGTTTATCTTTTGGGGACTTGTTGCGCTGTTAACTTTATTTGCTGCGATGGAATCTTTCCTGGCATTTCGACTTGATCAAATCGCTAATGCCATGGAAGTACTGCGCCAAACCCTGGCCGGCAATGAAGCCGCCGACATGGCGAGCAGTGCCATCCCCCTGATCGGTCAGATGATTATGGGATTTCTGCTGCCGTTTATCTTGATTTTTGTGGCCATTCCCTTTGAGTCGTTTGTTGCTTCTACAAGAACGGTACTGGGAATGGTGGCGACTTGGGCTCTGCGTGTCCTAAGCTTTGGGTTGCGTTTAACCGGCAATCTGGGTTTTTATATTGTCCGCATGCTCAGCAATGTTTACGACCTGGTTATCTTCCCTGCTTTGTGGTTTGAAGGTGTGATTTGTCGAGTGGCAGAAAAAAAAGGAAAAGAGCAAAAGTCGCCTGATGAGAAACAGCCTTCTAAGCCCATCCAGCGGGATTCACAGCTATTGGTGCCAGGCACAACCCCATTCAAGAGGGCAGCTGAAAAAGACGGTTGACGATCACGATGGAACTTTACGGCCGAACAGCCTGCCTTCTTCGTCCATGTGCTCGATGCGAACCGATACGATGGTATTGGCACTGACCGCACCATCCCTTACGATCACAGGTATATAGTTGGCGCTGTGCCCCTTTGCGCCGCCGGTAAGGGGATCGCCGGCGGTTTCGACCAGCACCTCAACCTGTTTCCCCAGATGGGATTGATAAAAGATCGTTTTTTTTCGGTCACCCAGTTGTCGCAACCGGACACAGCGCGCTTTGATAGTTTCTTCCGCTACCTTTTCATTAAACTTTGCGGCTGGCGTACCTTTTCGAGGTGAAAAGGGAAAAACATGCAAGTAGCAGACCGGTAGTTCTTCAATCAGGGTGTAGGTTTGTTCAAACGCGCTATCGCTTTCGCCGGGAAAGCCCACCAGTACATCAATACCTATGGCGGCCTGGGGCAGCGTTCTATGGGCATTTTGGATGACCTCACGAAATGTTTCCCTAGAATAAGGACGTCCCATACGCTTCAGGATCGTGTTGTCGCCGCTTTGTAAAGGGATGTGCAGATGCGGGCACACCGGCGGGTGAGCCGGGGCCATGTATTGAAGTATACCGTCATTGATTTCGGTGGGCTCAATGGAACTGAGTCTGAGCCGGATTCCTGGACAATCGGGAATAATGTCAGATAATAGCGCCTCCAAGGATAGAGGTGGATCAAAGTCCCTACCGTAGGCTCCCAAATGAATGCCTGTGAGTACCACTTCGCGATAACCCAGGGCACCTAATTGTTGCAAATGGTGCCTGATCTCATCCATGGACATACTGCGGCTGCGGCCGCGGGCATGGGGGACGATGCAATAGCTACAATAGGCATTGCAGCCGTCTTGGATCTTTAAAAAAGCCCGGGTACGGTTTCCAGGTGCAATGGATGGCAAGGGAGAAAAGGTATGCGGCTCTGCGATGGGGCGATGGACCAGCTGCGGGGCATGGCTTCGCAGTTGATTCTGTACAAGCATTTGCGCAATGTGCAACTTATCGGCATGCCCGACAACCAGGCTGACGCCTTCAATGGATTGAATTTCCGCCGGGGCAGTTTGAGCATAGCAGCCGGTCACCACAATTTTGGCCCCTGGATGGCGGCGTATGGCTTGGCGAATGGTCTGACGTGATTGCATAGCGGCTTTGCCGGTGACAGTGCAAGTGTTGACCACCACCACATCGGCAGTTTGATTTTTTCCGGCCGCCTGAAAGCCGGCGGCATCCAATAGCGAAGCGAGCGCAGCAGATTCGCACTGGTTGACTTTGCAGCCCAGGGTATGCACAAGCGCGTGCTTCATTCAATCCAGCCTCCGCCCAACACTTCATCCTTTTGATAGAATACAGCGCCCTGACCCGGCGTAACCGCTTGCTGTGGCACTTGAAACCGAAGCATGGCGCGTTGGTTGTTCAGGGGCGTCAGTGTCGCGGCAACCGGCAAATGGCGATAACGCAAGCGCACGGTTACTTGGATCGGTTTTTGGGGACAGGGCGCAATCCAGTTAATGGCATCGACACGGCAATCCGATGCCTGCAAGTCTTTTTTAAAGCATACCACCAAACAATTGCGGTCCATATCGATGTGATGGACATAATAGGGCCGGCAGGCAGGGCAGTTGATGCCACGGCGCTGGCCGACAGTAAATCGGTGCAAGCCGGCGTGTCGACCGATTTTTTGACCCCTTAGATTTTCAATATCCCCCGGCAGATGCGTAAATCCCGGCTGTTGTTCGAGAAAATCGCCGTATTTACCATTTTTGATAAAGCAAATGTCCTGGCTTTCCTGGGGCGCCGCCGGTTGTAAACCCCTTTGGTGTGCCATCTGGCGTGTTTGGGTTTTGGTGAATTCACCCAAGGGCAGAACGCTTGAACTTAGCTGGGCTTGGGTCAAGCGGGCAAGAAAATAGGATTGGTCTTTTTTGGGGTCGACGCCTTGCAATAGATGCATGCGCTTGTCAGGACCTAAATTGATGCGCGCATAATGCCCGGTGGCCATGCACGTAGCGCCCATGGACAGGGCTCTATTATATAGAATATCAAATTTAATTAATGGGTTACACATAAGACAGGGATTGGGTGTGCGACCTGACCGATACGTTTGGATGAAATAATTTATAACAATACTTTTGAATTCTTGGCGCAGGTCGATAATATGTATGGGGATACCCAGTTGATCGGCCATGACGCCGAGTCGGTCGCGGATTGGATCAATGGCATCACCGGCAGGATGATCCTCGGTGGTTTTCGCCCCATCGGCGTCTATCGTTAAGGCGTTATAACCGGTCAGAAAATGCAGCCCCATTAGTGGATGGCCTTTTTCTTTGAGCAAAGCAGCGGCGACCAGTGAGTCAATGCCGCCGCTAAGCGCGATGGCGACGGTTTGGGCCATTTAGAAAAAAACCTGCTTGCTGGGTCGCACTTTCATCGCGCGCGTGGGACAAGCGGGCACACACAATTCGCAGATGCTGCACTTTTGCTGTTCAAAGGTGACTGCCATCTCCGGCCGCTGTATCGACAGAGCCCCAGTGGGGCATACAGCCGTGCAAGCACCACATTGCGTGCAGGTGTCATCATTGCGTTTGACTTCTTGGGAGGCGTTTTGTACATCAACACCCTGGCTTTTAAGGAATTTAACGCCGTCTTTAAAGTGTTTTCGGGTGCCTGATAGCTCCAACACCATATATCCCTCTTTGCGCGGCAAGATGCCGGCATTGAGGATATTAAAAAGAAGATCAAAGTCCTTGGCCAAATGGCATACAACGGGTTTTTGGACTTCGGTTCTGGGGAAACGTAATATTAGGATTTTAGAGTACACGGCGGCCTCCGAATATGATTTAGTCATATGAACAAGTGCTTAAACTAATTGTAAATGAATTGCCTGTCAACACTATTGGTGCCATGAATCCAATTGCTTATCGCACAACAGGGCTTGCAATTAAAACCCTGGCCAATCTATCCAATGCTCAGGTAAACCTTCACGGGACCGAGAATATTCCCGAGGGTTCCAAGATATTTGTCATCAATCATTTCACCCGTCTCGAAACCTTCTTGATGCCATACTACCTGCATAAATTAATTAAGCTGCCCATTTGGTCCATTGCAGCCGCAGAGCTGTTTGTCGGTTCGTTCGGGCGCTATTTAGAATCCGTGGGGGCCGTTTCGACAAAGAATCCGGATCGGGATCGGCTTATCGTTAAAAGTTTGCTCACCGGCGAAGCCGGCTGGATCATTTTTCCAGAAGGTCGGATGGTGAAAAGTAAAAAGATTGTTGAGCGAGGCCGTTTTATGATTTCATATGCCGGTGGCAAGCATGCACCCCACACCGGGGCGGCACATTTGGCCTTGCGCACTGAGTTTTACCGTCAGCGCATGCTGCAATTGACCCACAGTGCCCCCGAAGAGAGCGATCGTTTGTTGACCATGTTTAACCTCTCCTCATCGACCGATATATCAAAACATGGAACTTTTATTGTACCGGTCAATTTGACCTATTATCCCTTACGGGCGCAGCTTAATGTGCTCAATCGCATTGCCGAACGTCTGGTCGAGGGGTTGCCCGAACAAATTACAGAAGAGCTGATGACCGAAGGAGCCATGTTGGTCACGGGTGTGGACATCGATATTCGTTTTGGTCAACCCATCGACATCGCAACCTACCTACATCAGCGGGCGATTCGCAAAGATTTACAGTCTCCCCGCCATTTCGGTTTCGATGACGCGCTTCCCTGTCTGAAATGCATGCGCCACACAGCATTGAAAATCATGCAACGGTACATGGGCGCCATTTACGACATGACCACGGTCAATCATGATCATATCTTTGCTTCCTTGCTCAAGCAGAGCCCCCGCAATCGTATGAAAGAGAAGAATTTTCGACGGCGTGCCTTTTTGGCCATTCGGACGACATCCCAATTGCCGGTGCATTTGCACCAAGGCCTAAGCCAAAATCAGAACCATCTGCTGGTGGATGATCGGTATAATAGGGTGGCGGATTTTCTGGCCTTGGCCCAAGAAAAAGGGGTTATTGATTATCAACCGCCTTATTTGTTTCGGCAGCGCTACAATCTGAGCAATGTTTTTGATTTTCATCGGGCGCGTGTGGACAACCCTGTGGCCGTGATTGCCAATGAAGTCGAACCGCTCTACCAGTTGCAAAAGAAGATATCGAGACTCTCTTGGCTGCCGGGTTGGCTGCTGCGATCCCAAATCGCAAAATTTATGCTGAAAAAAGCCCAGTCTGAATTCGAGCAGGATTACCGAAAATACTTGATGACTGGCGAGAGCAAACCACGCCACATCGGTGCGCCTGTTTTATTGAGGGGGCGTTCCCGTAAAGTAGGCGTCGTATTGAGTCATGGTTACATGGCAGCCCCGCTCGAGGTACGCGCCTTGGGGCAATATTTAGCTCGAAAAGGGTATTGGGTTTATCTGCCACGGCTTAAGGGACATGGCACGGCCCCTGAAGATTTGGCCCAGCGTTCCTACCAAGAGTGGCTGCTTTCCATGGAAGAGGGTTACATTTTGATGTCCAACCTATGCCGTCAGGTAGTGATGGGCGGGTTTTCCACCGGAGCTGCGCTGGCCTTGGAGTTGGCTTCCCGGTGCAAGGATGTGGCCGGTGTTTTTGCAGTATCCACGCCATTGCGGTTGCAAGATCTGGCTTCTCGTTTTGCGCCCGTGTTAGACGTGTGGAATAAAATCATGGGACGCGTCAATCTGAATGAGATTCGCAAGGAGTTTGTGGAGAATCATCCCGAGAACCCACACATCAATTATATGAGAAATCCTATCTCCGGTGTACATGAACTGGAGCAGCTCATGGATGCGCTGGAACCCAAACTCGCACAGATTAAGATGCCGGCTCTGGTGGTGCAAAGCCAACTGGATCCGGTCGTGAATCCCAAAGGATCAGAGCGAATCTTTAACCGGTTGGGATCTACCGACAAACAATACCTGGTTTTTAACTACCCGCGTCATGGGATACTGTTAGGGCCTGGTTCCGAGCGGGTGCATCGCGCCATTGGTGTCTTTATTGAGCAGCTTTTTGGCGGTGCACCCCTTCCCACAGAATCGCAACACACACAAGCTAACGGGTGAAGGTCATGCATCCCCTTGCAATTCTGATTTTAACCACTATGGCGGTCGACCTGGTATTGGGGTGGGTTGCCGATGGGCTCAACCTCAAAGAACTTGACGCTGAATTGCCGGCCGCTTTTGAAGGTTGGTACGACCCACGGCGATATGCTGAATCCCAATCCTACCTTCGGGTCAATACCCGATTGGGTTGGATCGTTTCTGCTTTTGACCTTTGTGTTGTATTGCTCTTCTGGTTTGGGGGCGGTTTTGCTTGGCTAGATGCTTGGGTGCGAAGCCTGGGGTTGAGTATGGTGATCAGCGGTCTGCTTTACATTGGCCTTTTGTTGAGCCTTAAAGCTGTTTTAGGGATACCGTTTGGGATCTATCGCACATTTGGGGTCGAAGTACGCTTTGGCTTTAACAAGACCACTTGGTCCACCTATATCAAGGACCGTATCAAAGGTTTGGTATTGGCGGTCTTGTTGGCGGGCCCTTTGACGGCGGCTGTCCTGGCTTTTTTTCAATATGCCGGATCCCACGCATGGTGGTACTGCTGGGCAATCAGTGTGACCTTTATGCTGGGGGTGCAGTACATTGCGCCAACATGGATAATGCCGCTGTTCAACCGTTTTGAGCCGCTGCCAGCAGGCCAATTACGGGACGCCATTACCCGATATGCCACCAGTATCGATTTTGCTTTGGAAAATATTTTCGTCATGGACGGTTCCAAGCGCAGCACCAAATCCAATGCTTTTTTTACCGGATTTGGTCGCCATCGCCGAATCGTTCTGTTTGACACCTTGATTGAAAAACACAGTGTAGATGAATTGGTGGCGGTGCTGGCCCATGAGATGGGCCATTACAAAGAGAGGCATATCATTAAAAATATGATAGTCGGCATTGTTCAAGCCGGTGTCATGTTTTACCTGCTCTCGCTTTTTATCTCCTATCCCGGTCTTTTCAAAGCTTTTTATATGGATCAGGTGTCTGTCTATGCGGGGCTGGTATTTTTTGGGCTGCTCTGGGCACCTTTGGATGGTATTTTAGGGTTGGCCATGCAAGCCGTTTCCAGGCACCATGAATATGCAGCCGATCGCTTCGCCGTTGAGACCGGCCCCAATGGCCAGGCCTTGGTGGTTGCTTTGAAAAAACTTTCTGTGGACAATCTTTCCAACTTGCAGCCGCACCCCCTCTATGTTTTTTTGCACTACTCCCATCCACCTATACTAAATCGTATTGAAGCCATTGAGAAGCTGGATAAGGCGTAATGATCACTTTTTTTGCTGAATCAGCATGGTAGCTGGATCCAATATCAGCGTCGCTTCCGGCTCCGGACTGCCTTTTAAGGCTTTGATGTAGATCGTCTCTTTGACGGGCTCCAGAGAAATGGCTGCATCAAACAGATCCTGAACAGGGGACAACTGCACCGGCAAACCATCTGGGTCCGGATCTTCATGCCGGTGGGTGGTGATGGTAAACCAAATGGGCAGGTCGTGCCTTGCGGCTAGCACTTTGAGTGCCTCCAGATCGGAATGTCCTTGGTCATCAAAGGGCAGACCGTCGATGATGATCATGTGGGGGATAAAAATATTCTGGGTGGTTAAATCGGTCAAGCGCTCTTCAAGTTTGGGCACGCTGAAACCTTCTACCTGGAAGGTCATGATAAAACGATGGGGAGCGATGGTATCCCACAATTGATCGATCTGGGGTACCTGGTATTGATGGGCCAGTTGCTCAAAAACCTCCTGATACCAGAGGCTTATTTTTCCTACTGGCTCATTTAAGCTGATATGCAACACGTTTTTATGCTCCAGCAGACTGTTCATGGCGAGTTGGACCACCAGGGCGGTTTTTCCCACCCCGTGTCTTGCCAGTACAGCTCCAAAACTGCCGGGCCGGATGATGGTATCGTTTTCCTGGCCCAGCAGACGCATCGGATTGCGCAAAATGAGGTCTTTTTTTAACATAACCAGATTCCTCTCTTTCAAGCGGATCACCCTGCTGGCAGGCGCATCCAACGGTTTTGTCGTCCAGCGGTGACCGGTATTTCGGCAGTGGGGTGTAGCCCGCAATTCCATATTTAGCAGCTCAATTCGACGAACTTAGGCGACTTTTTGTTTTTTTTCAGTCACTTTTTTAGTAATCTCTTCAGCGATGCTTTGAGGCACCTGCTTGTAAGTTGCAAATTCCATCGTAAATTGAGCTTTGCCCTGGGTCAGGGAGCGAAGCACTGTAGCATAACCGAACATTTCGGACAGGGGTACTTGCGCCTCAATGGCGCACATCATGCCTTCGTCTTGGGCGCCAATGATGATACCGCGACGCTGGTTTAGGGAGCCCATGGCGGTGCCTTGAAATTCAGTGGGGGTTTCCACCACCACTTTCATGATGGGTTCTTGGATCACGGGTTTTGCCTTGGCGTAGGCTTCTAAAAATGCCCCCCGGGCGGCGGCTTGAAAGGCCATGTCTGATGAATCGACACTGTGTGAGGCCCCGTCGTTCAGCTCGACACGAATACCGGTGATGGGGAACTCCAGTTTGGGTCCCTTGGCCATGCAGTTGCGGAAACCTTTTTCACAGGCGGCAATATATTGGGTGGGCACGGAACCGCCGGTGACTTTGTTATCAAAAATAAAATCTTCATCGGTCAGTGGTTCAATGTAACCGGCGACGCGTCCGTATTGACCCGAACCACCGGTCTGTTTTTTATGGATATAATCAAATTCAGCCATTTGAGTGATAGTTTCACGATAGGCGACCTGAGGGGCGCCTGTGGTGACTTCGGCTTTGTATTCCCGACGCATGCGTTCGATGTAAACCTCCAGATGCAGTTCACCCATGCCGGAGATGATGGTTTCATTGGTCTCATCGTTGACATAGGATTTGAAGGTCGGGTCTTCTTTGGTAAAGCGGTTCAACGCCTTTGACATGTTGATTTCAGCCTTGTTGTCCACAGGCGATATGGCAAGCGAAATCACCGGATCAGGGACATACATGGAGGTCATGGTCAGGCTGATCTGCGGTGAGGCGAAAGTGTCGCCCGACGCACAATCGACACCGAACAGGGCTCCGATGAAACCGGCCGGCAGTTCAGGGATGTCTTCCATTTGATCCGCATGCATACGTACCAGGCGGCCTATTTTAATTTTACGGCCGGTACGAACGTTGACCACCGTATCTCCCTTTGCCAGTTTTCCCTGATAGACTCGAATGTACGTCAATTGTCCATATTGGCCATCTTCAAGTTTAAATGCCAGGGCCACGGTGGGTTTAGCCGTATCGGTCACCAAATTCACGGGTGCTTCGTCGGCCTCAAGATCCAGGGCTTGGTTGGTAATGTCTGCAGGGCAGGGCAGCATTCCCTTCACAGCATCAAGCAGGGGTTGAACGCCTTTGTTCTTGTAAGCCGATCCCATAAAAACAGGGGTAAGTTGACGCTCCAGCACCCCTTGCCGGATGGCTGCCAACAACAGGTCATCCGCAACGGGTTTTTCTTCCAATACGACATCGGTGAGTTCATCTGAGAACATGGTGGCGGCATCGATGAGTATTTCGCGTTTTTCATCCGCCAGCGCTTGCAATTCGGCGGGAATGTCTGTTTCACGAAGGATTTCGCCATTTTCGCCGTCAAAATAGATGGCTTTCATCGTGACCAGATCGACAACACCTTTGTGATTCGCTTCTAAGCCGATGGGTACTTGCATGGCGACAGCATTGTGTCCCAGTTTTGTCGACAACTGTTCAATGACTTTAAAAGGATTGGCACCGCTTCGGTCACACTTGTTCACAAAGGCGATACAAGGCACCTTGTAACGCTTCATCTGCTGGTCGACGGTGATGGATTGGGATTGGACACCGGCCACTGAACAAAGGACCAGAATAGCGCCGTCCAAAACACGCAAAGAGCGCTCCACTTCAATGGTAAAATCCACATGTCCCGGTGTGTCGATAATATTGATCACATGGCCCTGCCATTGGCAAAAGGTGGCTGCCGAGGCGATGGTAATACCGCGCTCCTTCTCAAGCTCCATGGAGTCCATGGTTGCTCCTACGCCGTCCTTACCTTTAACATCATGAATGGCGTGGATACGTTGGGTGTAGAACAAGATCCGTTCCGTCAAAGTGGTCTTGCCGGAGTCGATATGGGCGCTGATACCGATATTGCGCACATATTGGGTGTCGGTATTCATTTATTTATCCTTCTTCTCCGCTTATTTTATTTCATTATTTATTCGTCACCCAAGCCTAAAAACTTGAATGCGACCAAAATCCTAAGGTATCAACCACATGATCAATACCGAATTAAACCGTTTTATTATTTAGGTTATACAATGGGTTTGTTGGCGCTGGATGAGCAATAGATGTAAAAATCCCAGTAGGTAAAAAAATTCCCATCTGATCATTCCAGCAGATGAGGTGGTAACTACGCTCCAACTACACTTCATTACAACCAAAAATGGGTGTTAATAAAGACTCTGAGGTTCATTGTCAATACTAATGTTGTCGTTTAATATTTTTTTAAGGTTTGTTTCAAGGCACCAAACCAAATACTGCATTTCGGGATGTGCCATTTTGATACGCAAAGTAGTCTTCTAAAATCGCAGTGTGATCAAACACAATAGGGGCAGGTAAATTGGCTGCTGTAAACACTTGGGCAAGTTGGGCATCATCGGCAGCGAGCGGCTTGCCCTGGGCAGTGGCAATAAAGACGGTTGAAACGCTGTGGTGGCGTGGATCCCGTTTGGGGTCCGAGTAGGTGTGCATTTGTTCCACCAGATTAATATGCAGACTTGTCTCCTCCAACGCTTCTCGAATCGCAGCCTGTTCCAAAGATTCGCCATAATCGACAAAACCACCAGGTAAAGCCCAGCCGTGCGGTGGGTTTTTGCGTTTGATCATCACAATACCACCTTGGCATTGAATGATGATGTCGACGGTGAGCAGCGGGTTACGGGGAGACATGGTTGGCTAAATTGTCTTTTATTCGTCTGAATCGATGATAATCACGCCATCGTCATCCCGTTTGACCTGCGTGATGCCGGGAGCCTGTTTCTCAAGGCTTTCCAGTAAGGCGCAATTGTGTTCTGATCCTTTTCCCTGGGCTTTGTGTTTTAAGGCCTCTTGCACCGCGTTGTACAACGCTTGGCTGTTGACCGGTTTGGTGAGGAATCTAAATATCTCGCTTTCATTAATAGCTCGGATGGCCGCTTCCACAGACGCATGACCGGTTAAAATGATACGAACAGTATCCGGATAGCGTTGACGCACAATAGCGAGAAATTCTGATCCTTGCATGCCCGGCATACGTTCATCCGAGATAACCACATCGATGGTTTCGTTGGCCATCAGATCCAGCGCTTTTTCACCGGACGGTGCACTCAACACCGTATAGGGGCAACGGGATAAGATCTCTTTAAGCACGCCAAGCACCAATGGCTGGTCATCGACGATCAGAATGTGTGGCTGCATGGTTTCCAACCTCGCTTGCAAGAGTCCGATATAGTTATAACTACCCAAAAAAATAGGAATTTGTCAATATCTTTCGGATCGATTCACCAAACAAAGCAATCTTTACGGCAGTTCGTTGATGTCGTGCAAATCGCATATAGGTGCAATCAGTTTAAAGATTAAAGGCTAAAGTTTAAAGGGAAGGTATTGGGTCTATTGGAATAGGTTTGACGCTGGTTCGCCACATGATCCGCATACCGGCTCTAGGCTCGGGTTGTAACCGATGGTTAATCGGCAGCCAGCAACACTTTTAACTTTGCGTCTCCGAACGCCCTTCGTTCTTGACTCAAACGAGCACATGAGGTCAAATACCACTATTTTATGGTTGCTGCCATTGCGATAAAATTAAGACCTTCCAACCCAACAATCGAGGTGTACCGATGGATCTGAAACACCATTGCCCTGAGAAAGTGGTGGATGCAAAAGAGGCCATTTCCCAAATCAAAAACGGGAGCCGAATTTTTATCGGTACCGGTTGCGGTGAGCCCCAACATCTGATTCGTACCATGGTTCAGAATCCTTTGATCCAAGATGTGATGGTGTATCAGATGTTATCCTATACGCTGGCCGAGTATGTGGACGATCCTGCTTTTCTGGATCGCTTCGCCCTTAAGATTTTTTTTATCAGTGACCGCATGCGCAAAGCAGCATTTGAAGGGAAAATTGATTATATTCCGGCTTATCTGTCCCAAATCCCCAAATTGTTTGCCAGCCGACGTATTGGATTGGATGTGGCCCTGGTGCAAGTCAGCCCGCCGGATCGATTCGGATTTTGCAGTTTGGGGGTGTCTGTGGATATCACCCGTGCAGGCATGCAGGCAGCGAAATTGGTCATCGCCCAAATCAATCCAAATATGCCCAGAACCTGGGGCGATAGCATGGTGCATGTGGATGACCTGGATTACGTGGTATCCCACCAAGAGTCGTTGATGACGCTATCTTCAAAGATCAAAGATCCGGAAGTGGTGGATCGTATCGGTTATTATGTGAGTCAGCTGGTAGCTGACGGCGCTACTTTGCAGATTGGGTTCGGCCAATTGCCCTATGCTATTTTGCCCCATTTGGCCGACAAAAAAGAGTTGGGCATCCACACTCAGATGATCACCGACGGGTACATTCCCCTGCTTGAAAACCATGCGATTACCAACCGGAAAAAAACCTTGTTGCCCGGAAAAATGGTGGCCTCGCTGTGCATGGGTTCAGAAGCGCTCTATGCATACGTGGACAACAATCCCCAATTTTATTTCAGATCCTCGGAATTTGTGAATGATCCCACGGTTATTGCCCGTAACGACAATTTTGTTTCCATTTCATCCGCCCTGGAAGTCGATTTGACCGGACAGGTCTGCACGGATTCCATTGGGGATATATTTTACAGCGGCATCGGGGATCAGGTGGATTACTTGCGAGGCAGTGCCATGTCCCGGGGGGGCTTTTCCATCATCGCCCTGCCGTCCACGGCACAAGGGGGAAAGGTGTCACGCATTGTGCCCAGTTTAAGCTCCGGTGCGGGCGTGGCCACCACCCGTGGTGACGTGAACTTTATAGTGACCGAATATGGCATCGCTGAGCTGCAGGGTAAAAGCATTTATCAGCGTGTAATGGAATTGGCGCAGATCGCCCACCCTAAATTCCGTGAAGATCTGATTGAAGCCGCCAAAAAGCGCCACTACATTTTTCAAGATCAAGTGGCGCCGATACAGGACGATTTGATCTATCTGGAAGGCTATAAGTCCGGTATGACATTGGCGAATGGCAGGCGCGTTGAAATTCGGCCGTTGTTGCCCTCAGACGAGTTTGAATATCGTAATTTTTTTTACTCCCTCAAAGAAGAGACCATTTACAACCGTTTTTTTTACCGCATGAAATTGTTCTCCCACCAGATGGCCCAGCAACAGTGGGCCAGTGTGGATTATCGTAAAAATATCTCTTTGATTGGTTTGGTGCAACACCAGGGCCGCCAGGAGATCATCGCTATCGGTTCATATGCAGATGACGATAACAGCCGGGCAGAAGTCGCTTTTGTGGTACGCGAGGATTTTCACTCTTTGGGTATCGGGGGCTATTTGATGCAGCAGCTTGAGGCTATTGCCAAAGATAATGGCTTTCGAGGTTTTACCGCCAATGTTCTGAGAGAGAATGCCGCCATGGTCCATCTGTTTAAAAAGCGCTATCCAAATGCAAAGTTTGACGGCACAGGGGGCAGTGAGATGATGGTTATCATGGATTTTGATTCACCCTGACCTCAAAGCTTGCCGAGACCTAACATGATAAAATCAACGCAAGCCCATTTTATCCAGATCGAATCAGCGCAGTGGCTGGACCTGGTGATGGAAGGTGCGGCACAGTTGCATCTTGACCTTAGCCGGCGGCAAGCGGCACAATTTGCACAACATGCGCGGATGGTGCTGGATTGGAATCGCAAAGTCAATTTGACGGCCATTACCGATCCAGTTCAAATGGCCGTCAAGCATTTTCTTGATGCATTGGCGCCCCTGGCCCGCATCCCCAGTCAGGGATGGTTGCTGGATATCGGCACCGGTGGTGGTTTCCCGGGGATTCCAATTAAGATCATGCGTCCCGCGCAACCGGTGACGCTTATCGATGGCACGCGAAAAAAAATCAACTTTGTCAAACAGGTTATTCGTGAGCTGGGCCTGAAAAATACAGAGGCCTTACACCAGCGGGCCGAACAAATGGCCAGTCTGGAGGAGCACGCTGGACGCTACACGGTTATCGTCAGTCGCGCGTTGGCTGACATCAATGAGGTGGTGATGCTTGCCAAACCGTTGTTGGCAACCGGCGGCACCATCGTCATTTATAAAGGGCCGGGCGAAAAGATTCCAGAAACGTTGCGGTTCAATTCCAGCAGAAGGCGTCTGCCGGACGATTCTGCCTTTCGGGTGGCGTCTTTTGCCTATGAGCTGCCCTTTAGCGGCGACCGGCGAAATGTGGTATTGCTCCAGGCGGTTACTTCTTAGTTTACCGATGCTGTGCCGCAATGCCTTTGGCTGCGGCTAATGCGCTGGCGGGTGTGGTTATATTGGCAATGCGATACCGAATAGCGGCCTTGCGAATTATGCTGTCGTCAATCTGGCCCTGGCCACCCGTGGGTGTATTGATCACCATTTGAACGTCACCATTTTTAATGGCATCCAATAGGTTGGGGCGCCCAAATCCAAGTTTGCGCACTTTTTGACTTTGAATCCCGTTGTCGCTCAAAAAGGCCTGGGTGCCGTTGGTGGCCAAGATCGTAAAACCCAATTCTTTAAATATGCGGGCCGGTTCTAAAATGCTCGGCTTGTCTTCATCCGTCACTGTAATCAGCACGCTACCGCTCGTGGGCAGGGGCGAGGTTGCGGCCTGTTGTGCTTTAAAATAAGCCAGGCCAAAGGTATCTGCCATCGATAGCACCTGGCCGGTGGATCGCATTCGGGGTCCCAACAAGGGGTCTTCGGCGGAAAAGACATTAAACGGAAAGACCGCTGCCCGCACACCAAAATGGGGGGTGGCCCTTGACTCGAAGGACAGTTCTTTCAATGGTCGGTCCAGCATCAATTGCGTGGCCAGTGCAGCAACGGGAAGATTTTGGGCACGTGCTACCAAAGAGAGGTTGCGAGTGGCATTGCACGTGGCTTCCAACAAATAAACCGTGTCACGGTAGATGGCAAAACGAAGATTCACCACACCTTTTATTTTTAAAGCCACGGCGATTTTGTGGCAGTATTCGGTAATCGTTTCCAGTTGACGTGGTGCGATACTGTAAGGCGGCATAACACAAGCTGAATCACCGGCGTGGACGCCGGCCAGCTCAATATGTTCCAATACCGCTGCTACATACGTCTGGGTGCCGTCGCATAAGGTTTCGGTTTGAGTTTCAATGGCATATTCTAAAAACTGTTCGATCCATATAGGGTGGTTTGTGTCAATCCGGCGCTGATCCAGATGGGCAGCCAGCATGACTTGATCCATTATCAGTTCCGCTTCACTGCCCATTTCAGCGTTGCCGGGTTGGACAAGTAGTGGAAATTGGATTTTGGTGGCCAGGTCGTAGGCTTCATCCACAGATGCGGCTAAACCTGCTTTGGGTTGCGGAATGCCGATGTTTTGTATGCTTTTGTGGAAAGCGACACGGTCCTGGACCAATCGAATGCACTCCATGGGGGTGCCCAATAGCGGGGTTTGGTTTGCGGTCAGTTGGGCCATTAAATCCGGAGCCAATCTACCCGCAAACTGGGTGATGACGCCGATGGGTTTTTCCTTGTCAATGACTGATAACAGGTCTTCAGCGCTAATAGGGTCGCAACAACAGGGCACCATCATCGCAGGACCGGTGGTCACACTGGTCAAATTGCAATTATACAATAGAGGCATATAGCCCATATTCCTTATCGCCATGGTGGCTTGGTAAAGGCCGTAATCACACTCAGGCCCTTGACCGATTCCATGACCACCGCTTCCCAGAAGGAGAATTTTATCGTTACTGAAGTTGGTTGGCGCAGCCTGGCAAGGCGCAAAGGTGCTGTAATAGAGAGAGGGTTCCATGGCAGATACACAAGCCCAACCCCGCTGGATATCATAGCCTTCCAGGTGACGGGCAAGCGTTTGCATGGACACGCCCAGGCGCTCGGCCAAATAGGCGTTGGAAAAACCCTCGGATTTGGCTTGGCGCAGTAGCGTCGCATCGGGCAGCGTGTCCTGGTGGGCTTCGATTTTGCTGTCTGTATCGGCCAAGGCACTGAGTTGTTCGACGATCCAAGGGGCAAAGTGGGTGCGTTCGACCAGCTCCCGGATCGGGGTGCCACGACGCAGAAGCTCGTAAACCACCATGAGGCGATCGCTGGCCGGGGTGCTGATGCGTGCCAATAAATCTTCCAAGGGTTTGTTGGATAAAGCACCGGTAGCCGCAAATCCATGGTTTCGTCCGGTGGCAGACCGGGCGGCCTTTTGCAGCGCTTCTAAAAAAATGCTGCCATAACCCACGATTTGGCCGACCGCTTGCATTTGGGGGCCAAGTCGGTCGCTGGTCTTTTCCAATTGGTCAAAATTCCAGCGCGGCCACTTCACCGCGATGGTGCGCTGTGATTCCGGTTTGGCCCCCGGCGTATTCATTTGTTCGGACACCTCACTCCAGGTCAAACCCGCCGCCAGCAAACTGGACAAGCCGCCTATAGATAAACCGCAGGTGCGGGCGACCAGAGCCGACGTACGGGTGTAACGCGGGTGGACCGCCAGGACGAGTACAGCACCTGCTGCTTCCCGGTAGGCGAAGCGAACGGTGATACTGCCGGTAATGGACAAATGGTCAGCGATGGCGCCGGCATGAGCTGCCAAACGGTTGACCAGATCCCGGCGCAGGCTCTGGGGCGGACTGATGCCGATGGCGTCGCCGGGATGAATGCCGGCGGTGTCGATATATTCCACTGCGCCGGCCAATCGGGTTTGGCCGGTTCGATCGCGCAGCATTTCCAGCTCGACCTGCTGCCACTCAAGCAGGGAAGCTTCAACCGAAACGGTGATGTCCGGCTCACCGGTTAGGGATACGGCTTTTTCTCTGAGTTCGTCTTGATTGTAAACCAATACACCATCCGGCAGTAGATCGGCATGGTTGCAACGCAGCACGACAGGAAAACCGAGGTCTTGCGCTTTTTCAATGGCAGCATCGATGCTGTTGAGGGTAAAAATGGGTGGCGTATTTAGATGAATCTCGGACAAAGCCGATTTTAAGGTGTCACGATCGCGCACGTTTTCTAAAGCAGACACCGATAAACCCCAAAGCGCTACATGGTGCTGTTTCAGAACGCCTTGGCGGGCCAATTGTGCGCCCAGATGGAGACCGTCACGGCCGCCATAGGACGGCAAAACGGCATGGGGTTTTTCTCGGGCGATGATTTGGGACAGGCTGTCGGCATTGAGGGGTTGGATGTGGCCGGTTTTAACGGCGCCATCATCCGTTGCAATAGCATCCGGATTTGAATTGATGGTGATGATTTGGCAGCCTATAGCGGCCAGTGCCCGGCAGGCTTCCAAGGCACCTTCATCGCATTCACTGCCTTGTCCTACGATGGCAGGTCCGGCACCAATGATCAATACGGTCTGGTTTTTGAGGTCTGGCATGGTTTCTCCTTGCAACCATCACTGGAGCGAATGCAGCAGCAGAGTTTATCAGCTCAGCTCGGTCAGGTCTCGGAAAAAACTTTAGATTATAGACTGCATGAATTAAAATCAACCCAAATGATAAATGACAAACCAGAAACCACGAACCATCGTTGTGCCTTGACATGTTAACCATTTGAAATTACATATGCCAACTTGACACCATTTCCAAAACGGAGGATGCAATGAATTACAAAAAGACGCTAAATTTGCCGGATACGGCGTTTCCCATGAAAGCCAGCCTGGCACAGCGTGAACCCGAACAGCTCAAGCAATGGGAACAGAGCGGGTTATATGACACCATCCGAAAAGCTTCCAAAGGCCGGCCGCCATTCATCCTCCATGATGGGCCGCCGTATGCCAACGGCCACATCCATATCGGGACGGCCCTGAACAAAATTCTCAAAGACTTTATCGTGCGATCGCGGCAGATGGCGGGCTATGATGCGCCATATGTACCCGGCTGGGACTGCCATGGCCTGCCCATCGAGCACAATGTGGAAAAGGAGTTGGGCTCCAAAAAAAAGGAGATGAGCCAGTCGCAAATTCGAAGCAAGTGCCGCGTGTATGCCGACAAGTTCATCAATATCCAACGGGAGGAATTTAAGCGTTTAGGGGTGCAGGGCGATTGGTCCAACCCCTACCTGACCATGAGCTATCCATATGAGGCGATGATTGCCAAGGAGTGCTGCAAGTTTGCCTTGGATGGCAGCCTATTCCGCAGCAAAAAACCAATTTACTGGTGTTGTAGCTGCAAAACCGCATTGGCTGAAGCAGAAATTGAATATAAAGATGACACATCCCCATCTATCTATGTAAAATTTAAGCTACTGGATGATCTTAGCCAGCAGCTACCGGCCTTGGCCGGTAAAACGGTCTCGGTGGTAATTTGGACCACCACCCCCTGGACTCTGCCGGCCAACCTGGCCATCGCTGTCCATCCTGATTTTGAATACCAAGCTGTGGAGACAACCCACAACCAGGTTTTGATTTTGGCCAAAGCACTGGTGCCGTCATGTATGGTGGCCTTTGGTGTGGATGCCCATACCGTTTTAGGCGAGGTTGATCCGCGCCGACTGGAAAACAAGCGTTGCCGGCACCCCCTTTTTGACCGGGAGTCGCTTTTGATCCTGGGCGATCATGTGACCCTGGAGGCCGGCTCCGGGTGTGTGCATACTGCACCCGGACATGGGCGTGAAGATTATGAGGTGGGCCTCAAATATGGGTTGGAGGCTTTTTCGCCGGTGGATGATCGCGGCTGCTTTACCGATGAAGCGCAACCCTTTGAGGGGCAGTTTGTGTTCAAAGCCAACGATAATATCAGCCAGGCACTGGAAGAGAGCGGCGCCTTGTTGGCCCAGGAGCGTATCCGCCACTCATATCCCCATTGCTGGCGTTGCAAGCAACCGGTCATTTTCAGGGCGACACCGCAGTGGTTTATCAGTATGGACAAAACCGGATTACGCCAAAATGCTTTAAAAGCGATCGACCAGGTCACCTGGATTCCAAGTTGGGGCAGGGAACGCATCTACGGTATGATTGAAAACCGACCCGATTGGTGCGTCTCGCGACAGCGTGCCTGGGGCGTGCCCATTACAGTGTTGACCTGTGCTAAATGTGGGTCGCCCTATATGACCGAAGATCTCAAGCATACCATCCATGACCTTTTCACGGCCTATGGCGCTGACATTTGGTTTGAAAAATCCGTGGCTGAATTGCTGCCCGAAGGGACCGTATGCCCGCATTGCGGGGAGACGCACTTTGAAAAAGAGACTGATATTCTGGATGTTTGGTTCGATTCAGGGGTCAGTCATGCTGCGGTAATGGAATTGCGTGAAGAGCTTAAATGGCCGGCAGATCTCTATTTGGAAGGATCTGATCAGCATCGCGGCTGGTTTCACAGCTCATTGCTCACGGCGGTGGGGACACGTAAGGCAGCTCCCTATCGATCCGTACTCACCCATGGCTTTGTAGTGGACGCTGACGGCAAAAAGATGTCCAAATCTTTAGGCAATGTGATTGCACCGGGGAAGGTGATCGATCAATATGGCGCGGAAATCCTAAGGTTGTGGGTGTCGGCATCCGACTACCGGGATGATGTGCGCATCTCCGATAAAATTTTAAAACAGCTGACCGACGCCTATCGCCGCATTCGCAATACCAGCCGATTTTTACTGGGCAACCTGAGCGATTTCGATCCGCAAAAGCACCCGGTGGCGTATGACCAAATGCTTCCCATTGATCGCTATGCCTTACATAGTCTACAGGGCCTCATCGAGCGGGCGCGTAAGGCCTATGCTGCCTATGAGTTTCATACCATTTATCATGCCTTGTTTAACTATTGTACCTTGGACTTGTCGGCTTTTTACCTTGACATCTTAAAGGACCGCTTGTACACCTCGCCGGCCGACGATTTGGCGCGGCGTAGCGCACAGAGCGTGCTTTACCAAATCGCCGACAACCTGGCACGCTTGATGGCCCCTATCATGGTCTTTACCGCCGAAGAGATTTGGCGTCACCTGCCCGGATCAAGCGACCGGCCCGAGAGTATCCATTTGGCTGCGCTGCCTGAGGTGGACGAAAACCTGTGCGATCAGAAGCTGGCAGCCCAATGGCGTACCATCAAAACGGTACGCGCCGAAGTGACCAAAGCATTGGAAGCGGCGCGTGCCCAAAAGATTATTGGCCATTCCTTGGATGCGGCCGTTATTGTGGGGCTGGAGGAGGCCATTTACGACCAACTCGTGCCATATGCGGATGATCTGCGAGCCATCTTGATCGTCTCCAAAGCTCAATTGCATCAAGGGACGCTGACGGATGCCTATCAAAGTGCTGAAATACAAGGAGTCAGCGTGCAGGTCCTTCCGGCCGCAGGGGAAAAATGTGACCGCTGTTGGGTTCACGATACCACGGTGGGGCAACAAGCTGGTCATCCCACCCTCTGTGACCGATGTTGCCGAAGTTTGGAAACCATGGGCCTGTTGACACCGGCAGCCGAATAACCCGCATGGCGAAAATTGCTTTGACGCAGGAGGATACCGCCCTATGCAACTCAGTTCCAAGTACATCCGATTCTCGGCGGTGGCCATTGCGGTGGTGGTTCTGGACCAGATTTCCAAAGCTGCCGTGCTTAAGTTGATGCCGCTGTACAAAAGCATTGTCGTTATTCCCGGTCTATTTAACCTCACCCATGTTCACAATCCCGGGGGGGCCTTCAGCTTCCTGGCGCATAATGGATCGCCTTGGCGCCATTGGATTTTTTTCGGCGCAGGATTTTTTGCACTGGCTTTGATCTTGTACTTTCACAGTCAAACCCCTAAAACGCACCCTTATCTGGCCTTGGCGCTGTCGCTGATTTTCGGCGGTGCGATCGGCAATCTCGTGGATCGGGTTCGCTTCGGCGAAGTTGTGGACTTTCTTGATTTTTATGCAGGACCGTGGCATTGGCCCACCTTTAATGTGGCCGACTCTGCGGTTACGGTGGGTATCGGAATTTTTGTGGCCCATCTTATTTTTAAGAAAATGCCATTCTGACGTATTTGGCCATGACCGCGATAGATCACAGCCAACTCAGCCAACACCTATCCGGCAGCACCGCCGTGGCAGCCCCTTGCGTCTATCTGATCCATGGCCAGGAGATGCTGGTCGAACGATCGGCTGAACAGGTGGTATGCCATATTCTGGGCGATGCCGATCGTGACATCAGCGTCGAGGCGGTCGAAGGGCTGGCGGAAAACATCCCGGATGTTATCGAGCAACTGAATACATTCTCCCTGCTGTCCGGTCCAAAAATTGTATTGTTCAAGGACGCCAAACTCTTTGATGCCGCCAGTGGGCAAAAACGTCTGCTGGATCAAATTATTGTGGACCATGAAGCCGGCAATTTACCCAAATCCGCTCAGCGGCTGCTTCAACTTTGCGGCCGCCTGGCCTTTGATTTGGATGACGCCCGACAAGGCCGTGCGAGTTTTAAGACGTTGCACGGTGCGGTGGGAAGTGCGGCTGTCACCCAAATGGTTGATTACTGCCTGAGCCGGCAATGGCAGCCGGCGCCGGTTCAAGATGCTGCTGGACAATTGCGCAGCGCCATAGAGAGGGGTTTTCCACCAAGCCATTACCTGATTGTGTCCGTCAACGCCAAGGTACCAAAAAATCAAAAGCTTTATAAAACCATCGCCAAAATCGGTTGGGTCATTGATTGCCATGTGCCCATGGGCGAGCGTCGCGCCGACAAAATGGCCCAGGATACGGTTTTGCGCCAGGCCCTGACGCAGCAATTGGCTCGCGCAGAGAAAAAGTTGGCCCCCGGGTTGTTTGAAAAGCTGTGTGACTTAACCGGGTTTGATTTACGCACCTTCACTCAAAATGTAGAGAAACTGATTGACTACAGTGGTGAGCGCGCTGAGATTTCGGTGGAAGATATCCACCACGTGCTGCGCCGTACCAAAAGTGACCCGGTATTTCAATTGACCAATGCGGTGGCCGATCGCAACTCGGTCCAAGCCCTTTTTTATCTCAATGCCTTGCTTAAAGCCCAATGGCACCCTTTGCAGATTTTGGCTGCCATCGCCAACCAGGTGCGCAAACTGTTATTGGCTAAAGATTTTGCTGTGGGATCGGGGCAAGCTTACTGGTCGGCCGGGATGAGCTACGCGCAGTTCCAGCAGTCGGTCATGCCGGCCGTCCAGGCATATGATGCCCACACCCGTGAGACGCTGGATCAATGGAATTCGGGCAGACCGGATGACACCCCTATGGCCAAAAAGGGCCCTCTGAAAAGCACGGAGTTTGCCTTGGCACCCAATCCGAACAGTGCATATCCCGTGTATCAGACGTTGCTCAAATCCGAAAAGTTTACCCTGCATGAGCTGGTCGCTGCATTAGAGACCATAAGCCAAAGCGATGTGCGCCTTAAATCCACCGGCCAGGATCCAGCGCTCGTGATTAAAAAAACCATTGCGGATATTTGTAAGGGTCGATGAATGCGGTGTGCCCAAAAAAGGTTCAGCTTTTTTTTGATTGTAGTGTCATATACCTAATAAAAGTGAAAGCATGCTTAAAATGAATCTACCTAAAACCAAGATTGTTTGTACCATCGGCCCGGCAAGTCATACCATGGAGATTATCAAGAACCTGATGGAAAACGGTATGAGCGTGGCCCGGTTGAATTTTTCCCACGGCACGCATGCGGATCACGGGGCCATGATGGACATGATTCGCGAAGCCTCAACACAAATGGGCAGACCGGTGGCCATTCTGCAGGACCTGTGCGGTCCCAAAATCAGGGTCGGCCACATACCTGACAGCGGCATGCTGTTATCGGTGGATCAGCACGTGATTCTCACCAGCGATTCGCGACCCGCCCAGGGCAACCACATTCCGGTCTCCTACGGCGATTTACCTTCTCAAGTTAAGCCGGGCGATCATATTATGCTGGCGGACGGCATGATGGATCTGACCGTAGAGCAGACCCGCTCCCATGAGATCATTTGCCGTGTGGTGACCGGCGGATGGCTCACCTCGCATAAAGGGATCAATCTGCCCAGCAGTACCCTAGATATTCCGGCCCTCACCGATAAAGACAGAAGAGATCTGCTTTACGGTTTGGACCGGGGGGTGGACTATGTGGCCCTCTCTTTTGTGAGGGTAGCGGCCGACATCCATGATGTGAAACGTATCATCCATCGGCATAACAAAAATACCCCGGTGATTGCAAAGTTTGAGAAACACGAGGCGCTCAACAATGTGGATGCCATTTTGGCGGCAGCAGACGGCATAATGATCGCTCGGGGGGATCTGGGGGTGGAGATTGCATTGGAAAAGGTGCCCAATATCCAGAAGGCGTTGGTTCGCAAAGCCAATGCGGTGGGCAAACCCGTGATTATTGCGACCCAGATGCTGCGTTCCATGGTAGAGTCACCGCGTCCCACCCGGGCCGAAGCGGCCGATGTGGCCAATGGGGTTCAGGATGGGGCCGATGCGATCATGTTGTCTGAAGAGACCGCCAGCGGAAAGTACCCAGTGGAAGCGGTTCGATTTATGGCGCGCATTGCCGCCAGCGCTGAGGAGGAGTTTCCCCATAAAAGATATCTGAAAGTGCCGCCTACAAAGGGACTGGGCGAATCGGTGACTTACGCAGCAGCCGTATTGGCCAAGAATTTAGACGCCAGCGCCATTGTGGCCACCACCCGCTCCGGAGTGACTGCCGGCCACATTTCGAGCTTTCGTCCTGCCCAGCCCATCATCGCCCTCTCACCGGATGAAGCTGCCGTCAGGCGCCTGGCATTATTCTGGGGCTGCCAGCCTTTCTATCTGTCCGAGATTGAAGATACGGATGCGATGGTAGAGAAAGCCGCTTCCATTGCCATGGACAGGGGACATGTGCGCAAAGGCGATCGCGTGGTGATCACGGCCGGCCGGCCCATTTGGGAAAAAGGGACCACCAATATGTTGTGGGTTAAGGAATTGTAGTTTCACAGCAATTCCCGGTGAGGCACCCGCGGGGGGTAGTGAACACTGACAGGTCCTTGTGGGAGCGGCGACCTGCTCCGACATCAACGCCATGCGTATGGCATGTCGCGGCGAGACGCCGCTCCCACAGACCCTAAATCGTGCCTAAGGCCTGGCGAAAAATAATGTGGTGACCCACTCCAAAGTCTTGTCAGCAGTGGCCAAGCAATTTCACCGGGAATTACTGGCAGATTGACATTGAAAATCCGGGTGTTGCGTGCTAATCGATACACTTTAGTTTTCTGGCCTGGAAATTAGGTAGTACACCTGATTGATCGGTACAGATCGGGTAAATATACACAATTGATTGGGAGTTGGAGATGATACGCGCAGGAGTTGTCGGTGCCACGGGATATGCCGGCGCTGAATTGGTTAGAATCCTCAGTGGGCATCCGGAGGTGACCTTAAGCTGTCTCACTTCGCGGCAGTATGCAGGCCGGCGGTTCGATGCGATTTATCCGTCGTTGAAAGGATGGGTGGACCTAACCCTGGAAACATTTAGTGCACAGGAGCTGGCCACCCGTGCCGATGTGGTTTTTACGGCGTTGCCCCATAAGCTGCCCATGGCGATTGTGCCCGAGTTGTTGGGAAAAGGGGTCAAAGTGATCGATTTATCCGCTGATTTCCGGTTTAAAGAGCAGGTCGCTTACGAACAGCACTACCAACCCCATAGTTCACCGCAACTGCTTGACACCGCCATATATGGACTCAGCGAAGTCTATACCGAAGAGATTAAAAAAGCCGTTCTGGTGGGCAACCCAGGATGCTACCCCACGAGTGTGCTTTTGCCATTGGTACCCCTGCTCAAAGCCGGTTTGATTGATACCCAAACCCTCATTGCAGATGCCAAGTCCGGGGTCAGTGGCGCAGGCCGGGGGGCAACTTTGACCACCCATTTTTGCCAAGTGAATGAATCATTTAAAGCATACAAAGTCGGCGCTCATCGGCATACACCCGAGATGGAGGCCATTTTGAGCGAAGCGGCAGGACGATCGATTCAGCTGACCTTTGTGCCTCACCTGGTGCCCCTATCCCGAGGAATGCAGACCACCATCTATACTCAGGTGAAACAGGGAGCAACCCAGCACGATATCGAGAATTGTTTACAGCAATTTTATCAAGGACGCCCATTTGTCAGACTATGCGGCGCTCAACCGCCGGATACGCTAAATGTAAGAGGTACCAATTGCTGCGATGTCGGTTTTGTGCTGGATATGCAAAACCGACAATTGATTTTAATGGCAGCCATTGACAATCTGGTCAAAGGCGCCGCCGGGCAAGCGGTCCAGAACATGAATATTATGATGGGTCTGAACGAGGGTATGGGATTGATGGCCCCACCTTTTCCGTTATAAAAGCGAGAGCGCGATATTCTTGATATTAATTTTTGAAAGGAGAACAGAGAAGATGACAGCAAAACTTATCAAAGGAACAGAGATCAGGGAGCAAATTTTGGAAGAGATTACCAACGAGGTTGCTCAAATCAAGGAAAAGCACGGTGTGGTACCCGGGTTGGTGACCATTTTGGTGGGAGAAAATCCTGCTTCTATCTCCTATGTCACGCTTAAAATTAAAACAGCCCATCGGGTAGGCTTCACAGAGATCCAGGATACCCAACCGGTTGATATATCTGAAACCGATCTGTTGGCGCTCATTGACAAGTACAACAAAGATGACAAAATCAACGGCATATTGGTACAACTGCCGCTGCCCAAACACATCGATGAGAAGAAAGTTCTAAACGCCATCGATCCCGACAAAGACGTGGATGGTTTTCATCCCGTTAATGTCGGTCGGTTGATGATTGGTGGCGATGAAGTTAAATTCCCGCCCTGTACACCGGCCGGCATTCAAGAGATGATCGTACGCGCTGGTGTTGAGACCAAAGGGGCTGAAGTCGTCGTAGTGGGTCGCTCCAATATTGTGGGCAAACCCATTGCCAACATGATGGTGCAAAAAGGCGCCGGTGCCAATGCAACCGTGACTATCGTACATACCGGAACCAAAGATCTGGCCGCTCACTGCCGGCGCGCCGATATACTGATCGTCGCCGCAGGTGTTCCGGATCTGGTCAAACCTGAATGGATTAAGCCCGGTGCTTGCGTCATTGATGTGGGTGTGAATCGTGTGGGTGAAAAGATCAGTGAAAAAACCGGTAAGAAGATTGCCATACTCAAAGGGGATGTCGATTTCGAGGCGGCTAAAGAGACCGCCGGTTTTATTACTCCTGTGCCGGGTGGTGTCGGACCCATGACCATTACGATGTTGATGCTCAACACGCTAAAATCCCTCAAATTCAAATTGGGTATCGCTTAAAACAAGGGTAACCGTCTTGCATGGCGGCTGATAGAAGCCGCCATGTGATGGCGCCCACTTTCAAAAAGCCAAACAAAATCAGATGCAAAGCGGTCAACTTATTGACAGATCCCCAGTAGTATGCTACAGTGCTTAAGATTTTGCTGGGGAAAGTGCAATAAATTGGATTAGAACTGGTTTTTAGGATTACACATTAATCACAGCTCAGTTTAAACGCAGGGTTCATCATGGCACAAAAATTCTCCTTCATCATTCTCGGTGGTTCAGGCAAAACAATCAAACAGGTCCACTGCTGTCGTAAAACCCTTTATAGTTGCGCCGCAATACTCTTTATCGCTGCCTTGATCGTTGGATATGGAGTTGTGGATTATATTGGTGCACAACTTAATTTGACCAACAAGCGCGATTTGGAGATCAATCTGGCCCAACAGACCGAAGAAGTTCTCCATCAGCGCGAGCAAATTCAAAACTTTGCTATAGAGATCAACGCCCTTAAAGATAAATTGGTCCAGCTCAATAAATTTGAAAAAAAGATACGAATCATTGCCAATATTGATCAGAGCGATGAGACCGATGGGATGTTCGGTGTGGGCGGGTCAGCACCGGAAGACTTAAACCCCAGCATGGACCTGAACCAGCGCCATCAGGGTTTGATCAGGGACATGCATCTTCAAATTGATGCGTTGGACAGCGCTTCGCTGATTCAGCATGATGATTTTAAACGGGTGCTGGGAAAGTTGGAGCAGCAGAAAAATTTGCTGGCCCACACCCCGGCCATTCGCCCGGTGCGCGGGTGGATCACCTCCACCTTTGGCTATCGCCAATCACCGTTTACCGGTAAGCGTGAATTTCATCGCGGGCTGGACATTGCCAACCGAAAAGGGACTCCCATTGTGGCCACCGCAGATGGCGTCGTCTCATTTGCTGCCCCAAAAGGTTTGTTGGGGAACCTGGTTGTGATTGATCACGGGCATGGCATCGTGACCCGTTACGGCCATATCGACGAAATTGTGGCTACCCCTGGTGAAGTGGTCAAGCGGGGGCAACTGGTCGCAACCATGGGCAACACGGGGCGCAGCACAGGCCCCCATGTGCACTATGAAGTTCGCGT